>NZ_JBFTQF010000002.1:0-489588 GCF_056398865.1 Arthrobacter sp. 01T419
TTGATCCGACCGGCGGCGGTCGGGCACGCTGGATGATGAGGTGGAAGCCTGCGCTGAACGCGTTCGCGATCACCTTCGCCGGCCGGTTCGAAAGAACCACTCACTAATGAAACCGGCCGGATCCACACACCGTTTATCGGACAGTCCCGCGCCCGACTCAGCGTCGATTGCGGGGGGTGTCTGAATAACGGTCAAGATCCGCGACGGGCAGGTCACGAACCGCCCGGTCTATGTCGCGATCGGGGTGAGCACCGGCGGTGAGCGGGACATTCTCGGCCTGTGGGCAGGCGACGGCGGGGAAGGCGCCAAGTTCTGGCTCTCCGTGCTGACTGAGATCAAGAACCGGGGCGTAGAGGACGTCTGCATCAGCGTCTGCGACGGGCTCAAGGGGCTGCCCGAGGCCATCAACACCGTCTGGGAGCGGGCCGTGGTCCAGACCTGCATTGTCCATCTGATCCGGAACACCTTCCGCTTCGCCGCCCGGCAGTACCGGGACGAAGTGGCACGTGACCTGCGCCCGGTCTACACGGCACCGTCCGAGGCCGCAGCCAAGGAACGCTTCGTGGAGTTCTCCGCCAAATGGGGTCGGCAGTACCCGGCGATCACCCGGCTGTGGGAGAACGCGTGGAGTGAATTCGTGCCGTTCCTGGACTATGAGGTCGAAATCCGGCGGGTCATTTGCAGCACGAACGCCATCGAATCGCTCAACGCCCGCTACCGGCGCGCGATCCGGGCCAGAGGTCACTTCCCGACGGAGCAGGCAGCCCTGAAGTGCCTTTACCTGGCAACCCGGGCACTGGACCTCGCCACCAAAACCGGAACCGCCGACACCCCGCTGCGCTGGAACGGCCAGACCCAGGACACCGACTCAGGCCTCTACTACCTCCGCGGCCGCTACTACGACCCCGTGGCTGCGCGAGGCCAAGGCCCAGATCTGACAGCCAGACACATCGATACTGTCCGATTTGTAACCTGCTGGCCCCAGCGAACCGGGCGCCGCGCGTACTGTCGGGGGACGAACGCGACGCGTGCGAACCCGCTATGTCTCAGCGAGGGTCAAAAGGCGCAGAACCACAATGACGGAGTTTGTCTCAACACGAGAGCGATGCCCGTGCCATACTAGCGACGTCTTAACCCCACGCCAGCTCGTTGCCTTTGGGTCGTCGGGCCTCACCGCCAATTTGAAGAATCCTCAACAAACGCCATCGCCTGCCACACGTTTTCATCCCAAAGCGTGTGGTTTCCGTGTGGCTAGCCCCAGATCAGACAAGACGAAGGCCCTCCCACCCAGCGTTTCCGCAGGTCGGAGGGCCTTCACTGTGGAGCTAAGGAGATTCGAACTCCTGACCTCTTCGATGCGAACGAAGCGCTCTACCAACTGAGCTATAGCCCCTGGTCAACCGTTTGTTGCCAGTGCCCCTAGGCTACAAACTATCTTCGCGCTTTGCCAACCAAGACTCGAACGTGTCCTTCCCTGTCCGTTCGCTGGGGGCCAAATTCAGCCCGCTCCGAAGGAACGTGCCCATCGCTCCGGGCAAAGGAACTTCCACAATACGTCCGGCGTGGCCTGTAGCCGCTCGCCAGATCTCAGCGAGTTCACGCATGGTTCGGATGTCCGGTCCGCCGATCGTCCGTGTCCGATGCCCGACCGCGGAACGCTGCCCCAAAGCTTCGGCAAGCAACGCGGAAGCCACATCGGACGGGGAAATCGTTTGAAAGCGCGCGCCCTTGAAAACCGGAATGAGGCGGACTTTCGCTCCGGTCTCGAACACGGCCGTGACGAGGCTGTGGAATTGGGTGGCCCGCACCACGACAGTCTCAAGCGCCGACAGCGCGTATATCCGCTCCTTCTCGGCTTTGGAGACATAAAACGCGGCATTGCTCTTGTCGCAGTTAATGATCGAGAGGAGGACCGCCTTGCGGACGCCCGCACCAGCGGCCGAGGCGAGCAGGCGCGCACCGCCGTCGGCGAAATTCTTGCGGGCTTTGCCGAACTGGCCTTCCAGGCAGTCGATCACGACGGCGGCCCCCTGCAGGGCTTCTGCCAAGCCCGCGCCCGTGGTGACGTCCGCCCGAAAGTAGCGGGCGCCGTCGTGATGGGCCAGTGAAGTGCCCGACGGCGGGCGGCGACTCAGCACCGTCACGTCAAGTCCGGCGTCGAGCGCCAAACGGACGACTTCGCGGCCCACCTGTCCGGTGCCGCCTGCCACGCCGACGGAAGTCATCGGCGGTTACGCCCGGCGGCGCTGCAGGACGTCGTCAAGGTTGCTGAGGGCGCTCTGGGGCTTGACGTGCTGCGCCTGAACCGAGGTGCCCGCGGCCGGCGCGCTGCTCGGCTTCAAGGTCGGCTTGCCGAGGGGCTTGGGAGCCTCAGGCAAGTCGAGGGGTTCCGGTGCCGGCCGAGGTGCCTTGGCAGCGTCGACGTATGTTGGTTTGGGCACATCCACCGGCTGCCATTCGGATTCCTTGGATTCCGCCGTAAACCGGACTGTGTTGTCGCCGGCAGCGACAGCAACGTTCAGCGCTGCCTGACGAAGTTCGACGGCGGTCAGCCGCTTCGCTTCGCGGGAGTGTGCTTCCGCATCGAAAATCTTGGTCGCCGGACGGTCCGCTGCCTTCGTGGTTGTGCCGGGATTCTCAACGGTGGGACTCATTGCGTTACGGAAGGCCGCGTTCATCTTCATCCTGCGGTCCCTGATGGCCAAGCGGCGGAGTAGGAAGACAATTCCAACCACACCGACTACGGCGACCAACGGCAGCCAGCCGGAAACAAGGCCGAGAATACGCAGGACCCCGGAAACGGCCGCAGTGAGCAGYAGGAGAAGACCAGCAAGGGCAAGGGCGCAGCGCCCATATCTGACTTTGAAGACCACAGGATCCTTTGCAGCATCACGCCGTTCGCCGGAGCCGGCGGATTCCTTGGGCAATGCGGTTGCGGTGCTCTGCATGGTTTCCATTGCTTTCTCCTGCCGAGGGGCGATTGACAGAACCACCCCGGGTTGCAGTTCGTGAGCGTCATCTTCACTGTCATCCACTGGAGCGTCGCCGGCTACCTGTGCGTGCAGGCGGCGGTTCCGCAACATGTATGGCGCAACCCAAACGATCCACAGCGCCACAGCAATCACCAATATCACTGAGCTGCTGAGAGGGAAGTCCACAATCAAAACCGTAGAAGGAAATGCTCAGGGGCAACCGCATTGGCCGCGGTGTGTCGTCGGAGAGTCGGCAAATCAATGGATTTATGACAGTCATTCACCCAATTGGACTAGTTGGCCTGGCGTCCAAGCCAAGCAGCCAGCAAGCCTCCCGGGACCTCTTCCGAGGTCAGTGCAAAGCTTCTATGGTCAGCCCATTCTCCGTTGATGTGAAGGAAACGCTCACGAAGCCCCTCGTCACGGAATCCAAGCTTCTCAACAACCCGCAAGCTTGGACCGTTTTCGGGCCTGATGTTGATCTCCATCCGGTGCAAGCCGAGAGTCACGAAGCAATGGTCGGTCGCCAAGGCAACCGCAGTGGGAGCAATCCCGTGGCCTGCCCGCGCCTGATCTACCCAGTAGCCAAGGGTGGCCGTCATCGCCGATCCCCAAACAATGGAGGAAACCGTCAGCTGGCCAACAATCCTTGGCTCTTGAAACCCGGGAATGCGTTCCGTGATCACAAATGGAAGGGCACTCCCCTGCCGCGCCTGGAGGTTGAGGGAAGCCACCATCTGCCGATAGTTTGGCAGATGGCCGCCGGGTGCCGGGTTGGAAGCTTCCCAGGGGGCCAGCCAGTCGCTATTGCGTGAGCGGACCTCGGTCCATTCCTTCTTGTCCCGGTAGCGAATCGGACGCAAAATGAGGTCGCCACATTCAAGTGTCACCGGCCAAATGGCCGATCCCCACATAAGGAGCTACTTGCTGAGACCGGCGGCAAAGCCGGGCAGCCATGCACGCAGGCCGGGCCCGAGGTCTTCACTGTCGCACGCAAGCTGGACACAGGCTTTGAGGTAGCTGAGCTTGTCTCCGGTATCGTACCGACGGCCGCGGAAGACAACTCCGTAGACACCGCTGCCTTCGCCCTCCCCCGCCGCCAGGACCTGGAGGGCGTCCGTCAGTTGGATCTCTCCTCCACGGCCGGGCTCGGTTTGCTCGAGAACGTCGAATACCGAGGGGTGAAGCACGTAGCGACCAATCACGGCCAAGTTGGACGGAGCTTCCTCGACAGAAGGCTTTTCCACAAGTTGCTTGATGCGAACGTAGCCATCTTCACCGATGTCCTCGATGTCCGCACAGCCATAGGCGCTGATCTGGGACGGCTCGACCTCAATGAGGGCTACGACGGATCCACCGGTCTTGTGCTGGACCTCGATCATGTCGCTGAGGAGAGTGTCCCGCGCATCAATGAGGTCGTCGCCTAGGAGGACAGCGAAAGGTTCGTACCCAACGTGCTGCTTGGCACGCAGAACCGCATGGCCCAAGCCTTTGGGGTCGCCCTGGCGGACGTAGTGAATGTCACCGAGGTTGCTGGTAGCCTGCACCGAATCCAGCTTGGTGGTGTCTCCCTTGGCCTCCAGGGTCGCTTCCAAGGCCGGCACACGGTCGAAGTGGTCCTCCAACGCGCGCTTGTTGCGGCCCGTGATCATGAGGACGTCATTGAGGCCCACGCTCACGGCTTCTTCGACAACATATTGGATGGCCGGCTTGTCGACTACCGGGAGCATCTCCTTGGGCATGGCTTTTGTCGCAGGTAGAAACCTTGTGCCGAGCCCGGCAACAGGGATTACGGCCTTACGGACGGCGCAGTTATTGGAAGTCACCGGACTAATCTAACGGAAGTGGCTGGACAATGGGCAAAAAGGGACACTGTTCGATGAATGGGATCATGCCGATCCTTACGGATCCGAGGCGCCGGACAGACGCGAGAACTGGAGCAAAAGTGACTTTGAAAGACGAGATCCGTCGGGAGAACCGCAACCGCCGCCTCGCCCGGACGGTGCAACAGCGTGCCGACGCCGGAACCGGGATTGCCCACCGCGGCCTCTCTTGGGCGGATGCTGTTTCCCACGGGAAACCGGCGACCTTCGCGGCCTACGTAGGAGTGGCTGCCGAACCGCCGACGATGCCGTTGCTTGAAGCACTGCATGCGGCTGGGCACAGGATTCTGCTTCCGGTCTGTGAACCGGGGCGACGCCTCAGCTGGGTGTTTTGGACACCGGAGACGACATTTGTTCGCTCAAGGTATGCCCCCATCGATGAGCCCGTAGGCGAACGATTCGACAGCGACGTCGTCAAGGATGCGACCGGAATCTTCCTTCCGGCTACTGCCGTCGACGAGGGCGGCAACCGCATTGGCCAGGGCGGCGGCTACTACGACCGGCTCCTCGACAAACTGGATGCAGACGGCCAGCGGCCCCCGACTGTCGCCGTCGTTTATGACGATGAAGTCCTGCCCGCAGGCACCATCCCTGCCGAACCGTTCGATAAACCCGTCGCAGAAGCCCTTACCCCTCTCCGCCTGCTCGGACTAGCCCGAGCTGGCTGAACCGGGCTGGCCGAACCGGGCTTCTGGGCAGTTTGTTCCCTCCGCCACATTCCCTGGTGGAGACCCCGACGTCGGATGATAGAATTGGCACTCAGGCCCTGGGACTGCTAATGGATGGAACAATCACCTTCGCAGTGCAGGACCTGTAGTTCGTCCCGGAGGAGGATCACAAGTGCCCACATATGCCTATGCCTGCAAAGACTGCGGCCATGCCTTTGACATCGTTCAGGCCTTCACGGACAGTTCCCTGTCTGACTGCCCCGAATGCCAGGGATCCTTGCGCAAGAAATTCAACAGCGTGGGCGTCGTGTTCAAGGGATCGGGCTTCTACCGCACGGACTCCCGGGACTCCAAGGGAAGCACCGTTTCGGCTGCTCCTGCCGCGCCAGCTGCATCCCCGGCTCCAGCGTCGGTTCCCGCGGCTGCCGCCAGCTGACCGCGGTTCTTCCACCCGGTTACCGCATTTCCGCCTGATCCGCTTTTCCACATAGCTCAATAAGGCCCTGTCTCCGGATTACTGGCCGGGTTAGCGTGGCAGCATGCCAGCAACCCCGTTTGTATCCCAAAGCCCCAGTTCAACGGTGCCTTCTTCGATTCCGGGCAATAGCCGCCTCGCGCCGGTCACCAAGGACCGCCCTCGCGGTGTTCCGGCTCTTCCACTGGGCCCTGCCCGCCGCCCCGGCAGTCACCGGAGGTATTCCAACCATCGCAGGTTCGGCAGCTGGCTGAACCGCAACCGCCGCCTCGTGGTGGCACTCCTGCTGTGCGTGGCCGCCGGGATCGCGGTCCACCAGCTGACTCCTGCCTCCGAACAGCGGGTGACGGTCCTCGCCGCGGCCCGGGACCTTCCGGCCGGGTCCACCTTGGCAGATTCCGACCTCAAACCTCTCGAAGTCCTTCCCGGCGGAGCTCCCGCCGGAGCGCTCACCTCTGGCACTGGACACAGGGGAAAGCAGCTTGCCTCGCCCCTTCAGAAAGGGCAGGTTCCCACAGACGCCCAATTCCTGGGCCCGGGTTTGCTGACCGGCGCCGGGCCCGCAACAGCAGCCGTTCCACTGCGCATGGCCGACTCCGCTTCAATTCAGCTTGTTTCGCCGGGCCAGTTGGTCAACGTTGTGCTCACGGCAGCTGATGGACTTGAAGGACCCGGCAAGAAATCCGAACTCCTGGCTGCAGCCGTCCCCGTTTTGTGGACGTCCGCACAAGGAGGCAGGGCGAGCCAGTGGCTCGGTACGAACGAGTCCGACGGCCTCGTAGTTGTCGCCGCGAATCCGCAGCAAGCCGAAATCCTCGCCGGAGCTTCCACCCGCGGAAAGTTGTTCTTTATCTTGGTCAATCCATCAGGCAACAGGCAATCCGAAACCCATGCCGGATAGCCCGGATCATCGTGGAATGTTCAGCCCCAGTGTGGAGGCCTTTGCTCCTTCAGCCAGGCGTCGTGATCGTAGCCGGGCTCGTCACCCCAGCGGCGCGGATCATCCTCGGAGGCCTTCTTGGGCAAAATGCCTTCTCCCACAGGCTTGTGCTCCGGTGCGGGCTTCAATTCTGTTTTCTCCTGCTTGTCCAACTCCGTGTTATCCAGCTCGGTGGCAGCCTCTACTGCATCACTGTCCGCGGGGTATTTGGCTTTTGTGCTCTTTCTCTCCGCCATTGCGCTTCCTTACTGGATAGCTGGTCCCAGGCCTGGACCTTGCGTACCGCCAAGTTCGGCCTGACCCGGCTCCGCCTGACTACCCCGTCCTGCCTGTGTGCCCGGCCCTGCCTGTGTGCCCGGCTCCGGCTGACGATCCAGTTCCAATTGTTCAACATCCATGTCCAGGAATCCATGCTCGACGGCGCCAAAGGAGGGCGCAACGGGCTTTTCGAGTCCAAGATAGGAACCGATGCGGTCCGCACAAGACGAGGGGTCCGTGAATACTTCGATGGTCCACAAAGACATGTAACGCCAGCCGAGGCGTTCCAGGAGCTGGGGCCGGAGCCTGCTACGCTCCCTAACGCTCATGCGGCGGTATCGTTCCGTGCCATCCGATTCAATGGCCACCGGGGTGGGCATTTCGGTGTCATCACGGCCGATGGTGTGCACGGGATCGGCCGCCGCGGCGATGTCCAGCGCTCCGTCGTAGTGATGCCACACGCGGGCTCCACGAGCACGGAGCCGCTCGCCCAGATCCGCTACCAGCGGATCCTCACCGAGCGCCTGCTCGCTGGCCGCCGCCCTGGTTGCCGGTGTCCCCAGATCCGAATTGCCCGAGAGTTCGCGATCAAGGAGTTCATGGAAATCAACCGCTCCATGAGCCAATCGGTCCAGATCCAGGTCCTCAGGACGGAAGCAACTCAGGACGTGCAAGGATCTGCGCGAGCGGGTCATTGCCAAGGCAAACTTGTTACGGCCGCCTTCGGCGGACAGGGGGCCGAAACTGTGCAGCGCGCGGCCATGTGGAGTGCGCCCGAAGCCGAGGGAAAAGATGATGTGGTCGCGAACCAATCCTTGGGCACGCTCCAGATCCACCACGCGGAAGGACTCTGCACCTGCGTTGAAGAAACCGGACAACAGAGGATAGTTGGGCAGCTGGAGCCTAATGGCTTCGCCGATCCTTGCAGCATGGCGCAGGCTTGCGGTCACCACAGCGAGCGAGGTACGGGGCCGAAGCCTGGCGTGTTCAAAAACCAGATCCACCACACGGTTCACTTCTGCTGCAACCGATTCCACGCCTTCGTGATCCGAACCTGGCAGTCCGGTACCGTCCGGGATGTACTCAACCACAACCGAACGGTCGAGACCGGTGACGGATTGGCCATCCGGCAGTCGACGCAGGCCACCATCGTAGTAATTCTTGCTCAGTTGCAGGACCAGATCTTCATCAACAGCGCGGTACACCCAATTCAGTTGCCAAGTCGGCAAGACGCGGGCCAATGCACTGAAGGCACTGTCAACCGTGTCCTGGCTCGTGACGCCTGCCAGGGGAGGCTCCACGGCCACGCTAAATGTGCGGGCGTTGGCAATCTTCGCGTCGCCAAAGGCAATCACTTGTTCGGCCCGGGCGATGGCCGGCAGCACAGCCTGCAAAGACGTGCTCTCGGCATCAAGAATCACCACTGCGTCGAACTTCTGTTCGGCAGGCAACAGCCCGGTCAGCAGGTATGGGCTGATGGACCACACAGGCACCAGCCGGGAAACCAGAGCCGGAGCCTGGGCGCTGAGCGCCGAGAGGGTAACCCGGCCGTCCTTGATCAGATTCCGCAGGAGCTCTGCCTGGCGGGGATGTTCCGCGATTCCGGCCCGCCACATTTCGGCAAGCGTCCACCTCAGCCTGGCTGCACCGCTGGCAATGTGCGCGTGATCCGCCAGGCGGTACTCGGCTTCGAGACGGCGGAGGGAATCGCCGTCGGACATGGCAAGGTAGTCGTCACCGCTGATCATGGCTTCCAGGGCAGACTGCCACCAAGCCAGCTCCAGTTCCGCGCCAACGGATTCGGCAGGGACTTCCCGACCTGCCAAATCCGCGAGGAGTTCGCCGAGTCCGTGCTCACGCATGTTCTCGACCAAAAGCGTACGCTCCGGCAGGGTCTCCAGAGTTCCCGTATCCGCGACAAGACGCTCAAGGCGCGCCATGAGAACTTCGTAGCGGGTCGCGTGAAGGTCGCCGCCGTCGGCCGTGTGTTTGAGGCAATCGCCCAGACGACGGAGCTCCCGGTCCAATTCCCGGTACGTAGCGCCCAAATCCGCGAGCCCGGATGGCACGGCAGGATGACGCTGCGTGGTGGCGTACTCAGCCCAAAGGGCCCGCTGCTCCTGAACGAGTGCCAAGGAACTGTGCAGATCCGCAATGTGGACACCGGGCCGGACGTATTCTTTGGCCACTCTTCGCAAACGGGAGCGCTGCATCGACGGCATTTCGAGGCCCCGCTCGCGACGCCATGCGGAGGTGGCGGTAGCCGAAATCAGATCGTGGACCGGCCGGTCGAAGATATCCGGGGTGAATTTGTCCAGGCTCTCCCGCACCGCCATCAACAGCTCAAGTTGCGCGCCCCATTCGGCGAAGTTCGCCCCGAGGCGGATTTCGGAGTGCTCTGCAACCTGGTTCATCCGTTCCCGCAGTTTGGGGAGGTGCTCCGCGGCGGCGCCAGCCAGTTGCTGGGCTTCTTCCGTCTCCTTGCGCGTGACCAAGCGCGCACCGTACCAGGGGCTCGACGTCGACGCCCGGCTGAAACTGCCAAGTTCGGCAGCGCGGCGCAGTCGTCCAGCCAGCTCGGCCCGGTCTTTGATATTGTCCAACACGCTGCGCTTCAAGCGCACGGTAGTGGCGGGGGCAGGCTGGATGGAGGTCAGCTCCGCGAGCGACTGCATTGCCTGATAGGGCGAGCACCCCCAGCGCTGGCGAACATTGTGCAATGACGCGACATGGTCCATGAGGGCATGACGGTGCTCAGTCAGGGTCTTGTGAAGATTCGCAAGTTGAGGTTCCAGTGACTTCTCGTTGCGTATGATCGCGCTGACCAGCTGTCCCTTGAGCTGCTGGGCCGTGGCACCATTGCCCGGCCTGAACAGCATCGACTCAAGGCCAAGGGCTTCAAAATTGCTGGCGAGCCCGTTGAGGCTCGCACGCCGGTCGCCCACCACGAGCACTGATTTGCCCTCGTTGACAAGCGCGCCGATGGCATTGATTGCAGTTTGGGTCTGGCCGCTGCCTGGCGGGGTGCTTACCACGAGCGAATCGCCTGCCCGGACTGCATCCACGACGTACTGCTGGTCAGCATCCGCATCAAGGAGCAGCGACTCCTCGGCAGGCTCGCGCTCGTCGAGGTTCGGGAACCGCCCGGACTTGATCGGTTCAGGTTCAACGTTCCCGCCGTTGGCAGCTTCGAACAAGGATGCGACGACGCTGCTGTTTTCGTTGATCCAGGGGTCGTCCAGATTCCCGGACAAATCCGCCAAGGTTGTTATGAGGAGATTGGGGGTTACTTCGGCACCTGGGATCGGCTGCACCAGCGTCGCAAGACGGTCAAGGACTGGTTGGGGATCGAGGCGCGCGGTGTTGTAGGCCATTCGGCTCACCGCATTGACGTCGAACACAATTCCATGGACGGTCTTCAAGTGCCGGACCAACGCAGGGTTGATGCCCGCTTGTTCCGTGAGTTGCAGTTCGTAGTCATCCTCGCCGGGCCGCGCTGTGAGCGAAATGGCTGCCAACATGACGGGAGCGGAAACGCGCTGGGGTTTTCCTCCGACGGCGGATGTCCAGACGACAGTTCCGCAGGACAGATACCCGGCGTCGATCCCCCGGTCGTTGCCCAATTCGAAGATCTTCGAGCGAAGGTTCCTGGCTGCACGCGCGGCAACAAGATATTGCTGGCGATCCCGGATCAGGGTAGAAAGACGGGTTCGGCGTCCGGCGAGGAGCTGCGCGAGGCCTGAAGGGTGGCCGTTACTAAGGTCGATCGAACCTTCCGGCGTCTTGACGAAGCGCAGCATAGTGTCCGCGCCAGTCACAGGTTTGAGCCCCGACAGCCATTTCCGGAGCTCTGCAGAGCTCTCTTCGTGGCTTTGACCTACTGACACCGCTGCCTTCTTTTCTGTTCTAGCTCGAGACGACTTGGACCAAATCGGCATACTTTCGAGGGTAGCGGGAATCGACCTGCAGTCCGCACCGCAACACTGGTGGAAAGGCAAATTACCCCTGATTTCAGGGGAAATGCAAGGTGACCGGCCTCTGGAAAGAGACCGGTCACCTAGAACGCTATTCCCACTCGATGGTTCCCGGTGGCTTGCTGGTGACGTCCAGTACCACGCGGTTGACTCCATCTACCTCGTTCGTGATCCTGTTGGAGATCCTAGCGAGGAGGTCGTAAGGGAGCCTCGACCAGTCAGCAGTCATAGCGTCCTCGGAAGAAACGGGACGCAATACGATCGGGTGCCCATAGGTACGTCCGTCACCTTGCACGCCGACGCTGCGGACATCGGCGAGCAGCACCACCGGCATCTGCCAGACGTCGTTGTCGAGACCGGCCGCCGTGAGCTCGGCACGCGCGATGGCGTCTGCCTTGCGCAGCAGGTCCAAACGTTCCTTGTTCACTTCTCCGACAATGCGGATACCGAGGCCCGGACCAGGGAACGGCTGGCGTCCAACGATTTCCTGCGGCAGGCCCAGCTGCGCACCCACGGCGCGAACCTCGTCCTTGAACAGGGCGCGGAGCGGCTCAACGAGCTCGAACTGCAGGTCCTCGGGCAAGCCTCCCACGTTGTGATGGCTCTTGATGTTCGCAGCACCTTCGCCTCCGCCGGATTCGACGACGTCCGGGTACAGGGTGCCCTGGACGAGGAATTTGATGCTCTCGCCTTCGGACGCGGCCTCGGCAATGATGGCCCGCTCTGCTTCCTCGAACGCACGAATGAACTCGCGGCCGATGATCTTGCGCTTGGTTTCGGGATCGCTGACTCCGGCCAGGGCGGACAGGAAACGCTCCTGCTCATTTGCCACATAGAGTTTCACGCCGGTTGCAGCAACGAAGTCACGCTCGACCTGTTCGGCTTCGCCTTCGCGCAGCAAACCATGGTCCACGAACACGCAGGTGAGCTGGTCACCCACGGCGCGCTGCACAAGGGCTGCGGCAACGGCCGAGTCGACGCCTCCGGAGAGGCCGCAGATGACCTTGGAATCACCGACCTGCCGGCGGATTCGATCAACCTGCTCTTCGAGGATGTTGCCGGTGGTCCAGTTGGGCTTCAGGCCGGCTCCGTCGAACAAGAAGTTCTCCAGAACCTGCTGGCCGTGTGCCGAGTGCTTGACCTCGGGGTGCCACTGCACGCCGTAGAGGTGCTTTTCCTCGTTCGCGAAAGCGGCTACAGGTGCACCGGCGGTGGTCGCCAGGACTTCGAAGCCTGCCGGGGCAACATGCACGGAGTCTCCATGGCTCATCCAGGTGTTCTGCGAGTCAGGGGTGCCTGCAAGGATGGAGCGGGCTTCGCCAACCGTGGTGGCTTCGGTGGCGCCGTACTCGCGCAACCCGGTCTGTGCGACCTTGCCGCCGAGCGCGTTGGCCATGGCCTGGAAGCCGTAGCAAATACCCAAGACCGGCACGCCGGCCTCGAAAAGGTCTGCGCCAACCCTCGGGGCACCCTCGGCATAAACGCTTGAAGGACCGCCGGAAAGAATGATCGCTGCCGGGTTCTTGGCCAGAAGCTGCTCGGTGGTGAAAGTGTGCGGAACAATCTCCGAGTACACATTCGCTTCACGGACGCGGCGGGCAATCAGCTGCGCGTACTGGGCACCGTAGTCAACAACCAGCACCGGCTTCTGGGAAGTCTGAGCTTCAGAACTGAAGGGTGCGGTGGGAGTAGTCACCGTAACAGCCTACTTTGCCGGGATGCCCCGGTGCACCTTGAAGCCTGTCGTGAAGCCGGGAATCAGCCCACAAACCGTCCCGACGTTAGCGATCTCACAATGCCCGCCGGGGCGGGCCCGTCAGTAACGCTTGGATGCCTGCGGATTGGCGGCTAGTTCGGCTTCTACCTCCGAGTGGAACTTCTTCTCCACAATGAAGGACATCAGCGGGACAACCCCGCCCAAGGCAAGCAGGATGAGCTTCGTGAACTGCCAGCGCATGAGCGACCACAAACGGAAGTCCGAGATGAGGTAAACCACGTACATCCAGCCGTGGACGATCAGCACCGTCACGGAGACGTTGACGCCGCCAAGAACCGCCTTCGACTCGGCGTCAGCGAAGCCGAAACCGAAGGGCTGCCCGGTGGCCGCGTTGGTGCCGCCGGCAAAGAGGTATACACCGAACACATAGCGTGCCACGAGCTCGGCGCACAGGAGCAGGAGCATGGTGCCGGTGAGGTAGGCCATGACCTTGTAGAACTTCAGTGCGGAGCGGATCTGGGCCGTGGTTCCGCCAAAGCGGCGCTTCTTTGCCGGGGTCGGCTTCGCGCCGGACTCTCCGGACTGTTCGGGTTGGATGGCCGGTTTGGGCTCAATCATGGCTATACCTGTTCTGGCTTGGTAATTGCTGGCAAATCGTCTGACGGGAATTCGTCGTCGGGCTCTTCCTCTTCGAGGGTTCGCCGGTAGTCATCGGCCACCATTCGCCACCAGATGTAGAGGGCGAAGCCCGCAAAAACCACCCATTCCACGGAGTAAAAGAGGTTGAGCCAGTTGATCTGCTGGGTAGGTGGCTGGGCCGGGATATTGAGGGGCTTCAGCTGCTCCGGAAGAGCGAGGGCCTTGCCTGCGGACACTTCCGACGTCGCGGCGACGAAGCCCGGGTAGCTTGAAATTTCCCACGTGTTGATGAGTTCCGCGACCGAAACCGCGGACGCGCGGTCCGCTCCGGCGTCGACGTTTGGCACTGGCGCCTCGGACGGCAGAAGCCGCCCGGTCAGTTCAATAGTGCCCGACGGCGGCGGGCTGGCTTGGGCGGGATCGGGGACCCAACCGCGTGCTACGGGAATCCAGGTCTTCGGCGAAGCGCCAACGCCGTGGAGAACGGGAGCACCGTCAACCGCAAACGCGGTGACTACCCAGTATCCCTTTTGCCCAGCGAGCAGGCGACCTTCCACAAGGACTTGCTTGGCGGGGTCGTAGCTGCCTTTCGCACTGACCATCTGGTCCGATACGGAACCAGGAAAGAAGGTTCCCGGCTGCAGGACACCGGTAAGCGGCTTGACTTGCTCCGCCGAGGGATCAACTGGCGCATCACTCTGAGTGGATCTGCCGAACTGCCACTGGCTGAGCAGCACGAACACCCCGGAGAGCAGGAGCGCGAAGACAAGTCCTGCGATCCAGCGGGGCTTCAGAGCGGTTTTCAACACCCCTTAACCGTACTTCGTCAAGCTGTAGAACAGCTAAACGAGCCCAAGAGTGGGGCAGCAGGGTCCCTACGTGGCGCGGAACGCGACACGAAAGGGCCTGCCCCAATCTCTAGTGGTCGAAGAACACCAGGCTGGAGTTGATCAGTTCGGCGATGACTTCCGGATCGTGGGCGCGCCGGAGGGACTCCCGGAACGATTCCTTGGAGAGTGACCGCGCCAAAGTGGCAAGGACTTCCAAGTGGTCCGAGAACGAACTAGCCGGTGTGGCGATGAGCAGAACCAGGGTGGCGGGTCCGTCGCTGGCGCCGAAGTCCAGGGAGTGCCCGAACTTGGTAACCCCGACGGCGATGGAGACCCGCGAAACAAACTCACTGCGGGCGTGCGGCAACCCGATGCCGCCTGGGAGCCCCGTGGCGAGTTGGTGTTCGCGCGAGTTGACGTGTTCGAGGAAGCCTTCGAGGTCCGTGACACGCCCGGCCGCATAGAGCCGTTCCGCGAGCTGGCCCGCGGCGTCTGTCTTGTCGACCGCTTCCATCTCCAGGATGACGGTCTCCGGCGTCGTCAGTTCGGCATCATACGGGTCCAGTGGTTCCGCCAAGTCGTTTCCCTCCAGTGTGCCCAGCCAACCCAGGGCGCTCAGCGCAGGGGAACGATGTCATCGACGCCCATGCGCGCAGCATCAGCCGATTCGTCGTCGGGCTGCTGTTGGCTGAGCCGTTCAGCTTCCACCCGGGCCAGGTAGTGCTTGATTTCGCTTTCCCGCTGCGCGTCGCTCCAGCCAAGAATTTCTCCCATCAGCTTAGCGACAACCGGGACCGCGGAAACACCTCTGTCCCACGACTCGATCGATATCCGGGTGCGCCGGGTCAGCACATCGTGGACATGACGAGCGCCCTCATGGGTCGCTGCATAGACAACCTCTGCCGAAAGATAGTCGTCCGCGCCAGGGAGCGGCTCAGCCATGGCCGGATTGTCTTTGATGATGGCCAAGACTTCCGGGGCCATGGAGCCATAGCGGTTGAGCAGATGTTCCACCCTGGCGACGTGGACTCCGGCCTCATCCGCGGTTCTCCCCCGGCGGTTCCACGCGGCTTTGAATCCCTCGGCGCCCAGGAGCGGGATGGTTTCAGTGCAACTCGCGGGTACGCGCTCGTCCATGGCGCGGGTCGCTTCGTCTACGGCGTCCTTCGCCATGACCCGGTACGTGGTGAACTTGCCGCCAGCAACCACTACCAGGCCTGGAACGGGGTGTGCCACGACATGTTCGCGTGAGAGCTTGGCTGTGGAGTCGCTCTCCCCTGCCAGCAGCGGACGGAGTCCGGCGTAAACGCCTTCAACGTCCTCCCGGGTCAGGGGCCGTTTCAAGACTCGGTTGACGTGCTCAAGGACGTAGTCGATGTCCTTGCTGGACGCGGCGGGGTGGGCCTTGTCCAACTTCCAGTCGGTGTCCGTTGTGCCGATGATCCAATGCCGCCCCCAGGGAATGACGAACAACACGGATTTCTCGGTCCTCAGGATCAATCCCACCGTGGACTGGAAGCGGTCGCGAGGGACCACGAGGTGGATGCCCTTGGAAGCACGGACCTTGAGCTGGCCGCGATCCGTGACCATTGCCTGGGTCTCGTCGGTCCAGACGCCGGTGGCGTTGAGCACTTGCTTGGCGCGGACCTCAATGATGCTGCCGTCTTCCTGGTTTTCCACCTTCGCACCCACCACACGTTCACCCTCGCGCATGAACGACACAACGCGCATCCTGTTCACGGCATGCGCTCCGTAGTGTGCCGCGGTGCGGACGAGGTTGACGACCAGCCTGGCGTCGTCAACCTGTGCGTCGTAGTACCGGATGGAGCCGACGAACGCGTCGCTCTTGAGGCTCGGAGCAGCCCTCAGTGTTCCGCGCCGGAAGAGGTGTTTGTGCATGGGGACACCGCGGCTGTGCCCTGAGGTAAGGCCAAGTGTGTCGTAAAGGAAGATGCCGGCACCCACATAGGGCCGTTCCCAAAAACGCCGGGTCAACGGGTACAGGAACGGGACCGGCCGGACAAGGTGCGGCGCGATTTGTTGGATCAGCAGCCCTCGCTCCTGGAGAGCCTCCTGGACCAGCGCAAAGTCGAGCATTTCCAAGTAGCGCAGCCCGCCGTGAATCAGCTTCGAGGACCTCGACGACGTGCCTGAGGCCCAGTCCCGGGCCTCGACAATGCCCACGGACAACCCGCGGGTCACTGCGTCCAAGGCCGCCCCGGCCCCGACCACGCCTCCGCCGACAATCAGGATGTCGAGTTCCTTGCCGGGCTCCATGGTGCCCTTAAGTACCTCGATGGACCTGGCCCGCGCCTCCGGGCTTAACGCACCGGCATCATTCCTCTGCGAACCATCTGCAACACTGCTCATCGGACGCCTCCCATCGCACAAAGCCCGTAGTCCCCCACACTACTTCTTGTGCGCGGGCTTGGGCAGGGTTTTCACCCGAAGGCTAAGGTGGCCCGGACAGCAGCCTACTGACCCGAGTACGGCGAGACGACGACGTCGACCCGCTGGAATTCCTTCAGGTCCGAATAGCCTGTTGTGGCCATTGAACGGCGCAGCGCGCCGATCAGGTTGGAGGTGCCGTTGGTGTGGTGCCCCGGCCCGAAGAGCACTTCCTCCAGCGGTCCAACGGTGCCGACGTTGACCCTGTCGCCTCGTGGCAACTCGAGGTGGTGGGCTTCCTGTCCCCAGTGCCAGCCCTTGCCTGGTGCTTCTTCCGCACGGGCCAAGGCGCTCCCGAGCATGACGGCGTCGGCGCCCATCGCGATGGCCTTGACGATGTCACCGGAAGAACCCATGCCGCCGTCGGCGATCACATGCACGTACCGTCCGCCGGACTCATCCATGTAGTCGCGGCGGGCAGCGGCGACGTCGGAAATAGCGGAAGCCATGGGCGAATGGATGCCGAGTGCGCGGCGTGTGGTGGTGGTTGCGCCGCCACCGAAGCCCACCAGAACGCCGGCCGCACCGGTACGCATAAGGTGCAGGGCGGGCGTGTATCCGGCGGCTCCGCCGACGATCACCGGGACGTCAAGCTCGTAGATGAACTGCTTGAGGTTCAGCGGCTCGTGGTTCTTGGAGACGTGTTCAGCCGAGACAGTGGTACCCCGGATGACGAAAATATCGACGCCGGCAGCAACCACAGTCTTGTAGTGCTCCTGGGTGCGCTGCGGTGTGAGCGAGCCGGCCACGGTCACACCGGAAGCACGGATTTCCGCGAGCCTGCTGGTGATCAATTCGGGCTGGATCGGAGCCTTGTAGAGCTCCTGCATGCGCCGCGTAACGGCAGGGTTGGCCGTTTCATCCTCAAGGGCGGAGATCTCGTCCAGTACGGATTGCGGGTCTTCGTAGCGGGTCCACAGGCCCTCAAGGTCCAGCACGCCCAGACCGCCAAGCCGCCCAAGAGCTATGGCCGTCTCAGGCGACATGGCGGAATCCATAGGGGCGGCGATCACGGGCATCTCGAACTTGTAGGCATCAATCTGCCATGAGACGGAAACGTCCTTGGGGTCACGCGTCCGACGGTTGGGGACGATCGCGATGTCATCCAGGGAATAGGCACGACGCCCACGCTTGCCACGGCCAATCTCAATCTCATAAGTCACTGCTCTAGGTTATCCCAGTGCGGCGCCATGTCCTGGCAGGAAATGGGCAAGCCCGCCACCTCGTGACGACGGCGGCGGGCTTGCTTGAAATCTGGCAGTCTAGCGGGAACCGTAGTTCGGGGCCTCGACGGTCATTTGGATGTCGTGCGGGTGGGACTCCTTCAGCCCGGCCGCGGTGATGCGCACAAACTTGCCGCGCGCTTTGAGCTCGGCGATGGTCGGAGCACCCGTGTAGAACATGGTCTGGCGCAGGCCGCCGACCAGCTGGTATGCCACCGAGGAGAGCGGGCCGCGATAGGCCACGCGGCCTTCGATGCCTTCGGGGATGAGCTTGTCGTCGCCGGAAACGTCCGCTTGGAAATAGCGGTCCTTCGAGTAGGACGTGTTCTTGCCCCGGGACTGCATGGCGCCCAGGGAACCCATGCCGCGGTAGCTCTTGAATTGCTTGCCGTTGACGAAGATCAGCTCGCCCGGCGATTCGTCACAGCCAGCCAACAAAGAACCGAGCATGACGGTGTCGGCGCCGGCCACGAGGGCCTTACCGATATCCCCCGAGTATTGCAGGCCGCCATCGGCGATCAGCGGGACACCGGCAGGGATGGCTGCCTTCGAGGACTCATAAATGGCCGTGATCTGGGGGACGCCAACACCGGCAACAACGCGCGTGGTGCAGATGGAGCCTGGGCCTACGCCCACCTTGATGCCGTCGGCACCTGCGTCGATCAGTGCCTGGGCGCCTTCGCGGGTGGCCGCCTGGCCGCCGATGATATCAACGTGCGCGGCAACGGGATCGGACTTCAGGCGGGTGATCATGTCCAGGACGCCCTGCGAGTGGCCGTTGGCGGTGTCCACGAACAATGCGTCGACGCCAGCGTCAATCAACGTCATGGCGCGTTCCCAGCCATCGCCGAAGAACCCGATGGCGGCGCCGACGCGGAGACGGCCTTCCTCATCCTTCGTCGCGAGCGGGTACTGCTCGGCTTTGGTGAAGTCCTTGGTGGTGATAAGGCCCTTGAGGCGTCCCTGCTCGTCAACGAGGGGCAGTTTCTCGATCTTGTTGGTGGCCAGCTTGTGCGAGGCCTCTTCGCGGCTGATGCCGACGTGGCCCGTGATGAGGGGCATCTTGGTCATGACGTCGCTGACAAGCCGCAGCGGGAAGTCGGACTCCGGCACGAAGCGGGTGTCGCGGTTGGTGACAATACCCAGCAGGCGGCCGTCCGGGTCGATGACGGGCAGGCCCGAAACCCGGTAACGCGAACACAGTTCGTCCAGTTCCTGAAGGGTGGCTTCCGGGTGGATAGTCAGCGGGTTGGTGATCATCCCGGACTCGGAGCGCTTGACGCGGTCCACGTGGTCGGCCTGGTCTTCGATGGACAAGTTGCGGTGGATCACGCCAAGTCCGCCCTGGCGGGCCATGGCGATGGCCATCCGGGACTCCGTGACAGTGTCCATCGCGGCTGACAGCAGAGGGGTTTGGACCGAAATGCGCTTGGAGATCCGGGAGGACGTATCAGCTTCGGACGGGATGACGTTCGTGTGGCCCGGCAGCAGCAGGACGTCGTCATAGGTCAAGCCAACAAAGCCAAAGGGATCGTGTTCGGGCTGGGTCATGAGTGCGCCTCTTACCTTGGTTCTTGGGGGTTGCTCTGGTAGGGGTTGCAACTGATGACCAGCCCGTCATTACGGGACTGGCCTGTGCATAAAGGTTCTGAATAAATAGTAGAACCTCGCCGCCGATCCCCATATTCCGCAAGGGCAATGTGAGCAACGGCACCTGAGGCAACCGGCGTCAGGCAGTGCGGCCGCCGGCGTCAGGCAGCAAGGCCTTTCACGAAGCAGCCCCACACCCGCCGGTCAGGAAGCACGTCCGGGCGTTGAAGCGTCGGCTTACACGCAGAAGGCCCGGCCCCCCGAAAGGGGACCGGGCCTCGCGCATTCAACAACCGGGCCTAGTGGCTGTGGCCTGCGTGCTCGTCTTGCTCGGCCGGCTTCTCGACAACCAGGGTCTCGGTGGTGAGAACCAGGGCTGCGATGGAGGCGGCGTTCTGGAGTGCGGAGCGGGTGACCTTGACGGGGTCGATCACGCCAGCGGCGATCAGGTCCTCGTACACGCCGGACTTGGCGTTGAAGCCGTGGTTGTCTTCGAGCTCAGCAACCTTGGCGACGACGACGTAGCCGTCGAAGCCGGCGTTCTGGGCGATCCAGCGAAGCGGCTGGGTCAGGGCACGGCGGACGATGCCGACGGCGGCAGCCGCGTCGCCTTCCAGGGCCTTGACGGCGGTGTCCTCGTCCAATGCCTTGAGGGCGTGGATGAGGGCAGAGCCGCCGCCGGACACGATGCCTTCTTCAAGGGCGGCACGCGTGGAGGACACTGCGTCCTCGATGCGGTGCTTCTTTTCCTTGAGCTCAACCTCGGTGGCTGCACCGACCTTGATGACGCCGATGCCGCCTGCGAGCTTTGCAAGCCTTTCCTGCAGCTTTTCACGGTCCCAGTCGGAGTCGGTGCGGGTCAGCTCGGCGCGGATCTGCGCTACGCGTGCCGCGACGTCCTCAGCCGTGCCAGCGCCGTCAACGATGGTGGTGTTGTCCTTGGTGACTGTGATGCGGCGTGCTGAGCCGAGGACCTCGAGGCCAACCTGGTCAAGGGACAAGCCGAGCTCCGGGGAAACAACCTGCGCACCGGTCAGCGTGGCGATGTCCTGCAGCATGGCCTTGCGGCGGTCGCCGAAGCCCGGAGCCTTGACGGCAACCACGTTCAGGGTGCCGCGGATGCGGTTCACGATCAGCGTGGACAGTGCCTCGCCGTCGATGTCCTCAGCAATGATGAAGAGCGGCTTAGCGGCCTGCAGGGCCTTCTCCAGGAGCGGCAGGAATTCCTGCAGCGAGGAGATCTTGCCCTGGTTGATCAGGATGAGCGCGTCTTCCAGGACAGCTTCCTGGCGTTCAGCGTCAGTGACGAAGTACGGGGAAAGGTAGCCCTTGTCGAACTGCATGCCCTCAGTGAGGACCAGTTCGGTCTGCGTGGTGGAGGACTCTTCGATGGTGATGACGCCATCCTTGCCGACCTTGCCGAAAGCCTCGGCCAGCAGTTCGCCAACCTCGTCGCTCTGGGCGGAGATCGCGGCAACGTTGGCAACCTGGGTGCCTTCTACTTCGCGGGCGTTCTCCAGGAGGCGGGCAGCAACGGCCTGGACAGAGACCTCGATGCCACGCTTGATTTCACCAGGGGCGGCGCCTGCGGCAACGTTGCGCAGGCCTTCCTTGACGAGTGCCTGTGCCAGAACGGTGGCCGTGGTGGTGCCGTCGCCTGCGACGTCGTTGGTCTTGGTGGCGACTTCCTTGGCCAGCTGAGCGCCAAGGTTCTCGTACGGGTCGTCCAGCTCGACTTCACGGGCGATGGTCACGCCGTCGTTGGTGATGGTGGGTGCGCCCCACTTCTTGTCCAGAACGACGTTGCGGCCGCGCGGGCCGAGAGTCACCTTGACGGTGTTGGCGAGCTTGTCAATGCCTGCTTCGAGCGAGCGGCGGGCGGCGTCGTTAAACGCTAGCTGCTTTGCCATGGTTGTGTCCTTTCAAGACGGAAAACCCGCACCGCTGATTCAGTCAGAAGATGTCCGACTCGATCTGCGGTGCGGGATCCAGGAAATTACTTAACGACGATCGCCAGAACGTCGCGAGCGGACAGAACGAGGTATTCGTTGCCGCCGGTCTTGACTTCAGTTCCGCCGTACTTGGAGTAGATAACGACGTCGCCAACGGCTACGTCGACAGGTACGCGGTTGCCGTTGTCGTCAAAGCGGCCGGGGCCGATTGCAACAACTTCGCCTTCCTGCGGCTTTTCCTGTGCAGTGTCCGGGATGACCAGGCCGGAAGCCGTGGTCTGCTCTGCTTCGAGCGGGCGGACAACAATGCGATCCTCGAGAGGCTTAATGGAGACCGACACTCGGATCTCTCCTTTACGTGAGGTAGTACATGGACTATCAAACCAGGGGTGCCGTGGCGTGCTTACCGTCGTCGCGGTGCCGGTAAGTGCCTGGCGGCATGATTAGCACCCGCCTAGGGAGAGTGCTAATCAAGACTCTATGTAAGCATTAGCACTCGGTCAAGGCGAGTGCCAGAATTCCGTCATGGGTGAACGGCGGCAGGCCGCCCCGGACTCAATCAGCTCATTGCCCGGCGAGGTCGTCGAAGTCCACGTCCTCGCCGTCGTCGTACTCTTCTTTCGGTGCGGTTCCGCGGTTCAGGTAGAGCACTACGCCGCTGGCGAGTGCGATGGCGCCGAACACCACCAGCCCGACAATCGCTCCGATACGCGCGCCTGAGTAGGTGTCCCGAATGTCCCGGGCCTCGTCCGTGGCGTCCTGGACGCTCTTTCCGGTCATGGAATAGGTGGCCGCGTTGAAGGAGTCGAGGAAGAAAATAATGATCAAGAGCGCGATGCAGACAATGGCAATCGAAGCACCTGCGATGAGCGCAGGACGGGCATACTTGGAGAGATTTCCGGCGAAGGGACGTTTATCGGGGGCAGAGGGAGAACCATTGGCGTCGTCAGGCTGGCGTACTGGGTTGTCTTCCATGGCATCAACCCTATCGGCCCGAATGATCCCGGATCCCCCTCTCCGCCTCGTATGACGGGCGGCCAGTAGGCTAGTTCCCATGGCTGACACACCCCAGGACCAGATTGCCCCGCTTCTGACAACGGAGGGTTGGGAACTGCTGGCATCCTTGGGACCCTACCGCGATGGCGAAGCGTTCGCCCTGAACGCACGCTTGCGCAAAGACGGCCACTCCCCCGCACTTGTGGCCGCCGTCCTCACCCAATCCAGGCTCCGCACCCGCGCCGAGGCCAAGTTTGGCGAATTCGCCCGGCAGATGCTCTTCACGCAAGCCGGATTGGAACAAGCCACCCGGCTCAATGTGGCAGCCAGGCACGCAGAGCGTTTTGCCAAGGCAGGCACGCAGCATGTGGCTGACCTGGGCTGCGGGCTTGGAGCTGACTCCATGGCCATGGCCTCCATGGACATCAAGGTCACCGCCGTGGAACTCGACGAGACCACCGCGGCCTGCGCCACCATCAACCTCATGCCTTTCCCGCATGCATCCGTGGTGCATTCCGACGCGACGTCCGTGCCCCTTGACGGCGTCGACGGCGTGTGGCTCGATCCTGCGCGCCGCACGACGTCGTCGTCGGGAACCAAGCGGATCTGGGATCCGGAGGAGTTCTCGCCGCCGTTGTCCTTCGTTGAGTCGCTCGCCGCGTCCGGCAAGGCCGTCGGGGTCAAGATGGGCCCGGGGATGCCCCATGAAGCGGTACCGGCCGGCTGCGAGGCACAGTGGGTTTCGGTCGGAGGGGACGTTACGGAAGTAACACTGTGGTTCAACGACGTCGCCCGTCCCGGCATCCGCCGCGCGGCCCTGGTGCTCGGGCCGCAGGGCGCAGCTGAGATGACCAGCGGCGAAGATTTCGACGGCGGACCCGTGCCCGACGTCGGGCCGGTGGAGGGATACCTGTACGAGCCGGACGGCGCGGTGATCCGCGCGGGCTTGGTGGCCGACGTCGCGCTCCGACTCGGAGGCCACTTGGTGGACCAACACATTGCCTACATCTGCGCTCCGGAACTGGTGGAGACCCCGTTCGCCCGTGCCTACAAAGTCCTCGAAGTCATGCCGTTGAACGTCAAGGCCCTCAAGGCCTGGGTGAAGGCCAACGGCGTCGGTGTCCTGGACATCAAGAAACGCGGCACGTCAGTCACTCCCGAAGAACTGCGGAAACAATTGTTGCCGGCCGGAAAAGGCTCAGCGAAAGGCCGCGGCAACAGAACAGCCACCCTCGTCCTCACCAGGATCGGCGAGGAAAAGGTGGCTGTTGTGGTGGAGCCGGTAGCGGCCGCCTGAGATAGCCCTACTGGGCGCGCGTGAACTCCTCGGCAGCCGCCACTTGCTCGGGCGTCGGCGTGATACCCGTGTAGAGCACGAACTGTTCGAGGGCCTGGATGGTGGCTACCTCAGCGCCGCTGATCACGGCCTTGCCTGCCGCGCGGCCGGCCTTGATGAGCGGCGTCTCTGCGGGGAGGGCGACGACGTCGAACACCACGTGCGCGGCCGCGATCGCCTCTTCGGGAAAGGACAATGAGCCGGACTCCGTTCCCCCGGCCATTCCGATCGGTGTGACGTTGACGATCACGTCCGCCGTCGAGTCCCCCACTTCGGCTTGCCAGCGAAAGCCATAGAGTCCCGCGAGCGATTGCCCGAGCTTTTCGTTCCGGGCAACCACAGTGACGCGCGAGAATCCGGCGTCGCGGAAGGCTGCTGCGGTGGCCTTGGCCATTCCACCGGAGCCGCGGAGCAACACGGACGACGCCGGGTCGATCGCGTTACGCTCGATCAGCTGGGCGATCGCAGTGTAGTCCGTGTTGTAGGCCGTCAGTACGCCGGCGTCGTTGACAATCGTGTTGACCGAGTCGATGGCGGCGGCCGATGCGTCCATACGATCCACGAGCGTGATGACGTCTTCCTTATAGGGCATCGAGACGGCGCAGCCACGGATGCCCAGGCCACGCACCCCGGCGATCGCGTTCGCCAAGTCGGTCGGAGCGAAGGCCTTGTAGATCCAGTTCAAGCCGAGGGCCTCGTAAAGGAAGTTGTGGAAACGCGTTCCGTTGTTGCTCGGCCGGGCTGAGAGGGAGATACAGAGCGTCATGTCTTTGTTGAGGATCGGCATAACGGGGCTTCCTTCACATAGCGGGGTTCTGTGCCCAGCCTAGACGGGGAGCTAGCCTTGGCGCGCTTTGAATCGCGGATTCAGCTTGTTGATGACAAAGGTGCGGCCGCGCCGGCGGACAACTTGCGCGCCGGGGATCTTCTTGAGGGCACGCAGCGAATTCCTGACTTTCAAGGGGTTCTCCTTCTAGGGTTTTGACTTGTTTGATTGCGGCTTTGTTCCACCACGGCCGAAGCCCGGCTAAAGAGTGGATTCGAGTTCCAGTGGATCCTCAAGCGCAGCGAAATCGAGCCTCATTTCCGCTTCGCTCAGCGCGCATCCATCCAGCAGGGCCCGGATTTCTGCGGCGTCGACGTCGTCTCCTCGCCCGGTCACGGCCAGCACAGTTCCGCGATCGCCGAAGCGGGGGTGCCAGTCGAGAACGGCGTCGACGTCGTGGAGCCCGTCTTCGTCCTGCCGGACTTTACCGTCGCGAACAGAGTCGGCGCCGGCATCCGCGAGCCACTCTCCCGTGCTCTCGAGCCAGACGCGCGGTCCGATTCCCTGAACGGCGATCCGGATCTTGGCCGCCGAGGCAATCCACAAGCGGCCCCGCATCCAGTGGCATCCCTCTGCCAGCTTCGGCAGGGCTTCCCGGAAGCGCCCGGGATGAAGCGGACGCTCCACTTTGTGGAGCACGGTCCGGAAGCTCCCGGACTCCTCCTCGAGCGGAACCCGCACGGAACCGCGACGAACCCTCGCGAGGGCCTCCGCGCCGTCGTAACATCCGGGCCGGAAGTTGTCGTCGCGGGCTGAAACGGCAGCGTGGGGCGCGAGTTGCGCCAGAAGTTCCAATCCCTGGGCCCAGTGCTCGCTTGAGTCCGGGCGCAATCCGGTGAGCTCGGCCCCAAGACCAGCATGGACCATGATGGTATCCGCGTGGCCCAACTCTCCGATGAGAAATTCTCCACTGGTGCGGTGATCCTCCGGCATCGCCGTGAAGCCGGATTCGTACAGGGTGTGCTTGTCCCAAACATGGTCTTCCAGGGCTGAGGGATCGATCGCCAACACTGCGTTGTCGATGACGGCAGGCCGCTCAAGGCCCCGCTTGAGTTCGGCAACCGCCATGTCCACGGAGACGCCAGGCGGCAGGCCCAGGACGATGTGGTCATGGCCGGACGCGGCGAGGCGCTCCGCCGTCGGGACAACGTCAAGACGGACCGTGCAGCTGAGGCAGCCGTGCTCCAAGACGGTTTGTGCCTGCTCTACAAGTTCGCCGTTGCGGAACACCCTCCGCAATACGACGGAGCCGTCCAGGAGGTCATGGAGGACCACGGCTGAATCGCGGTGTGTACGCCCTAGCTTGGCTGTGGCTGCTTCGCGGCATTGGCTATCGAGTGAGCTGACAACAGAAAGGTGCATGCCTGTATTGTAGATGCAAATCATTCTCATTAGCAAAAATGCTCGATTTCCTGAGCTTTTCGCCCATGCGGTACCGTACCGCCCCTGCATTAGACTTGAGCCAACCGCTGACGGCCCCACGGCGGGCGTTTGCTCAGGGCGTTTTTGGCATATCACCGAGGGGACCTACGTGCAGATTGATTTCGCTCCATCCAGGCAGTCGACACTGGGGGTGGAATGGGAGCTCGCGCTCGTCAACGCACGCACCGGGGAATTGGCCTCGGTCGCGAATGAAGTCCTGCGCGGCGTAGCATCTCGGCATCCGGACCTGAACGAAGACGACGAGCACCCGCACATCAAGCGCGAATTGCTCCTCAACACCGTGGAACTCGTCACGGGCGTGTGCAACACCGTCAAGGAAGCCAAGGAAGACCTGGCCCGCTCCCTGAAGGCCGTCAGGGACGTTACCGACCCCATGGGTGTGGAGCTTTTCTGTGCCGGCAGTCATCCGTTCAGCCCGCCGCAGCTTCAGCCGGTCTCGGACAAAGAGCGCTACGCCAAACTGATTGACCGCACCCAGTGGTGGGGACGGCAAATGGTCATTTACGGAGTCCACGTCCATGTCGGCTTGGACCGGAGGGACAAGGCGCTCCCCATCCTCGACGGCCTGGTCAATTACTTCCCGCACTTTCAGGCATTGTCCGCTTCGAGTCCCTTCTGGGGCGGCGAAGACACCGGCTATGCGTCACAACGCGCCCTCATGTTCCAGCAGTTGCCCACGGCCGGATTGCCCTTCCAGTTCCCCAACTGGGCCGAATACGAGTCCTATGTCCAGGACATGTTCACCACGGGGGTGATCGACACCCTGTCCGAAATTCGCTGGGATATCCGCCCGGTGCCGAATCTGGGCACCATCGAGATGCGCATTTGCGATGGCCTGGCAACCCTCGAGGAAGTCGGCGCTGTCGCCGCCCTGACTCAATGCCTCGTGGATGAGTTCTCCACCATCCTGGACAACGGCGGGAGCATTCCCACCATGCCGCCATGGCATATCCAGGAAAACAAGTGGCGCGCCGCCCGCTACGGCATGGAGGCGATTATCATCCTCGACGCCGAAGGCAATGAGCAGCTTGTCACCGACCACCTGAAGGAAACGCTGCTGCGCCTGGCTCCCGTCGCCGAAAAGCTCGGTTGCTCGGAGGAACTGGCCGACGTCGAAAAGATCATCGCCCGCGGTGCGGGCTACCAGCGCCAACGCCGCGTCGCTGCCCAGCACGATGGCGATCTTCATGCCGTCGTCCAGGACCTCGTACAGCAAATGCGGTCCGTACCAACGGCCTAACCTCTGGGATGGATTCCCGCGCCTACACCGAAACCGTTGTGACCGGCAGGGAAGAATCCGGAGCAAAAGCAACGCCGCTTGGACCGATTCCCGCCATGATGAGCTGCGATCCCAGGGCCGCAACCATAGCACCGTTGTCGGTGCACAGCGCCAACGGCGGTACGTGCAGCGTGATCCCCGCAGAGGTGCAGCGCTGCCCGGTCAGCTCACGCAGACGGGAGTTAGCGGCCACGCCACCGCCCAGCAGGAGATCCGTGATGCCGTTCTCCTCGCAGGCCAACACGGCTTTGGACGTGATGACGTCCACCACTGCTTCTTGGAACGCGGCCGCGATGTCAGCTACGGGGACGTCCTCACCGCGCGCTTCAAACTGTTCAACGCAACGCGCGACGGCGGTCTTGAGGCCGCTGAATGACCAATCGTAGCGATGGGGTCCCGGCTCTTCGACGGTTCCCATGTATTTGGGTTGCGTCAGTCCGCGCGGGAAGCGGATGGCCTTGGCGTTGCCTTGCTTGGCGAGTTTGTCGATGGCCGGTCCGCCCGGGTAGCCCAGGCCCAAGAGCCTCGCCACTTTGTCATAGGCCTCCCCCGCGGCGTCGTCGATGGTGGAGCCGAGCATCTCAACGTCGTCGGTGATGCTGCGGATGCGCAGGATTTCCGTGTGCCCGCCGGAAACCAGGAGGGCACCGAGGTTGTCGGGCAATTGCCCACCGGCGCCGAGCCCCCCAGTGCCACCGCCGGCAGCGCCGTCAAGAAGCCCAACGCCGACATGCGCCACCAAGTGGTTGATGGCGTAGAGCGGCTTGCCCGTGGCAACAGAGAGGGCCTTGGCAGCGCAGACGCCCACCATGAGCGCGCCTGCCAGCCCCGGCCCGGAAGTCACCGCGATGGCGTCGATGTCCTCCAGTGTCACTCCGGCCTCGTGCAGGGCCTCCTGCAGCGTGGGTACAAAAGCGTCCAAGTGCGCACGGGAAGCGATCTCCGGAATGACGCCACCGAAACGGACATGCTCATCCATCGAGGAGGACACCGTATTGGTCAACAGGGTGGTGCCCCGGACAATCCCGACGCCGGTTTCGTCGCAGGAGGACTCGATCCCCAGCACAAGCGGCTGGACGGTGCTGGGCTGGACGGTGCTGGGCTGGTTCACGCCGGGTTTCCTTCAGTCAATGTCAGCCTCATGATGAGGGCATCCGTGCCGTCGCGGTAGTAGCGCCGCCGTACGTGGATCTGCTCGAAGCCGAACCGCACGTACAAGGCCTGGGCGCGCGGATTGTCGGCCCGGACCTCGAGGAGGACTTCCGTTGCGCCGCGCCCGCGGGCCTCCTCAATGAGTTCGGTGAGAATAGCCGAGCCAATCCCTCTGCCTTCGAATTCGGGCACGACGGCGATCGTCTGGACATCCGCGATGGGCTCGATGCACATGAGACCCGCGTAAGCCACAATCTGCCCGCCGGCTTCGGCCACTACATAGCGGCGGGTATCCACCTGGGCAAGTTCATCGAAAAACATTTGCATCGGCCAAGCATCCACCGGGAAGAGCCGGCGTTCCAGGACCTCGACGGCGGTGACGTCGTCGGCGGTCATGTCGCGCAGGGTCACCCCGTCGAGCTTGAACTGGTGTGGAGTGTTCACAGCGCACGCTTCCTGGGACCAGGCACCTGCGCGTCCGATTCCCGCAGGTAGAGCGGAGTGGAGTCCGGCAGTTCCGCGCCAGCCGCCAGAAGGGCCATAGCGAACTGGCCCAGGGAGGCGGCGTCGGGCTGGGTGGTGCTGAATTCCTCGTTCGCATTGACGACGTCCGCGTAGATGCCGCCTCCGGCCCCGAAGACGGGAAGATCGGGCAACTCGGAGGCGAAGCCCACATGGGGACCATCCACGAGCCGCGGAAGCTGGCCTTCGCTGAGCGTGTAACGCGCCCAGTAGACCTCCTTGCGACGGGCATCCGTGGCCACCAGGAACTCTGCTTGTGCCTCGGTGGACTCGGCCACCTCCAAGGCGATCGCGTCCAGGCTCATGAGGCCAAAAAGCGGCTTGTTCCAGGCGAAGGCCAGAGTGCGGGCGGTTGCAATCCCCGAACGAAGCCCCGTGAAGGGCCCTGGGCCTACACCCGTGACAATGAGGTCGATGTCCGCTCCGCTTACCTCGGCGTCGCCCAGAAGTTTCTCAATGCCGGGCGCAAGGACCTCTGCGTGGCTGCGGGTGTCTTCGGTAGCGAAGGATTCCACCACGCCCTCCATGGCAACGTCCGAGATAAGGGCCGCACTCGCCACGGCCGAGGTATCAATGGCCAAGATCAGCATCAGGCGTTCTCTTCCAGTATTTCGGGGACGGTGATCCAGCGTGGGCCAAAGCCGCGGAAAATGATGGTGCGTGGTTCGTCATCGTCCTCGGGGTCGAAGTCCAACACCGCATCCGGTCCAGCTTCCACGTTGGCGACCGCCGAATCCGTGCCGCCAACTGTTCGATGCATTTCGATGTCCAAGCGGCTGTCCGAAAGGTGCTCCACGCGCTCGCGCCCCCATTCGACCACCGTCACGGAGTTGTCCATGGTGTTTTCGAGGTCGATGTCGTCAATCTCCGCTGCGGAAGCCAAGCGGTAGGCATCGACGTGGACCAAATCTGGGCCGCCAGGACGGGGACCGTCCGGAAGGTTGGGGTGGATGCGCACCAAGACAAAGGTCGGCGAAATAACTCCCGCACGGACGCCCAAGCCTTCTCCGAGTCCTTGGGTGAAGGTGGTCTTGCCGGCGCCGAGTTCGCCCGTCAGGACCAAGAGGTCGCCGGGCTCAAGCACCCCACCCAGCGCCGAGCCCAAAGCATGCGTCTGCTCCGCCGTCGCGACCTTGACGGTGCGTTCCCACAAAGCCTCACTCACCGGGCGTCCGCTCCCGGCGTTTCATTGATGTAGATGCGCGGCACGCGCGGGCTGATACGGGTAACGATCTCATAGTTGTTGGTTCCCGCGGCGGCTGCCCAGTGGTCCGCCGTCGGGCCGCCGTCGGCGCCATCGCCGAACATGACGGCCTCAGTCCCGAGCAAACCGGCTTCGTTAATCCCCGCGCTCCCGAAGTCAATGACCATCTGGTCCATGGCGATCCGCCCCACAACGGGGTAGTTGACGCCATTGACGCGCACAGGTCCGCCCGTGGCGATGCGCGGCACGCCATCGGCGTATCCGAGCGGAATGAGGCCCAGGGTGCTTTCGGACGAGGTCCGGTAGTTGAGTCCATAGGACACGCCTTGGCCCTCGGGCACTCTTTTGCAGTTGGATACAAGGGTGCGGACCGTCATTGCGGGGCGGAGGCCGAGTTCCGCAGAGCTTTGTCCTTCGAACGGGGACAGCCCGTAGAGTCCGAGCCCCACGCGGACGAGGTCGAAGTGGGCATCAGGGCGGGAAAGCGTGGCGGGAGTGTTGGCCAAGTGCCGCACTTCGGTGTCTACTCCGGCGTCCTCGRCCACGGCGATCGCTTCCCGGAAGGCTGCCAATTGCTCATCAGTTTCCGGGCGGTGTGGCTCGTCGGCTACGGCCAAATGAGAGAAGATGCCCACCACACGCAAGAGTCCCTCGTCCTGGTATTCCATGGCCTGGCCCACCAGTTTGTCCCATTGGTCGATCGTGGCGCCGTTGCGCCCCAAGCCGGTGTCCACTTTCAGGTGGATGCGGGCCGGACGCTCCTGTTCGCGTGCCGCAGCGACCACAGCGTCCAGTTCCCAGCCGGAAATCCCGACGTCGACGCCGGCGGCAACTGCCGCCTGGAAGTTGCTTTCGGTGGTGTGCAGCCAGGCCAGCATGGGGGCGTCGATCCCGGCAGCGCGGAGCGCCAAGGCTTCCGAAATATGGGCGACGCCGAGCCAGCGGGCACCGGCTTCAAGGGCGGCTCGTGCCACCTGAACGGCTCCGTGTCCGTATGCATCGGCCTTTACCACGGCCATGACGTTGGCGGGCGAGGCGATCGCCACGAATTGGCGCACGTTGTGCCGGATGGCATCCAAGTCAATGACGGCTGATCGTTCGAGGACTGTTGCCGAACCCGATTTCGTCGTGGGCTCGAACCTGGCAGCTGCTTCGTAAGTCACCCTCACGATTCTAGTGCCGCGACGGGATACGAATTGACTGGGTGTCAGCGCAGCTTAGGCGTCGGAGTTGTGGGCGATAGTCGCCGATGCCCGCCGTTGGGCTCCGGGCGGAACATCCCGGACAATGTCCTCGAGGAAGGCGAATCGTTTGAGCCATTGGCTGGACTGCCGCTCCCGCCGGGCGTTGGCCCGCTGCCACCAATCGGCGATGTCGCCCCAGCCGGGCGCAGCCAGAGAGCCTCCTACCTGCTGCACCGCCAGCGAGGCACAAAGGTTGGCAAAACGGAGCCGGTCCCCCAAAGGCCAAGCGGCGAGGCAGCCCATAACAAACGCCGCGCCGAAGCAGTCGCCCGCACCCGTGGGGTCGTAGGCCGTGACCGGAAGGGACGGCACCCATTCCTCCTCACCGGTTTCGGAATCCACGGCCATGGCACCTTGGGCTCCGAGGGTCACTACTGCTACTGGAACGCGGTCGGCGAGCGCGTAGAGCGCAGACCAGGGATTGTCCTTGCCAGTGAACGCCATCGCCTCCCGTTGGTTCGGCATGAAGGCATGGAAATTACTGAGCTGGTCCAGCCTCTTCGACGACCATTCCCCGGTAGGGTCCCATCCTGCGTCGCCGAAGAGTTTGACGCCGGCCTTCCTTGCGGCCAGCATCCAGGGCTCTGGTTCCTCGCCGAGATCCGCGACGGCGGCGAGCGCCTTGGGTGGCTCGCCGATCAATTCCGAAGCGCTCATGGGCGCGGGGTGTCCATGTGTGACCATGGAACGATCGTGATCGACGCACAAGGAGACGGTGACCGGGGAATGCCAGCCCTCGAAGCGCCTGGATAGGGAGAGATCCACGTGCTCCTGGCTCTCAAGGATCCGCCAGTTGAAGTCCCCGTATCCGTCATCTCCGAAGGCCGCCGCCAAGGTAGTCCTCAAGCCAAGCCGCGCGGCTGCGATGGCTTGGTTGGCCACGCCGCCGGGGCACGTGCCCATGCCCTGGCTCCACACCTCGGTCCCGGGTTCCGGACTGTGGTCCAGTCCCGTGAAGATGATGTCTTGGAACACGGTGCCCGTCAGCAGAAGATCGCAGCCGGAATCGTCCCCTGCGCCGTTCACACCTCCGCGGATCGCGGCGAGGGGATCGAATCCAACCCTGGGCGTTGCGTCCATGCACGGCAGACTACGCCGCGGCCGCGTACGTGCATAGCCTTCCGCGGGGAGGTCCGCCCTTGGCCGCGGCTTAGGCCTAGAGCTCCTGGTACATGACGTGCAGGCCTACGTAGCCAAGGGTTGGGTGTTGGAAGGCCTCGGGAATGGTTGCCAGAATGCGGAAACCCATGGACTGCCACAGGCCCACCGCGCGGACGTTGCTTTCGACGACCGCGTTGAACTGCATGGCCCTGAACCCGGCGTCCCGGGCTGCGCCCAAGGAATAGGCACAGAGTCCTCGCGCAATTCCTTGGCCGCCCTGATCGGCGCGGACCATGTAGCCGGCGTTGGCCACGTGGCTTCCCCCGCCACCCTGGTTGGCGTGCAGTTCACCGGTACCCAGCACGTCGCCGTCGCGGACCGCCACAAAAGTCTGGCCGGGCGCTTCTTTGAACCATTTGCTCCGCGCCGTCTCTTCGGAAGTGTCCCGATCCCAGGTGAAGGTCTCTCCGGCACGGATCACAGGTTCAAGAACAGCCCAGATCCCCGGCCAGTCGCTTGCCCGCGCCGGCCGGATCTCGTACTTTGCGGCTGGTGGCGTTGCTGCTTCAGTGTTTGATTGGCTCACGCCCGCTACGGTAGCAGCCAATCAAGCGCTTTTGGCCGGCTGCAACGTCGCGGATGTCAGGAGTAGTGTTTTCGCTGAGGCGCGGGAACGTTTCGCCTCGCGGAACTTGTTGAATTGATTGTTGAACCGCTCGTTGGATACAGGAGGTAAACCGTGTCGATGATCCGTCGCGTGGCGTTCCTGTCCCTCCACACCTCCCCGATGGAACAGCCCGGCTCAGGGGATGCCGGCGGCATGAATGTCTACGTCCGGGCCTTGGCCATGGCGTTGGCCGATCTCGGCGTGGAAGTGGAGATTTTCACGCGATCAACGTCCGCCGAGCAGCCCGCCGTCGAGCACCCCGGCCCCGGCGTCTGCGTCCACAACGTCTTGGCGGGGCCGCCCCGGAAACTGCCCAAAGAGGAACTTCCCGAGCTCCTTCACGCCATGGTTACCGAAGTCGAGAGGATCCGGCAGCGGCAGCCGCACGGCCGCTACGACGCCATCCATTCGCACTACTGGGTATCCGGCGTGGCCGGTTTGGAACTTTCCGAGCTATGGAACGTGCCGCTGATCCATACGATGCACACCATGGCCAAGGTCAAGAACCTGGTGCTGGAATCCGGCGAGCGCCCCGAACCGCGGCTGCGGGAAGACGGCGAACAGCGGATCGTGGACGGAGCGGCGCGCCTCGTGGCCAATACTCCTGCCGAAGCCCAGGAACTTGTCTCGCACTACAATGCCGATTTCGACCACATCGACGTCGCACCCCCAGGTGTTGACCTCACGGTGTTCACTCCCGCGTTCCGGGCCCGTTCCCGTGCCGAGCTCGGTGTACGGCCCGGCAGTTTCCACCTCCTGTTCGCCGGACGCATCCAGCGCCTCAAGGGTCCGCAGGTCTTCATCGAAGCTGTCGGCGTCCTGCGTAAGAGGCGGCCTGACATCGACCTCGAACTGACCATTTTGGGCGCCTTAAGCGGCGCCAAGGACTTCAATTTGCAGTCCTTCATTACGGCCGCGGGGCTCGACGACGTCGTAACGCACCGCGCGCCGGTCAAGGCGCCGAAGCTGGCGGGCTGGTTCCGTTCGGCTGACGTCGTGGTGATGCCTTCCTTCAGCGAATCGTTCGGGCTTGTTGCACTTGAGGCCCAGGCATGCGGCACCCCTGTGGTGGCCACCAACGTGGGTGGGCTGTCCCGAGCCATTGCGGATGGGCGGACTGGAATTTTGGTTAACGGGCACGATCCCTCAAAGTGGGCCGACACCATCGAAGCCCTGTACGACGATTCCCGCACCCGCGAAGACATGGGCCGTGCGGCGGCAGTGCATGCGGAAGCCTTCGGCTGGCAGCGGACGGCAGCCATTGCGCTCGAGAGCTACCAAGCGGCGATCGGCGCCGTCCTGGTCCGCCCAAGTTAGACCTTCGCTCACCTATGACCCCCATCCCGACGACGCTCGCTCACCTATGACCCCCATCCCGACGACGCTCGCTCACCTATGGGGACACGCCTGATAGATTGTCGCGCACAGTGTTCCGCACAGAGTTGAGGACAAGGATGTCTGAGAACAAGATCTTGAGCGACCTTGAAATCGCCCAGAATGCAGCCATACGTCCCATCGAAGAGATCGCAGAGCGTGCCGGGATCAATGTCGATGCCCTGGAGCTGTACGGTCGGTTCAAAGCGAAAATCGATCCCGCCAAGCTCCGCCTCCCTGAAGCCAAGCGCGCTGGAAAGATAGTCCTCGTCTCGGCTATGTCCCCGACCCCGGCGGGTGAGGGAAAGTCCACCACGACCGTCGGCCTCGCCGATTCCTTGGCACGCGCCGGCCATCGAGTGATGATCGCACTCCGCGAACCGTCCCTTGGCCCGATTCTGGGCATGAAGGGAGGAGCGACCGGGGGCGGCTACTCCCAAGTTCTTCCCATGGACGAGATCAACCTGCATTTCACCGGCGACTTCCACGCGATTACCTCGGCCAACAACGCCCTGATGGCCCTCGTGGACAACCACATCTTCCAAGGCAACGAGCTCAACATTGATCCCCGCCGCATGACGTTCAAGCGCGTCTTGGACATGAACGACCGGTCCCTGCGAGAGATCATCATCGGCTTGGGTGGCCCTGCTCAAGGTGTGCCGCGGCAGGACGGATTCGACATCACCGTGGCATCGGAAGTCATGGCTGTCTTCTGCCTCGCCGTAGATCTGGATGACCTCCGCGAACGCCTGGGCCGCATCACTTTCGGATACAGCTATGATCGGCGGCCAGTCACAGTGGCCGATCTCGGGGTCCAGGGCGCACTCACCATGTTGCTGAAGGACGCCATCAAACCGAACCTCGTGCAGACCATCGCAGGAACCCCCGCTTTGGTACACGGCGGCCCGTTCGCCAACATCGCGCACGGCTGCAACTCGCTCATCGCCACGCGAACGGCCCAACAGCTCGCAGACATCGTGGTCACAGAAGCCGGATTCGGCGCCGATCTTGGGGCCGAAAAGTACATGGACATCAAGTCGCGCATCGCAGACGTGGCGCCGTCCGCCGTCGTCGTGGTGGCGACTATCAGGGCGCTCAAAATGCAGGGCGGCGTCCCGAAGGAGCTGCTCAAGGAGCCGAACGTCGAGGCGCTCGCCGCCGGCGTCGCGAACCTGAAGCGCCACGTGCACAATGTCGAGAAGTTCGGCGTCACACCTGTCGTCGCAATCAACAAGTTCGCCACGGACACACCCGAAGAGCTCGAATGGCTGCTTGCCTGGTGCGCCCAGGAGGGAGTGCAGGCTGCAGTGGCCGATGTCTGGGGTCGAGGTGGAGGGGGCGACGGCGGCGACGAGCTCGCGGCGAAGGTCGCCGCGGCGGTAGCGGCAGCAGCGCCGTCGGACTTCCGGTATTTGTATCCCCTGAGCCTGTCTGTGGAGGACAAGATCCGCACGATCGCGCAGGAAATCTATGGTGCTGACGGAGTGGAGTTCTCAGTCCCGGCACACAGGCGCCTGGCGGACATCCGGAAAAACGGCTGGGACGGGATGCCGGTTTGCATGGCCAAGACGCAGTATTCATTCACCGACGACGCCTCCCAGTTGGGTGCCCCCAAGGGATTCACGATGCACGTGCGGGACCTGATTCCCAAGACCGGGGCGGGCTTCATCGTCGCGCTGACCGGTGCGGTCATGACGATGCCGGGTTTACCTAAGGAACCGGCCGCGATGCGCATGGATGTCGATGAGCATGGCAACCCGGTGGGCCTCTTTTGACGCGCGCTCACATATGTGGCCTTTTCGGCGAACGCCCGCTCACGTACGTGGCCTTTTCGGCGAACGCCCGCTCACGTACGGCTCTCGAGGGCGGCGTCGCCTTCAACCGCGCCTTGAGCCTGTGGATAACTTCTGCAAGCAGCTGCCCTTTTGGGTAACAATGCGGGTATGCAAAACCAGTTTGCCCTTCCCGCTGAACTGCTATCAGGACCATTTACGCTCAATCAGGCCCGGGCCCAAGGTGTCCCGCGCGAGCGTCTGCTCCAGGCCGACGTCGAACGCGTCAGCCGCGGCCTCTACCGCCCGGGCGGCTGGGACTTCGATCTTGAGTCGGCCGCCCGTGCGCTATCGGCCGCGACGCCCGGCGCCTGGATTTCCCATGTGACAGCGGCACGCCTTCGCTGTACCTGCCTGCCTCCTTGGCTCGCCGATTCGACGGAACTGCATCTCAGCAAGCCGCGATCGTTGCCTGGAGCGCGCCGGAAAGGCGTGATCGGTCATACCGTGATCGCGGCTGCGGATGAGGTCGAATCCGTTGATGGCATTCGGATCAGTAGCCGATCGCGTACGTGGTTGGACATGGCGAGATTGCTGCCTTTGAACGACCTCGTCTGCATGGGCGACGAACTGATCCGCGTTCCACGGGAATCCTTGGAAGGACGGGACACTCCATTCGCGACCCTTGAAGAACTGCGCGCCTTAGTGGAGCGGCATCCAAATCTGCAAGGCGTCGTGCGTGCCCGGCAGGCGCTCGAACTGATGCGCGTCGGGGCGGATTCCTCGCCCGAGTCCTTGCTTCGCTTGGCCATGCTGGACGCTGGAATCCCTGAGCCCGAGCTTCAACTCAAGCTGCGAGATGCAGATCCGTTCTCGCCGTCGGCGGACCTGGGCTTCCGCCAACGGCGGGTCGCGATTCAGTACGACGGCGGCCATCACCTCGCGGAGGCCCAGTCGTTAAGCGATCGACGCCGGGACAAAGCCTTCGAAGCAGCCGGATGGACCGTTCTCGTGTTCCGCAAGGACGATTTGGCAGATGGGTTCAAGCTAGCAACCAAGAAAATCAAGACAACACTTCGATCGGCGTGGATGGATCCCGCCGTCGTGTCCGGTTTTGCGCGTGCGGTGTAGTGAGCGCGTCCGCACGGACACACCGGATCCCGCGCAACAACGACAAAGACGCGACGCCCACCCCTAATAGCACCAACGCAGCAACGAACGCGCCTGTCGCCGGATCCACGGAGAGAAGTTCGGGAATGGATCGGCTAGGCTCGCCAACGGCAAAGCCAAAGGCTATGCCAGTGCCTATGTGGGTGCCAATCATGTTTCCCCGGTGCGCTGGAATGTTGTCGCGGATGGCACTGATGAGCCCTAGCGTCACTGTGATGAGAGTGAACGCGGACAAGCCATGAAGCCACGTGAAATGTCCCTCGCTGACAATCCAGAAACTACTCAGACACACGTAGTACATCTGTCGCGTCGAGGACGGATCTTAAAAGACGGACGCTCGCTCAACATTGGTGAGCATCCGCCAGCCAAAAACCCGACATAAGCGAGCGAGCGCCCGCCAAAAACCCGACATAAGCGAGCGAGCGCCCGCCAAAAACCCGACATAAGCGAGCGAGCGCCMGCCAAAAACCCGACATAAGYGAGCGAGCATCGCGGGCGAGGTCGTCGTTGAACTGCTCCGGCGGGGACTTCATGAAGTAGCTGGAAGCGGAGAGCAGCGGGCCACCGATGCCACGATCCAGGCCGATCTTGGCGGCGCGGATGGCGTCGATGATCACTCCGGCAGAGTTCGGAGAATCCCAGACCTCAAGCTTGTATTCCAACGACACCGGAGCATCGCCGAAATTGCGGCCCTCGAGGCGAACGAAAGCCCACTTGCGGTCATCGAGCCACGCGACGTAGTCGGACGGACCGATGTGGACGTCGTCGGCGTGCAGCTCGGCCTCGACGTTGGACGTCACGGCCTGGGTCTTGGAGATCTTCTTGGACTCCAGGCGGTCGCGCTCCAGCATGTTCTTGAAGTCCATGTTGCCACCGACGTTCAGCTGGTACGTGCGGTCCAGGGTGACGCCGCGGTCTTCGAAGAGCTTCGCCATGACGCGGTGCGTGATGGTGGCGCCGATCTGGCTCTTGATGTCGTCGCCGACGATCGGCACGCCAGCGGCGGTGAACTTGTCGGCCCATTCCTTGGTGCCCGCGATGAACACGGGCAAGGCGTTGACGAACGCAACACCGGCGTCAATGGCGCACTGTGCGTAGAAATGAGCGGCTTCCTCGGAACCAACCGGCAGGTAACAGACCATGACGTCGGCCTTGGCATCGCGCAGTGCGGCGACGATGTCCACTGCCTCTTCCGGAGCCTCGATGATGGTCTCGCGGTAGTACTTGCCCAAGCCATCCAGGGTGTGGCCGCGCTGCACGGTCACGCCGGTCGAAGGGACGTCGGCGATCTTGATGGTGTTGTTCTCGCTCGCGCCAATGGCGTCCGCGAGGTCCAGTCCGACCTTCTTGCTATCGACGTCGAAAGCGGCGACGAACTGGACATCGTTGACATGGTACTTGCCGAACTCGACGTGCATCAGACCTGGAATCGTGGCCTGGGGGTCGGCGTCGCGATAGTAGTGGACACCTTGGACCAGCGAAGCGGCGCAGTTACCTACACCGACAATGGCGACACGAATCGGATGTGAAGACACGGTACTCCTTTGAGAACTAACCTCAGGTGCCTGGCGCGTCCGTACCTGAATGTACGACGGCGTCTTAAAGGCACAGCGCCATTCGGCGCTCTTTGCATTGTAACCAACCCGAACGGGGCCGGCTTTGTTCCCGGCCGGCCCCGCACTTGTATTAAGTTTCCGAATCTACTTCTGCGCCCACAGATTGATGTCGGATTCGACGGCGAACTCGTCAATCGCCGTCAGTTCCTCTGACGTGAAGTCGAGGTTGTTGATCGCAGACACGGTGTCCTCCAGCTGCGCGACGCTTGATGCGCCCACCAAGGCCGAGGTCACCGGCGATCCCTTGGGTTGATCGCGCAGGATCCAGGCGATAGCCATCTGGGCGAGGGTCTGGCCGCGTCCTTCGGCAATGGCGTTCAAACCACGCACCCGGCTCAGCTTTTCCTCGGTCAGCGCTGATTCGGAGAGGAACCGTTCCTTGGCGGCGCGCGAATCCGCGGGGATGCCGTTCAGGTACCGGTTGGTGAGCATCCCTTGTGCCAGCGGGGAGAAGGCAATGGATCCTGCACCGACTTGGTCAAGCGTTTCGTAGACGTTGGGCGAACCATTCTCGGTCCAGCGATTGAGCATGGAATAGCTGGGCTGGTGGATGAGCAGCGGCGTGCCCATCTCCTTGAGGATGCGGGCGGCCTCGAGGGTCTGTTCCGGAGTGTAGGAAGAGATACCGGCATAGAGCGCCTTGCCGGAACGGACGGCATAGTCCAGTGCGCCCATGGTTTCTTCCAACGGGGTTTCGGGATCGGGACGGTGGCTGTAGAAGATGTCCACGTAGTCCAGGCCCATGCGCTGCAGCGACTGGTCCAGGCTGGAGAGAAGGTACTTGCGGGAGCCCCATTCTCCGTAGGGGCCGGGCCACATGTAGTAGCCGGCCTTGGTAGAGATGACGAGTTCGTCGCGGTACGGCTTGAAGTCGTCCTTCAGGTGGCGGCCGAAATTCGTTTCGGCCGAACCGTCCGGCGGACCATAGTTGTTGGCGAGGTCGAAGTGGTTGACCCCGAGGTCGAAAGCCCGGCGCAGGATGGCGCGCTGCTCATCGAAACGCTTGTCGTCGCCAAAGTTGTGCCACAGTCCCAACGAGATGGCGGGAAGTTTGAGACCGCTGCGTCCGACGCGGCGGTAGGGCATGGTTTCATAGCGGTTTTCCGCAGCCGAATAAGTCATACCCACCATCCTGCCACCCGCTTCGAGGCTCGAAGCGCGGTGTCCGTCATGTGGTCAGGGTCACCTCAGGCGTAGGACGGCGGCGCTCTCCCCTGGGATTGTCACCGTGCCGTTCCCGACGGCGGCAGAGGGGTCCGTGGCGAGCAAGAGTTCACCGTCCATGGACCTCGCCAAGGTCTGCGTCCCAAAGTTGAAGGCAACCCTTACGGTGCCACGGCTGAGAACCAACCATCGGTCCTCTTCGCTGAAGTCAACGTGTGTGTCGGTGAATCCGCCGGCGGCAAGCTCCGGCGTCGAGCGCCTAAGGTTCGCCAAAGCTCGGTAAAGTTCCAGCAACCGGGCGTGATCACCTTCGTGCGCTTCCTCCCACTTGAGCTTGGAACGCTTGAACGTCTCCGGATCCTGGGGGTTGGGCACCAATGCGGGGTCCCAACCCATCCGTTCGAATTCCTTGAGCCGGCCATTTGCTGTGGCCTCTGCCAGCCATTCCTCGGGATGCGAGGTGAAAAACTGCCAAGGCGTGGAGGCACCGAATTCTTCGCCCATGAAGAGCATTGGGGTGAACGGCGACGTCATCGTCAGTACGGCGGCAAGCGCCAGCCTGCCGTGCGACAGGCTCGCTGTGAGTCGATCGCCCGCGGCACGGTTGCCGATTTGGTCGTGGTTTTGGCTGCACACCACGAGCGCCGCAGGATGAACCAGCCCCGGGCGAATGGGCCGGCCATGATGCCTACCGCGAAAACTCGAGTAGCTTCCGTCGTGGAAGAAACCGTGTTCAAGGACTTTGGCCAAGGCGGCCAAGGATCCGAAGTCCGCATAGTAGCCAACGGTCTCACCGGTGAGGTTCACGTGGACGGCATGGTGGAAGTCGTCGCTCCACTGCCCCTCCAGGCCGTAACCGTTGGTGTCCCTGCGGTAGATCAGGCGCGGGTTGTTCAGATCCGATTCGGCGATCAGGGTCTTGGGGACGCCCGTTTCGGCTTCGATGCCATCCGCAAGGGTGGCAAGGTCCTCCAGGATATGGACGGCCCGTTCGTCGCGGAGCGCGTGCACGGCGTCGAGGCGCAGCCCGTCCACATGGAAATCGCTCAGCCACATGGCGGCATTGTCCAGAATGTATTGACGGACTTCGTCCGAACCGGGGCCGTCCAGGTTCACCGAATCGCCCCAGGTGTTGCCCTCCCCTGATTTCAGATACGGGCCAAACTTCGGCAGGTAGTTGCCGCTAGGTCCGAGGTGGTTATAGACCACGTCCTGGATCACGCCGAGTCCGGCAGCATGCGCGGCATCAACAAATCGCTGGTAGGCCTCCGGCCCGCCGTAGGCCTCGTGGACGGCGAACCACAGCACGCCGTCGTACCCCCAGTTGTGGGTACCGTTGAAGGCATTGACGGGCAGAAGTTCTACAAAGTCGACTCCCAAGTCAACGAGGTAATCGAGTTTTTCCACGGCCGCGTCCAGTGTGCCCTCTGGAGTAAAGGTTCCCAGGTGGAGTTCATAGATGACGGCCCCGCCGAGCCCGCGGCCTGGCCAATCAGCGTCGTTCCAAGCGTGAGAAGACGCGTCGAACGTGCGGGACAGGCCATGGACGCCATCCGGTTGTCGCTTCGACCTCGGATCGGGAAAGGGCCCTTCGCCGTCCACGAGATAGCCGTAATCCGTCCCGACCCCGTGCGGGACGTCCGCCGTCCACCAGCCGGCAGCTCCGCCGTCGTGCGGTCGCATTTCATGGTGCTGACCTGCCGCGATCAGAGTGACAGACCCCGCAAACGGCGCCCATACATCGAATCGTTTTCTCGCGCTGGTCATCTCGGCCAAGGTTCCCCCTCGATCGTCTCATCCGGGCTTCGGTTGCCCGCCGTTGTTGGTGCCGTGGCTAGGTCATGGGTACGAGCAGGGCCACCGGGTATCTCAGCAGAAGCCTTGCGAGTTGGACCTCCCCCGCTGGGTAGCTGTTGCCCGTGAGCTCATCCCTGACGGCGCTCTCCAGGCGGATGAAAGTGCCCTGCCAACCGCCGTTGCGTTCAAGCTTCCGCGGGAGCCGGGTGGCCAACGTCAAGGCACCACTACCTGTGCCGAGGGCCCCGCGGTCAAAGCCGAGCAGGTGTTCGGCTGCGGGCCCCTCGGCGTGGACGGGACTGTATCCGTTGAAGAGCTCCGGCCGGTCCCGACGCAGGCGCAGTGCCCGCGAGGTCAGCAACAACTTGGCCGACTCGTCGCGCGCTTCGGTCTGGGCTCCGGCGTCGAGAGCTGCGAGCGCAGACCTTCGCCGTTCGAAGTCGACCGGTCGCCGATTGTCCGGATCGGTAAGTGAACGGTCCCAAAACTCAGTTCCCTGGTAGACGTCCGGTACGCCCGGCATGGTTAGCTGAACAATTTTGGCTGACAGCGAGTTGGACGCTCCATAGGGATCCAAAAGGGCGACGAACTCCTCCAGTGCGGATGTCACCTCCGGTAGGTCGAAGGCGGCGTCGACGGCGGAGGCCAGTTTCGTTTCGAATCCTTCGTTCGGATCCGTCCAACTGGTGGAGTTGCCGGCCTCGCGTGCCGCCTTGAGTACATAACCCTGGAGGCGCTCACGGCTTGCCGGCCAAGCACCTGCAATGCCCTGCCACACGAGGGCTGCGAGCGGCCCGTCGGGAATCGGAGCCAACTCCTGCATCCGGTCCACGAATGCTTCCCATTCGGGGACTGCCTCCGAGATGACGGAGATCCTCGCCCGGGTGTCTTCGCTTCGCTTGGTGTCGTGCGTGGTCAGTGTGGTCATGGACAGCGGCAGCCGCGCCTGGCGGTGAACCATGCGCTCATGGAATCCATCCGGGAGCAGGGCGAACTCCGTGGGATCCGCTCCGACTTCGGTCAGTGTGCCAAGACGCGTGTAACGGAAGAACGCGGTGTCTTCCACGCCTTTGGCCATGACCATCCCTGAGGTCTGCTGGAAGCGGCGGCCTAGTTCGCTGCCCGCGTCGAGCAGTAGTGGAAGCAGTGCCTCCAGGACCTGCTTCAGCTCCGGCCTGGTCTGGGCGGCCCGCTCAACGGACTCCACCACGACGTCCTTGCCGTACGGAAGATAACTTCGGTAGACAGGAAAAGAGGCAATGGTTTCAGCAAGGGCGTCGGCCACCTCGTGGCGCGGCAGCTCCGGCGACTGAGGGACTAGCCGCGCCAGCCGCAGGATTTCCGAGTGCAGGATCCCGTCTGTGATACGCCGCTTGGTGCCATGGATCATCGCTTGGTAATCGGCCGGTGTTTCCGCACCCCGCAGCTTGGCGTCCAAGGCATCTAGCTGCACTTCGGCGTCGGGATCAACGAAAAGGCGGTCGACATCGGTGAGCGCGTCGTAGCCGGTGGTCCCCTCGCAGTCGAAGTTCTCCGGAAGTTCCTCCCCCGGCTCCAGGATCTTCTCGACAAGCACGTACGAACCGCCGGTGGTTTCCTTCAGGCGAGCCAAGTAGCCCGAAGGGTCGGCAAGCCCGTCCGGATGATCGATCCTCAACCCATCCGCCAGCCCTTCCCGGAACCAGCGGACCACCTCTGCGTGGTCTTCCTCAAAGACCCATGGGATTTCGACGCGGATCCCGGCCAAGGTGTTGACCGCGAAGAATCGGCGGTAATTCAGTTCGAAATCCGCACGGCGCCAATCGACCAGTTCGTAGTGTTGCCTTGCATGGACATCGCGGGCGTTGTCACCCGCGACGTAGCTGCCCTCGGCCAGGGGGAACCGGTGGTCGAAGTAGCGCAATTCGCCGTCGACTACTTCCAGTTTGTCGAGGTCGTCGTCGCTGCCGAGCACGGGGAGCCGCAGCTTGCCTCCCCCGAAGTCCCAATCGACGTCGAACGCTTCAGCGTAGCGGGAGGACCTGCCGTCCTTGAGGAGTGACCACCACCAGGCATTTTGCGGAGGCGACGCAACGCCCATGTGGTTGGGGACGATGTCCACCAGGACACCGAGGCCGGCTTCCCGGGCGGCCTTGGAAAGCGCGGCGAACCCTTCGGCACCGCCACGCGACGCGTCAACACTGGAGGGATCAGTGACGTCGTAACCGTGGTCCGAGCCCTCCTCCGCAGTCAAAATCGGAGACAAGTACACCCAGTCAACCCCGAGGTCGCGCAGATAGCCCGTGAGGGCTGCCGCATCATGGAGCGTGAACGAGGGCCGGATCTGGAGCCGGTACGTGGAGGCAGGTGTCCTCATGATCCCCCGTTCTTGGGGGCCCGCGGCTTTCTGGGTTTCTTCGGCGGTGCAGCGGGCTTGGTTTCGGCGGCAGGTACCGCCCCCTGATCAGTTTTGGCCTCCGCGTCAGACTTCGGTTCCGGCACGGACCGGAGCGGCGCCGACGCGGCTGGTGTCAGTGTGGCCGGCGCGGTCAGAGATGCCGCTTCGGGGGTGGTTGCCTGCGACAACGCGGCTAGCGACGCCGCGACGGAGTGGTCCGGTTCGGTGTCGGGGATGCTGTGGGCCCGCAAGACGACGAGTGACTTGGCCGCCACTGTGAGGACCGATTCCGCAGGCATGAGTTCGGTGTCGGCTCCGCCGCCAGCGGTGTCAATGATGATGTCCCAGGCAGGAGCGTATTCATCAGAGGGTACTTTGAAGCCCACTTCGTCGTCGTGGGCGTTGAAATAGAGCAGGAAGTTGACATCCGTGATGCGCCGGCCCTGACTATCCCGGCCGCGGATGCCGTCCCCGTTCAGGAACACGCCCACCGAACGTCCGAAGCCGCTGTCCCAGTCCGACGGGGTCATGGTGGTTCCGTCGACGTCGAGCCAAACAATGTCCGGGAGCCGCTCGCCTTCGCCTCGAAGCACAGGCCGCCCATCGAAGAAGCGGCTCCGCCTGAACGTGGGGTGTTTGGCGCGCAGCGCACTGACGGCTGCCGTGAACTCCACAAGGGGTTGGTCCACGCTGTCCCAGTTGATCCAGGTCAGCTCTGAGTCCTGGCAGTAGCCGTTGTTGTTGCCCCGCTGCGTCCTGCCAAGCTCGTCGCCGTGCAACAGCATGGGGACACCTTGGGAAAGGAGCATGGAAGCGATGAAGTTTCGCTGCTGGCGGGCACGCAGACCGAGGACGACGGGATCCTCCGTGGGGCCTTCGACACCGCAATTCCAGGATCGGTTGTGGGATTCGCCGTCGTTGTTGCCTTCGCCGTTGGCCTCGTTGTGCTTCTCGTTGTAGGAGACCAGGTCCGCCAGGGTGAAGCCGTCGTGGGCCGTGACGAAGTTGATGGAAGCCACCGGGCGGCGGCCGGAGTGCTCGTAGAGGTCCGCCGATCCGGTCAACCGGGAGGCAAACTCGCCGAGAGTGGAGGGCTCGCCCCGCCAGAAATCACGGACGGTATCGCGGTATTTACCGTTCCATTCCGTCCATTGCGGCGGAAAGTTGCCGACTTGGTAACCGCCTGGGCCCACGTCCCAAGGCTCGGCGATCAGCTTGACCTGCGAAACGACGGGATCCTGCTGAATGAGTTCGAAGAATGTCGAAAGCTTGTCCACGTCGTAGAACTCGCGCGCCAATGTTGAAGCGAGATCGAACCGGAAACCGTCAACGTGCATTTCGGTAACCCAGTAGCGCAGGGAATCCATGAGGAGCTGAAGGGAGTGGGGGCTGCGTACGTTCAGCGAGTTACCGGTGCCCGTGTAATCCATGTAGTGCTTAAGGTCGCCCTCCACCAGGCGGTAGTAAGCGGAGTTGTCGATCCCCTTGAAGGACAGGGTGGGACCGAGGTGGTTGCCCTCTGCCGTGTGGTTGTACACGACGTCGAGAATGACCTCGATGCCTGCCGTGTGCAACGCCCTGACCATCGCTTTGAAGTCCTGGACTTGCTGGCCGGTATCGCCCTTCGAGCTGTAACTGTTGTGGGGCGCGAAGAACCCAATGGTGTTGTAGCCCCAGTAGTTGTTCAAGCCCCTGTCCTGCAGGATGCCGTCATTCGTGAACTGGTGGACGGGCATGAGCTCGATGGCCGTGACGCCGAGTTTTTGCAGGTGGGAAATCACTGCCGGGTGCGCCACGCCGGCATAAGTGCCGCGTTGTTCCTTCGGAACCTCCGGGTGGAGCTGCGTCAGCCCCTTGACGTGCGCTTCGTAAATCACCGAGCGGTGGTACGGGATGCGAAGCTGCTGGTCACCAGCCCAGTCGAAGAAGGGATTGATGACGACGCCCATCATCATATGGGGCGCGGAGTCCTTGTCGTTTCGGGAGTCTGGATCTCCCATGTTGTAGGAGAAAAGCGCCGGGTCCCAGTCGATCTGCCGGTGGACGGCCTTGGCGTAAGGGTCCAGGAGGAGCTTGTTGGGGTTGAAGCGCTGGCCCGCGGCAGGGTCATACGGACCGTGCACACGGTATCCGTACTTCTGCCCCGGCTGAACGTGCGGAAGGTAGCAATGCCATACGTAACCGTCCACCTCGTTGACGGTGTAACTGATCTCGTTTCCGTCGTCGTCAAAGAGACACAATTCCACCTTTTCCGCCTTCTCGCTGAAGAGCGCGAAGTTGGTTCCCGTGCCATCGAACGTGGCCCCCAACGGGTATGCGGTTCCTGGCCAAATGTCCATGTGTTCTCCTTCACGTGCCGGATAACTTGTTGCCAAGCCTAGCTATGTTGGGTGACATTCAACGAACATCCGGAATTATCCGGCGCGACATTCCTGGAGGATTCGGAAGACACCAGGGACAGCGCGAGCGATATCGGAAGCAGTCAGGGGTCCTCCAGCAGAGGCGGCGCTTCCTGCCATGCCGTGGATGCTCGCAGCCGCGGCCGCAACCGCCGCCCATCTCTCCTCCGTGGCGATTCCCAAGGCCGCGAAGGGGCCGTCATCATCCAACCCGGACTCCGCAAAAGCTGCAGCCAGGGCTCCAAGGATCCCTCCGAGAACGTCCCCGCTTCCCGCCGTCGACATCCATGGGCATCCCTCTGCCTGGCTGAAGACAGCTCCCGATGGGGAGGCAATCAACGTTGTGGCACCTTTGAGGAGGACAACTGCTCCCGTGTGTTCGGCAGCGAGACGGACGAAGTGCAGTGTCCGCGACTCCACGTCCTCACGGGTGACGCGCACTTCGCTACGGCCAAGAAGGGCGGCCAGCTCCCCGGCGTGCGGGGTCAGGATCCAATTGGGCGGGCAACGTTCCGGCAGGAGCCCAAGAGCTCCGGCGTCGACGACGGCGGGCTGGCCGGCGCCGGACGCTGCGGCCAGTACGTCACGGGCTCGCTTGGACTGTTCAGCTCCGTCCAGGCCCGGACCGAGCAGCCATGCTTGGACTCGGCCTGGCTCGCCCGGCTCCCAAATAGCCTCGGGAGTCCGATCCAGGACCTGCCGCGCCACAACTTCCGGACCGAGGTACCGCACCATTCCAGCGCCGGCCCCCGACGCGGCCTCGACACAGAGGACTCCAGCACCCGTGTAGTGTTCTGAACCAGCAACGACCCCCAGGACTCCCCTGGTGTACTTTTGCGCCCGACGCCCGGGGTCTGGCAGGACAACAGCCAGGTCACGGACAGAGAATCGGCGAAGGAGGGGCGACGGAAGACGGTCCTCAATGCCGATGGGTACCAGGAGTACGCGGCCGGCACAGCCCTCGCCGGGATCGGCCATCAGCCCAGCCTTGATTCCTCCAAATGCCACCGTCAGCCGCGCCGTCAGCACGGGCCAGTGGACCTCGCCCGTGTCTGCGTCCACGCCGCTGGGAGTATCGCAGGCCACGACCAAATTCGGCCGCAATTCCTGCAGGGCACCAATCAATTCCGCGGCCGGACCGCTGAGGCCTCCCCGGGCGCCCGTGCCCAGGATAGCGTCTATGATCACATCGTCGCTGGCACTTAGCACGGCTAGTTCTTCGGCATTGTTCTCGTCGAGGACGTGGATGCGTCCACCGGCCGCCCTGAAGGCCGCCGTGGCGTCCAGGTGGGCGGAACCGGCGGCGAGCACGGCCGTCGTGCGCATGCCGCGACGGGCGAGCATTGCTGCGGCGAAGAGACCGTCCCCGCCGTTGTTCCCCTTGCCAGCCAGTACCGTGACGCTGGAGCCGTAGACGCGGCGGCCCTCCGAACGGAACTCGCGGACGACGGCGTTCGCCAAGCCATGGGCCGCGCGCTGCATGAGAACAGCGCCCTCACCGGCGTCAAGAAGCGGTTGTTCCGCTGCCCTGATCTGTGTTCCGGTGAAGGCGCTGATCATGTTTGCTTGGGTTGTTAGGCTTCAGCGATGACCATGGCAGTGGCGATTCCGCCATCATGGCTCATGGATACATGCCAGCGTTTCACCCCTTTGGAATCGGCGACTGCCAGCACGGTGCCTATGACCTTGATAGTGGGGCCGTTCTGGTCCAGGCCGATCCAGCAGTCTTGCCAGTTCATGCCCGCCGGAGCTCCCAATACCTTGGCCACAGCCTCCTTCGCCGCGAAGCGCGCAGCCAAGGAGCGCGTGTTGAGCTCGCGTTCCGCGGGAACGAACAAACGGTCCCGGAGCCCGGGAGTCCGCTCAAGCTGGCGCCCAAAGCGCTCAATGTCTACGACGTCTACGCCTATGCCAACAATCATGCGGCTATTCTACGGTCACGCTCTTGGCAAGGTTACGCGGTTGGTCCACGTCGTACCCTTTGGCCTTGGCTAGTTCTGCCGCGAAAATCTGCAGCGGGACAGTAGTCAGGAGCGGCATCAGGAGAGGGGGCGTCTGGGGGACATAGAAGACGTGCTCAGCGTAGGCCCGCACTGCTTCGTCCCCTTCCTCGGCGATGACCAGGGTACGCGCACCGCGTGCGCGGATTTCCTGGATGTTGCTGACTACCTTCGCGTGGAGGGAGTCGCGGCCGCGCGGCGATGGGACAACCACGAAGACGGGCTGTCCTTCGTCGATGAGGGCGATCGGGCCATGCTTGAGCTCACCGGCGGCAAAGCCTTCGGCGTGGATGTACGCGATTTCCTTAAGCTTCAACGCGCCCTCGAGTGCCACCGGGAAGCCCACGTGGCGACCCAGGAACAGTACCGACTTCTCGTCCTTCATGCTGCGGGCGAGCTCACGGAGGGGGCCCGCATTGTCGAGGATCTTCTGGATGTGGGCGGGTATTTTGCCAAGGTCCGCCAAGACGTCCTTGATCTGGCCAGAGAAGATGTTTCCGCGCAGTTGGGCAAGGTAGAGGCCCAGCAGGTAGGCGGCCGTGATCTGGGCGAGGAAAGCCTTGGTCGAGGCGACGGCGATCTCCGGCCCGGCGTGCGTGTAAAGCACCGCATCCGATTCGCGCGGGATCGTGGAGCCATTGGTGTTGCAAATGGAGATCGTCTTGGCGCCCTGCTCGCGGGCGTACCGGACGGCCATCAGCGTGTCCATGGTTTCACCGGACTGGCTGATGGACACCACCAAGGTGTTGGCGTCAACGATCGGGTCGCGGTAACGGAACTCATGTGCGAGTTCCACCTCGGTGGGGATACGGCACCAGTTCTCAATGGCGTACTTGGCCACCATCCCGGCGTAGGCGGCCGTACCACAAGCCAGGACGATGATCTTGTTGACCTGCTTCAGCAACTCGGGATCGATCCGGAGTTCGTTCAAGGTCAGCTGGCCGTTGATGTCCGAGCGGCCGAGGAGGGTCTGGGTGACGGCGTCGGGCTGGTCGTGGATTTCCTTCTCCATGAAGGAGCTGAAGCCGCCCTTTTCCGCAGAGGCAGGATCCCAGTCGACGTGGTATTCCTTGCCCTGGGCTGGCGCGCCGAAAAAGTCGGTGATCTCGACGGAGTGCGCAGTAATAGTGACGATCTGGTCCTGGCCAAGCTCGACGGCCCGGCGAGTGTGGTCGATGAAGCCGGAAACGTCCGAGCCCAGGAAGTTTTCGCCCTCGCCAAGCCCGACGACAAGGGGAGAATTGCGGCGGGCGGCCACTACGACGTCGGGCTGCTCGGCGTGAACGGCGAGGAGCGTGAACGCGCCTTCGAGCCGCTGGCAGGCAAGCTGCATCGCCTTGGTGAGTTTGCCGTTGGACGTGTCCCCGTGGAGCTGGTTGCGGAAAATGTCACCCAGAAGGGCTGCCGCAACCTCGGTATCCGTCTCCGAAGCGAAAGTGACACCCTTGGCAACGAGTTCCTGCTTGAGCTCGGCGAAGTTTTCGATAATTCCGTTGTGGATCATCGCAAGGCGTCCGCCGTCGGCCAGATGCGGATGCGCGTTCTGGTCTGTGGGTCCACCGTGAGTGGCCCAGCGGGTGTGGCCGATGCCCGTCAGGGAGCTAGGGAGCGGATTGCTTTCGAGTTCGCCCAGCAGGTTGCTGAGTTTCCCCGACTTCTTCCTCAAGGCGATAGTTCCATCGGCGACCACGGCGACACCGGCCGAATCATAGCCTCGATACTCAAGCCGACGGAGTCCCTCAAGAACAACGTCAAGGGCCGTGTGCCCGGCATCTGCCCGGCGGGATGAATTGCCAACGTAACCTACGATTCCACACATGCCTACAAGAGTAGCGGGTGCCCCACGAAATGGACGTAGGATATCCGGCCGTGCAAGCAGGCCAACCGCCGGATACTGCCGGATCGCGCGGCTTTCCAAGAGAGCATGCTCACACAAAAATCTCCCCGCCGTTCATGCTGTATTTCCGGATCAGCCAAGTGGGGGGCAGAATCTCTAAGGTGACTTTGCAACGCAATGAAGCGAACGGCGACAGCTCCTCTCCGTTCGTGGAGCTGGACAGGCAGACGTGGTCCCGGCTGGCTGCACAGATGGAGCAACCGCTTAACGAAGAGGACATCGTCCGGCTTCGCGGCCTCGGCGATCCCCTGGACATGAAGGAAATCCGCGAGGTCTATCTCCCCCTCTCCCGCCTGTTGCACCTCTACGTCCAAGCATCCCAGCAGCTCCATGCGGCCACAACGACGTTCCTTGGCGAGCAGACCCAGCGCACGCCTTTCGTGATTGGCGTGGCAGGTTCGGTGGCGGTCGGCAAGTCCACCATCGCCCGGGTGCTTCGCGAAATGCTCCGCCGTTGGCCGGGCACACCGAACGTCGAGCTCATCACCACCGACGGATTCTTATACCCGCTGGCCGAATTGAAGCGTCGRCATTTGCTTGAGCGCAAGGGCTTTCCAGAGTCCTACGACCGCCGGGCACTGCTTCGCTTMGTGAGTGCGATCAAGGGTGGCGCCGAAGAGGTCCGCGCCCCTTGGTATTCCCACGTCACCTACGACATCGTCCCGGACAAGGAAGTGGTGGTCCGTCGGCCGGACGTCCTCATCGTCGAGGGCCTCAACGTGTTGGCCCCGGCCCGTCCCCGGCAGGACGGCCGGCAGGGTTTGGCGTTGAGCGATTTCTTTGATTTCTCCATTTACGTTGACGCCAAGACTGCGTACATCGAAGACTGGTACGTGGACCGCTTCCGGAAGCTTCGAAGCACGGCCTTCGCCCAGCCCGAATCCTATTTCCATCGCTACGCGACACTCTCCGATGCCGAGGCGGAAGCCACTGCCCGCGGCATTTGGAAACGCATCAACGAGCCCAACCTTGAGGAAAACGTGCTCCCTACCCGCGGCCGGGCGCAGCTTGTCCTCACCAAGGATGCAGACCATTCGATCCGCCGCATGCTGCTCCGAAAGGTCTAGTACGGATGTGCCACAACTGCGGCCCGAGCAGAAGGTCCTTCACAACCATGCTGGCGGCAGGCGTAAGTATCGCGGCGTTGGCTGCCTGTACCCCGGAGACCCCGGTCGCTTCACCCGCTGCGGCTCCGTCCCCCTCAGGTCCTCAAACGGCAACGTCGACGCCGGCAGTGGCGACCACGACGGCGGTCCCTGCCCCTGCGGCGAGCGCGGCACCGCCGTCGAGCACGCCGCCGTCCAGCAGCGCGCCGCCGTCGGGGGCTTTGTCCCAAAAGTATTCCCTGAGCGACCCCGCGAGCCAGTGGGTCATCGTCAATAAGCACCGGCCGCTGGCTCCCTTGCAGTTCGCCCCCGCTGACCTCGTACAGCCCCGCGTCCAACTTGCGGTAAGTGGAGAGGCGTCGTTGCTCAACAGCACAACTGCCGCAGCCGCAGAAAAGCTCTTTGCCGGGGCCGCCTCGGCTGGGGTGACCATGACCTTGGCCTCCGGCTACCGCTCCTTCCAAACCCAAACGGCGACGTACAACGGTTATGTGACCTCGCGCGGCCAGGCTTCAGCAGACACAGCCTCCGCCCGCCCCGGGTTCTCGGAACACCAGACGGGTTGGGCATTCGATATCGGCGACGGCGGCGGGGCGTGCAGCTTCCAGCCCTGCTTCGCTGAGCAGCCGGCAGCCGTTTGGGCCAAGGCCAACGCATTCAAGTATGGATTTGTTGTCAGGTACCCGTGGATGCTCCATGAAATCACTGGCTATTACTACGAGCCCTGGCATTTACGCTTTGTCGGGGTTGAGGCCGCGACGGATATGGCCAATCGTGGCATCGGCACCCTCGAGGAATATTTTGGCCTCGAGGCCGCACCAAGCTACCTCTAGCAGTTGACTAACCCGAAGATTTCCCGACACTCCGGGGAGAACTGACCGGTAGCTCGCCCCGAATTAACACGCATGCACTAGCTTGGTGCCATGTTGAGTGGTAGCTCCGATGAACCACCTCATTGAGCGCCGCAATGCCAAGTTGGGCATCACGGAAGACGAACCCGCTGCTGACCCCGCAGTCACGCTCCTCACCGAGATCCGCGACAACCTGGTCCAAAGGTAACTGAGCGGCTGTGGCCCGTCTCCTGGGGGAGACGGGCCACAGCTTTTTGGGGCTCGGACCTATAAGGCCAGTTCGCGCGGAATCGCGAGGCGGTCTTCGACGACGCCGGCAAGTTCAGTGCATATACGGGTTGCGGTTTCCATGTCAGCAGCCTCGACCATCACACGGACCAGCGCTTCGGTGCCCGATGGCCGCAGGAGCACACGGCCGGTATCGCCGAGTTCGAGTTCGGCGGCAGCCACGGCAGCGGCCACGCCTTCGTCCGTGGCGGCCCTGGACTTGTCCACGCCCTTCACGTTGATCATGAGCTGCGGCAGCTTCGTCATGGCCCGGGCGAGGTCTTGGAGGGTTCGGCCGGTGCCGGCCACTTGGGCGGCAATCTGCAGGCCTGTCAGGACGCCGTCGCCGGTAGTGGCGTAGTCGGAGAAGATCACGTGCCCCGACTGCTCGCCACCAAGGCTGAAACCGCCGTCGCGCATTTCTTCAAGGACGTAACGGTCCCCTACCGCCGTCTCGCGAATGGTGATCCCGGCATCGCGCAATGCGATCTTGAGTCCGAGGTTGCTCATCACGGTGGCCACCAGGACGTCGTCCTTCAGCTTTCCGGACTCCTTCAGCGCGAGGGCCAGAATCGCCATGATCTGGTCACCGTCAACCTCGTTGCCTTCGTGGTCCACGGCCAGGCACCGATCGGCGTCGCCGTCGTGGGCAATGCCGAAGTCTGCCCCGTGTTTGACCACCGCTTCCTTGAGCTGGCCGAGGTGGGTGGAACCGACGCCATCGTTGATATTCAGGCCATCAGGTTCCGCGCCAATCACCACAACTTCAGCGCCTGCACTGGCGAAGACCTGAGGGGAACAGCCGCTGGCCGCACCGTTGGCGCAGTCCAGGACGACCTTGAGGCCTTCCAGGCGATGTGGGAGGGTGCCAAGCAGGTGGACGATGTAGCGGTCCTCGGCGTCCGAGAAGCGTTGGATGCGGCCGACGTCGCCCGCCACGGGACGGGACGGCTCCTTGCCGAGCTGGGCTTCTATCGCGTCCTCCACCTCGTCCGGGAGCTTCTGGCCGCCTCGTGCAAAGAACTTGATGCCGTTGTCCGGCGCCGGGTTATGCGATGCGGAGATCATGACGCCGAAATCGGCATTGAGGTCCGCGATGAGGTACGCGGCTGCGGGCGTGGGAAGCACGCCCGCGTCGTACACATCAATCCCGGAGCTCGAAAGCCCGGCCTCAACGGCCGCCGCGATGAACTCTCCGCTAGCCCGCGGATCCCGGGCGACGACGGCGCGGGGCCGTGCTCCATCGGCCGAGCGCTCGTGGCCCAGGACCACGGCAGCTGCTTGGGCCAACTGGAGAGCAAGCTCCGCGGTGAGCAATCCATTGGCGAGACCACGCACGCCATCTGTTCCAAATAATCTAGCCATCGCGTCCCAGTCTAGACGACAGCCGGCCCTCCGCTTGCCGAACCGGTCCGGTTCAGGCGGTCAGGGACCATGCTGTGGCCGGCCATTAAACGACGGAGGCCCGCCCCGCCAAATGGCGGGACGGGCCTCGTCGGGACGCTGGAAGCGTCCCAAGCATTTTTGCGCTTGTGGATCCGAGCGCGTTTAGCGCTTGGAGTACTGCTGAGCCTTGCGTGCCTTCTTGAGACCAGCCTTCTTACGCTCGATGACACGTGCGTCACGGGTCAGGAAGCCGGCCTTCTTCAGGGTGGCGCGGTTGTTGTCGATGTCGATCTCGTTCAGCGAGCGAGCAACGCCGAGGCGCAGTGCACCGGCCTGGCCGGAGGGGCCACCGCCGTGGATGCGGGCGATGACGTCGTAGGCGCCTTCAAGGTCAAGGATCTTGAAGGGCTCGTTGACGTCTTGCTGGTGCAGCTTGTTCGGGAAGTAGTTGGACAGCTCGCGGCCGTTGATGGTCCACTTGCCGGAGCCCGGCACAACGCGAACGCGTGCGACGGCTTCCTTGCGGCGGCCAACAGCAGCACCGGCAACGGTCAGTGCCGGGCGCTCCTTCTTCGGCGCGGCTTCGGCAGCCGAGCTTTCAGAGGTGTAGCTGGTGAGGGTTTCCTCGGCCTCGACGGCTTCGGCGGTCAGTTCTTCGTTCTGAGCCACGATTCTCCTTGTATTAAAAGTTGTTTGGTGGCCAGGACTACTGGGCGACCTGGGTGATTTCGAAAGTCTTCGGCTGCTGTGCAGCGTGGGGGTGCTCAGCGCCACGGTAGACCTTGAGCTTGCCCAACTGCTGTGCAGCGAGGGAGTTCTTGGGGAGCATGCCCTTGATGGCCTTTTCCACGGCGCGGACCGGGTTGGATTCCAGCAGCTCCGCGTAGTTGACGGAGGTCAGGCCGCCCGGGTAGCCGGAGTGGCGGTATGCGCGCTTCTGCTCCAGCTTGGCGCCGGTCAGGGCAACCTTCTCAGCGTTGATGATGATGACGAAGTCGCCCATGTCCATGTGGGACGCAAAGGTCGGCTTGTGCTTTCCGCGCAGCAGTGTTGCGGTCTGGCTGGCAAGACGACCAAGGACAACATCGGTGGCGTCAATGACGTGCCACTGGCGGTTGATATCGCCGGGCTTCGGGGTGTACGTACGCACGGTTTTGCCTCGTTCTTGTTCTGGCGTTCATGTTTTAGGCGGCACGCTTGGAGCGTGTGCCTACTAGGTATGCGTTACCGGAGCAGAGGTGAGGGCTCTATGTACCAGTTATCCCGAAGTCCCGATATGCCTGTCGAGTTAACGATCCTGCAACTGGATCCCCAAGCGGGCATGTGTCATCGAGAAAGGACACGCACAACGACTATCAACAATAGCGGCAAGGAGCTTCAGGGTCAAAATAGGCTGACAACCACAGTGAACACGTGGGACCATGCCTTGAATCTTAGGAGATGCCATGACCGCAACTGCAGCGCAGCCCTTGCTTCTAGGCGTCCTTGGACTTTTGGGACTGCTCTTGAGTCCCCTGGCAGAGCTCCTGATAGCCCGATTCCTGCCCCGCCTCGGCGGACTCCCCTCCCTCAAAGTCCGGATCACGACGGCGGCGGCCACCGCGGCGTTGTTCGTCCTCCTGGCGCTCCGGTTCGGCCTCTCCCCGACGCTCCCCGCCTATCTCCTCTTAGCGGTGCTGGCTGTACAGCTGTCGCGTTTGGACGTAGTCCATCATTTGCTCCCGAACCCATTGGTGCTGTCCCTGCTTGCAGCCGGTTTGGTCCTGTTAACTACGTCCGCAGCGCTGCTTCCAGACTGGCCCGGACTGCTTCGCGCGGCTGCCGGCGGTGTCATTTTGTTCCTCGGGTACTTAATTCTTGGATTAATTTCTCCGGGGGGCCTCGGAATGGGCGATGTGAAGCTCGCAGCACCACTCGGAATGTACTTGGGCTACTTGGGTTGGACCCAGGTGTTCTACGGGGGCCTGCTGGGGTTCGTGGTGGGTGGGGTGATGACGGTGCTGATGTTGCGCCTGAAGCGCGGAATCAAGCCATCTGAAGTAGCTCACGGACCGGCCATGTTCGCCGCGGCAATTGGAGTGGTGTTGCTGGCCGCCTAAAGCCGCCGCCATCTTCCCAGGTTCCCCTCGGTTCACTGGAACCCCATCTGTGCCGGCGCCTAAGTAGTACTTAGGCAGAAAAACCGAGTACCCGCAGAGCGTCCTTCGAGTAATCAACACCCCCCGCACGGAAAAAGACGAGTACCACTACGCATTGTTTGTTAACCCTCCCAGGGGCAATTCYTGTCCTATCGAAATCCGAACCGCCAAAGGGATATGTAAGCGGCAGGGATTCGTAAACAAATTCACTTATCTGGGAAGGGTTTTCCAATGTCATCTCTCATGGTTTCTGTCATTGCTTTCGTCGCCGGCGTCAAAGATCGCCTCACTTCCGAAAAGGGCGCAACCGCAACTGAATATTCATTGCTTGTTGCGTTCATCGCTTTGGTCATCATCGTTGGCGTTACTGCTTTCGGCGGCGCACTGAACACTTGGTTCAACGACCTCGCCGGGAACGTCGCCAAGTGGAAGGTCGGCGCTTAACCGAACTCAAGCCAAACCTTTGTGGTGCCGCGTCCGCTCAACGCGGGCGCGGCATCGCCGTTTCTAGGAAGAATCTCTTCCTAACTAAGTTAAGTCCCGAAGCTGCTTAATCCTCTGGGGGATAACATGATCCGCAGCAAAGCAAGAAAAAAGGGAGAACGCGGAGCCGTCGCTGTGGAATTTGCGCTCATTGCGCCAATTCTTTTGCTCTTGGTTGCGGCGATCATTGAATTCTCCTATTTTTACAACCTCCAAATTTCCGTCACCCAGGCAGCCCGCGAAGCCGCCCGAACCATGGCGGTCACCAACAATACGGGCAAGGCACAAGCGGCCGCTGTTGCCGGGGCACCGAGCATCAGTCTCTCCCCCGGAAATGTCAGCCTTTCGGGCGCCTGCAGCCATGGAGTTACGGTCCAGTCCACAGTGACTTTCACCGCCCCATCTCTCACTGGCTTCTTTACGCCGTCGATCACGGTTACCGGGAAGGGGGCCATGGCATGTGGCGGCTAACAAGAAGGACAAGGAATCAGGACGGCGAGCGGGGCGTCGCCGGCGTCATGGTGGCGCTCATGGTGCTCGTCCTCATCGGAGTCGGTGCCATGGCGGTGGATGTCGGCCAAATCTACGCAGAAAGGGCGCAACTGCAAAACGGCGCTGACGCCGGGGCCCTTGCTGCGGCTCAACTGTGCTCGAATAGCGGCGGATGTACGCAAAGCGCCGCCAACGCCGCTGCCAAGGCCCTCGCGGACAGCAACTCCAACGATGGTGTTTCCAACCTCCAGTCCGTTGACCTGAGTGTCGCCAACCAGGTCACAGTCACAACCTCGACTATTGACGGCACCACACACGCCGGCTTCTTGAGCAAGTTGTTTTCCAGCGCTTTGAACGTGCCGCCAGTCAYTGTCGGCGCAAAGGCGACTGCTTCCCTCAAACCTCCGAGCGGGGGCGGCGCGTTCCCTCTTGCCTTCTCCAACCAGTGCTGGGACCTGAGTGGAGCAACCGCAGCAGGGACCCTCCAGAAGATCTCCTGGAAGCCCGGTACCACGTGCACCAACCCCTCTGGCCACACCGTTCCAGGCGGTTGGGGTTGGTTGAGTGATCCTGACGCCGACTGCTACGCCGTAACCTCTACGGGCAACATGGCCGGATCGGATCCGGGCAATAACAAACCAACTCAATGCGCCACCATTCTCCAAGGTTGGATCAATTCCCTCACAAGTGGAACTGCGGTCAAAGTCACTTTCCCTGTCTTTGACACGTCAGCAGGCTCTGGGAACAACGCCACTTTCCACATCATCGGCTACGCCACCTTCAACATCGTTGGCTGGAAGTTCGGCAACGGCGGCGTCTACGAGTACCACAACACCACGGGCGCACTCGGCAACTCCAACCTCGCGTGTTCGGGCGGAAACGATCGCTGCGTCATCGGTCAATTCGTCAAGTTCGCAACCGTCGACGACTTCGATGGCAATGGTTCCGGCCCTGCCCAAGACCTCGGCACCTGGCAAGTGCAACTCATCAAATAGCGGCCCCGGTTCCACGCTGCCGCGTACCGAATAGGAGATAAAGTGAAAACACGCCTACTGGGAGGCATCGCTGCGCTTGTCGTAGCCATCATTGGAACAGTGATGCTCGTGTTCTACGTCCAAGGCGCCGACAAGCGCGCTCTGGCAAATACGGAGACTCAAGACGTCTACGTCATCCAAAAAGAAATCCCCAGCGGCACTCCGACCGCTAAATTCGGAGATTCCGTCATCAAGAAAGCTGTGCCGAAGTCGGCAGTAGCAGCAGATAGTGTCACCAGCCTTAGTGATCTGGGTTCCAAGGTTTCTTCGATCGAATTCATGCCCGGTGAGCAATTGCTCGCATCCCGCATGGTTGATCCGAACAGCTTGGCTGGTCCCGGCCGGGTTGAAGTCCCCACTGGACTTCAAGAAGTCACGGTCAAACTGCCGATCGAACGTGTTGTTGGAGGGCACCTGGCTGCCGGCGACACAGTCGGCATGATGCTGTCCTTCAAAGCGGACGACAAAGCGAACGTCCCCGACCAAACGAGCTTTACGTTCAACAAGGTCCTCGTCACCGCGGTGCAGGACTCCAGCGGGGCTATTTCAGACAACAACGGCTCTGCATCCCAAACGGGCGGCGGCTCGCTCAACTCCAACAAGGCTTCTGGCCAGAGCGGTGGCTATCTCGTGACTGTAGCGCGCTCCGCCGTGGACGTCCAGAAGATCGTCTATGCCGCGGAGTTCGGTGCCATCTATCTGAGCAAAGAGCCCTCGGATGCCCTAGTAGGCGCAACCGGGGTCATCGACCGGGGGAGTGTATTCAAATGAGTCGCTTCGTTCTCATCACCCCGGACCTTGACTTCGAACGGCGGGTTCGGTCCGCGACGGCCGGCATGAGCGGAAGCCTCCAATGGTTCCAGGCCGACTACTTGCCGGCTGGACCACGGGAGATCCTGGATCAGCTCCTCGGAGAGCCTCCCGAGGTGTTGATTTTGGGACCAGGCCTGGAAATCGATGATTCCCTCAAGCACGCTTCGCTGCTGGATCTGCAATTCCCGGAAATCAGTGTTGTGCTGGCCGCGGAGCAGAGCGAATCGCTGGTCCTCGCGGCAATGCGCTCCGGGGTACGGGACATCCTCTCCCCCGCGGCGGACTCAGACTCGATCCGCGTGATGGTGGAGCGGGCAAGCCTAGCTGCTGCGGGCCGGCGAAGGGGGCTGGCCCCCAACGCCATCGAGGCTCCATCCCAGGCCTCCGGCGGCCGAATCATCGCCGTCATGTCGCCGAAGGGCGGCGTGGGCAAGACCACGGTGGCCACTAATCTGGCGGTCGGTCTCGGGACGATGGCGCCGATGGGCGTGGTGATCGTCGATCTGGACCTGCAGTTTGGTGACGTAGCCAGCGGGTTGCTTTTGCATCCTGAACGTACCATCACCGACGCGGTGCTGGGTCCGGCCAGTCAGGACTCCATGGTGCTCAAGACGTACTTGAGTGTCCACCCCGCGAGTATCTATGCTCTGTGTGCCCCCCGCAATCCAGTGGAAATGGACCGCATCACGGCCCAGCACGTATCTAGATTGCTCGAACAACTACGTCAAGAATTCCAGTACGTCGTGATCGACACTGCTCCCGGGCTCGGTGAGCATGTCCTCGCAGCGTTGGAAAATGCCACGGATGCCGTGTGGGTATGCGGGATGGACATTCCGAGCATCCGCGGATTGCGGACGGGCTTGAACATTCTCGAAGAATTGCAACTGCTCCCGCAGTACCGGCACGTCGTGCTGAACATGGCCGATCCGAAGAGCGGCCTGGTCCTTTCGGACGTGGAAGCGACCATCGGAGTTCCGGTGGATGTTGCCATTCCCCGATCCAGGACGCTTCCCTTCTCCACCAACAAAGGCGTCCCGCTCCTCCAGGACGGGGCGCGGGATGCTGCCACCAAGGGCCTGCGCCTGTTGGTGAACCGGTTCAGGCCCAATTGGGATGAGCGATCACACAAGCAGTTGCACAGAAGGGCGGTTGTCCGGTGAACCTCTCACGCAGACTCGAAAGCCATCGGTTCGGCACCGGTTCCGGCGCCCCGGATGCAGCCGCGGTTCCCGAGGCGGGGGCGCCGATAGCGACAACCCTCGGCCGAATCCAGGAAGTGAAAGCGGCAGAGTCCTCGAACGCCATGGCCCACGCCGATGAAAACACACCATCGACGATTCTGGCCAGTGAAGCCCTCAGCGACCTCAAGGAGCGAGCCAGCAAGACCCTGTTTGAACGGCTCGGCTCCAGACTCTCGGATTCCTCCTTGGATGAGGCGGAACTGCACCAGTATGTCCGCGACGAGCTGAAGGTTGTTGTCGACGAGGAGCAGGTTCCCCTGACTTCCACCGAACGGCAACGCCTCACGGCCGAAATCATCGACGACGTCCTGGGGCACGGCGCCATCCAACGTTTCCTTGACGATCCGGAAATTACGGAAGTCATGGTCAACCGCTACGACAGCATCTACGTCGAACGGTACGGGCAACTGTACAAAACGGAAGCCAAGTTCTCCTCGGACGAAGCCCTGCGGCGGGTCATTGAGCGCATTGTGTCCAAAGTTGGGCGCCGAATCGACGAGTCGTCTCCGCTTGTGGACGCACGGCTGGCTGACGGCTCCCGCGTGAATGCCATCATCCCTCCGCTTGCCGTCAACGGTCCCTCACTGACCATCCGGAAATTCGGCCGCGAGGCTCTGACGGTCAACAAGCTCATCGAGTTTGGCAGCCTGTCTCCGGAAATGGCTGAGCTTCTCAGGGCATGCGTCCTGGCGCGGATGAACATCATTGTGTCCGGCGGTACAGGTACTGGTAAGACCACGCTGTTGAATGTCCTGTCCTCCTTCATCCCGGCGACGGACCGGATCGTCACCATCGAGGATGCCGTCGAGCTGCAACTCCAGCAAGAGCACGTGGTGCGGCTTGAGAGCAGGCCCGCCAATATCGAGGGACGGGGTGAGGTCACCATCCGGGATCTCGTGAGGAACTCGCTCCGCATGCGACCGGACCGCATCGTGGTGGGCGAGGTCCGCGGCGGGGAGTCCTTGGACATGCTGCAGGCCATGAACACCGGCCACGACGGTTCCATTTCCACGGTGCACGCCAATTCGCCCCGCGATGCCATAGCCAGGCTGGAGACTCTGGTCCTGATGGCCGGCATGGACCTGCCTCTCCGGGCTATCCGCGAACAAGTCGCCTCCGCCGTCAACCTGATCGTGCACATCAGCCGCTTGCGCGATGGAACCCGCAGGGTTACGCACATCACCGAAGTCCAAGGGATGGAAGGCGATATCGTCACTCTCCAGGACGCCTTCGTCTTCGACTACTCAGCCGGAGTGGATGCCAACGGCCGATTCCTCGGCAAGCCGGTCCCTACCGGAGTGCGTCCCCGCTTCACCGACCGTTTCGCGGAACTCGGAATTTCCATTTCTCCGGCAGTATTCGGGGCCCACCTGTCGGGAGGCCTGCGATGAGCGATGCAGGAATCCAGATCATTTGGCTTGCCGCGGGGCTTGGCCTGGTGTACCTCGCATTGCTTCTTGTGGTGCTAGTGGTACTCAAGTCAAGAAGGCTCGACGTCGAGAGGCGGCGTCCTGATTCGCCGCTTCACACGTCCACGTTGACGCGGATTACCGACGGCGCGCGAGATGCCATCCAAACCCGCATTCATCCAAGCTCGGGTGGTTATCTCTCCCAAGTGAAACTGGATGCCGCCGGGTTGAAGAAGCAACCCGGCGACTACGTATTGATAGCGGGTATCGCGACCGTCTTTGCCGGCGCCGTCGGCTTCATGTTGGGTGGCCTCTTCTTTGCGATCCTCATGGCACTCGCTGCCATCGTTTCACTCGCGGCGCTCCTCAGCTTGCTGATATCCAGGCGTTCGGCGAAATTCGACGAGCAAATACCCGATGCCCTTCAGATGATGAGCGGCGGGATGCGGGCCGGGCACAGCCTCTTGAGGGCAGTGGACGCCACTGCCCAGGAGAGCGAAGCACCCATGGCGGAAGAGATGAGCAGGATCGTCAACGAAACCCGACTCGGCCGGGATCTGGGAGGTTCGCTGGGCGACGTCGCAATCAGGACGAGGAGCGAAGACTTCGGCTGGATAGCCCAAGCGATCGAAATTCACAGGGAAGTCGGCGGGGACTTGGCAGAAGTCTTGGACCACGTCGGTGAAACGATTCGTGACCGCAATCAAATCCGCCGGCAGGTCAAGGCGCTGAGCGCTGAGGGCCGGATGTCAGCGCTGGTGCTGCTCGGACTGCCGGTTTTGATGTTCATCCTGCTGCAGTTCCTCAACCCCGGCTACGCCCACGTCTTTACGTCAACACTGCCCGGCTACATCATGCTTGCAGTCGCGATCATCATGCTCAGCCTGGGTGCGCTGTGGTTGAACCGGCTCATCAAGCCGAAGTACTAGGGAGGATTTCATCATGCAACCCATCGCTTATGCTGCCATGTTGGCCATTGTGGCCCCCGTCTCCTGGATGGTCTGGCTCGTCGTCACCGGCGACCGGGCAGGCCTTCGCAATATCCGTACCAATCTGGGCGCCCGCGCGGCAGCCGCGCCGCAGTCTGCCAACACGCGGGATCGATTGACGGCATTTTCACGACAACTTGCGCCGAACGGTTACGTGGCTTGGCTCGACATGCAATTGGCTGGGGCGGGACGGCCGAAGGATTGGCCGCTGGGGCGGATCCTGATGGTCAAACCGCTCTTGGCGCTCGGCGGCGCTGTGCTAGGACTCCTCCTGTTCCTCGGAGATCGATCGGTCGGCCGTCTCCTCCTTGGCCTTGGCGTCATTGCAGTGGCCTACTTCGTACCGGATCTACTGATCCGCTCCAATGCCCAAAAGCGTCGGGCTGCCATCCGCCTGGAACTGCCCAACACACTGGACCAGATGCTGATTGCTGTCCAAGCAGGGCTCGGTTTTGAGGCGGCGATGGCCCGTGCTGCCGAAAACGGACGGGGTCCCCTGGCCGATGAATTCATCCGGACACTGCAAGACATCCAAGTGGGACGGAGCCGCAAGGACGCCTACCTGGATATGTCCCAGCGCGTGGATGTACCCGACGTTCGAAGCTTCATCAGGGCGGTCGTCCAGGCGGATGCCTACGGTATCGCAATCGCCAAGGTCCTCAAGTCCCAGGCACAAGAGATGCGAACCAAGCGTAGGCAGGCAGCGGAGGAGCATGCCATGAAGATCCCTGTGAAGATCCTGTTTCCGCTGATCTTCTGCATCTTCCCCACGCTGTTCATTATCCTTTTGGGTCCGGCGGTCATGAAGATTATCGCCGCCTTCTCCTAAGCACCGGCGCACGTCGCCTGAAAGGTCGGTCATCATGAAAAGCAAGCTCAAGTGCCTCGTTTCGTCCTTCGCAAAGGAACGCGGAGCAACAGCCACCGAGTATTCGATGTTGGTCGGGTTCATCGCTGTAGTCATCGTCGTGGGCGTTGGTGCCTTTGGTCTCGCCCTCAACGGATTCATCGACGGCCTCGCTGCCGCCGTCAGGACAGCGCTCGGAGTGCACTAGGCATCTCCGAACCTTTGAACCAGGCGCATCTGGGGCGCCTTCAAACCGATCACCCGCGATACCCAGAACCGCGGGTGGTCTCGCAGGCCCCCTCCCCGGTACCCAGAACCGGGAGGGGGCCGTTCAACGTCGAGGCCTCGTCGTGGGACAGGACGTCTTGCAGGGCCCGGCGCCTACTACTCCCGCCGGGCCCGGGTCAGCTCGGCCCGGGCAAACAGTTCGTCGTCGGAGGGGTAGGCCACTTCTTCAAGCACCAAAGGGTACGGCGCGGCCAGTACCGACTTAGCGTCCCTGACCCCCGCAAGCAGGCGTTCATGCAGCCATTCCGGCTGTTCCAGGCCCTCCCCCACACGCAACGCCGATCCCACCAAGGCCCGCACCATGTTGTGGCAAAACGCATCGGCTTGGACGTTGGCAACAAGCACCCCATCGCTGCCGCGGACGAACTCAAAGCGCTGCAATTCGCGGATGGTGGTGGCTCCCTCGCGCGGCTTGCAGTATGCCCTGAAGTCTTGAAGCCCCAGCAGCGCGGTGGCTCCCGAGTTCATCGCGCCTTCGTCCAACACGGATTTGTGCCACAACGTCAGCCTGCGTAGAACCGGGTCCCAGCGTTCCGGGCCATCGGCAATCCGGTAACTGTAGCGGCGCCACAACGCTGAGAAGCGAGCGTCAAAGCCGTCAGCTGCCAGTCCGACGTCGTGCACTTCAATGGCGCCGGTTTCATCCTGGAGGACACGGCTCAAGGCTCCACGAAGCCTCCGGAGCAGCGCAGAGGCGGGATCAATCTCGTGGCCCCTCGGAAGTCCGCTCCACTCGGCCTGCGACAGATCAATGTGCGCCACTTGTCCGCGTGCATGCACACCGGCGTCGGTTCGACCAGCCACGGTGACGCGCACGGGACGGCGCACGATCAACGCCAGTCCCTCTTCCAGCGAACCCTGCACAGTCCGTAGGCCGGGCTGCAGCGCCCAACCATTGAAAGGGCCGCCGTCGTACGAAAGATCCATCCGGACACGCAAAAACCCGCCGCCCCCCAAAACGGGGGCAGCGGGTTTTCGTTCGTTCATAGACTTAAGTCTACTGTGAAGAATTCAGTGAATTACTTCTTTTCCTCAGCGGCCGGAGCCTCTTCGGTTTCAGCAGCTTCAACGGCTTCGGTCTCAACCTCGGCGGCTTCGGTCTCAACGACCTCTTCCTCAGCAGCTTCGGTCTCAGCAACCGGAGCTTCTTCGGCAACCGGAGCAGCCTTCTCAGCAGCCTTGGTTGCCTCGGCAACTACAGCCTGCTTCGGGGAAACCGGCTCAAGAACCAGTTCGATGACAGCCATGGGAGCGTTGTCGCCCTTGCGGTTGCCGATCTTGGTGATGCGGGTGTAGCCACCATCGCGGTTGGCAACGGCGCCGGCGATGTCGGTGAACAGCTCGTGGACGAYGCCCTTGTYGCTGATCAGGCCGAGTACACGGCGRCGGGARGMCAGGTCGCCRCGCTTGGCGAAGGTCACGAGGCGCTCTGCATACGGCTTCAGGCGCTTGGCCTTGGTGACCGTGGTGGTGATGCGCTTGTGCTCGAACAGCGATGCTGCCAGGTTCGCGAGCATCAGGCGCTCGTGAGCCGGACCGCCTCCGAGGCGCGGACCCTTAGTGGGGGTAGGCATAGTAATTTCTCCTGTAATGAAGGCCCTCCGGGTCCGAACGTGGACTCGGTGGCCAAGATCTGCTTGTTAGAGCTCGTCGTCGCTGAACGCGGCGTCGTCCTCTTCGATGGCTGCGGCGCGGGCTGCAAGATCGAAACCGGGAGGGGAGTCCTTGAGGGACAGACCCAGTTCAACCAGCTTTGCCTTGACCTCATCAATGGACTTCGCACCGAAGTTACGGATGTCCATCAGGTCAGCCTCGGAGCGGGCAACGAGTTCACCCACGGTGTGGATGCCCTCACGCTTGAGGCAGTTGTAGGAACGGACGGTGAGGTCCAGATCCTCGATCGGCAGTGCCATGTCAGCTGCCAGGGCAGCATCCGTCGGCGACGGGCCAATCTCGATACCTTCAGCTGCGGTGTTCAGCTCACGTGCAAGACCGAACAGCTCCACCAGGGTGGTGCCTGCCGAGGCAACGGCGTCGCGCGGGGCGATAGCCTGCTTGGTCTCGACGTCGACAATCAGCTTGTCGAAGTCAGTGCGCTGCTCAACACGGGTAGCTTCCACGCGGAAGGTAACCTTCAAGACCGGCGAGTAGATCGAGTCGACCGGAATACGGCCGATCTCGGAGTCGCCGGACTTGTTCTGAGCTGCCGAAACGTAGCCGCGGCCGCGTTCGATGGTCAGTTCGAGTTCGAACTTGCCCTTCGAGTTCAGCGTGGCAATGTGCAGATCCGGGTTGTGGAATTCGACGCCGGCCGGCGGAGCGATGTCCGCGGCAGTGACGATTCCGGGGCCCTGCTTGCGCAGGTATGCAACAACCGGCTCATCGTGCTCGGAGGACACGGAGAGGCTCTTGATGTTCAGGATGATCTCAGTGACATCTTCCTTGACACCCGGAACCGTGGTGAACTCGTGCAGCACGCCATCGATCCGGATGCTGGTAACAGCAGCACCAGGGATGGAGGAGAGCAGGGTACGGCGGAGGGAGTTTCCGAGGGTGTAACCGAAGCCCGGTTCCAGCGGTTCAATGATGAAACGCGAGCGGTTCTCGGAGACTACTTCTTCAGACAGAGTGGGGCGCTGTGCAATAAGCACTTAGGTTTCCTTTCGGCGAGCATCCGCTATATGACGCAACACAGGTGGTGGAAATCGGCTTGGTTCCGGCTTTGCCGGCCGGGCGCTGCGGAACAGTCAGACTGTTCCGCAGCGGACCCGGCCGGCAAAAGCCAAGAAGCCAATTAGACGCGGCGGCGCTTCGGCGGGCGGCAACCGTTGTGGGCGCTGGGGGTGACGTCCTGGATGGAGCCAACCTCGAGGCCAGCGGCCTGCAGCGAACGAATTGCGGTCTCGCGTCCGGATCCCGGTCCCTTGACGAACACGTCGACCTTGCGCAGACCGTGCTCCTGGGCGCGCTTTGCAGCAGCCTCGGCAGCCATCTGGGCGGCGAACGGGGTGGACTTGCGGGAGCCCTTGAATCCAACCTCACCGGCGGAAGCCCAGGAGATGACAGCACCGTTCGGGTCCGTGATGGACACGATGGTGTTGTTAAAGGTGCTCTTGATGTGCGCCTGGCCAAGCGCGATATTCTTCTTGTCCTTCTTACGCGGCTTGCGAACCGCGCCACGAGTCTTCGGGGGCATTATTTCTCCTACAGAAAGTTATCGGGGGAAAGTCAGCTGCTATTTCTAGCGGCCGGCTTTCTTCTTGCCGGCGACGGTACGCTTCGGGCCCTTGCGGGTACGAGCGTTGGTCTTCGTACGCTGACCGCGTACGGGCAGGCCCTTGCGGTGACGCAGGCCTTCGTAGCTGCCGATTTCAACCTTGCGGCGGATATCTGCTGCTACTTCGCGGCGAAGGTCACCCTCAACCTTGTAGTTGCCTTCAATGTAGTCACGCAGCTGGACCAGCTCGGCGTCAGTCAGGTCTTTGACGCGAACGTCAGCGCTGATGCCGGTGGCAGCCAGGGTTTCGTGTGCACGGGTCTTGCCCACGCCGTAGATGTAAGTAAGCGCAATTTCCAACCGCTTTTCGCGGGGAATGTCTACGCCAGCGAGACGAGCCATAGTGGCAGTACTCCTTGAATAAACCGGAGGTCGTAGGCAGTACACCCGCACTTTCAGTGCGGCCCCAGCCTCCGACCGGGGGTTAGCTGTCCGGGCTCTGTGCGTCCCAATTCAGCTTGTGCTGCCTTTATTTACTTGCGTGGGTTAGCAACCCAGGTTGCCCTTGCGGGCACTAGTTCCCTTGCGGGGAATTAGCCCTGGCGCTGCTTGTGGCGCGGGTTCTCGCAGATCACCATGACCCGGCCATTACGGCGGATCACTTTGCACTTGTCGCAGATCTGCTTAACGCTCGGCTTGACCTTCATGGCGTTCCTTTGCGTGTTGCAGTTGGTCGGCTGTTGCGGCAATACCTAAGGTTTCCCAAGGCTGCCGCCCAGCAATTACTTGTAGCGGTAGACGATTCGACCACGTGTGAGGTCGTAAGGGCTCAGCTCCACCACTACGCGGTCCTCAGGGAGAATCCTGATGTAGTGCTGTCGCATCTTCCCCGAGATGTGTGCAAGAACGATGTGCTTGTTGGTGAGCTCAACGCGAAACATCGCATTGGGCAGCGCCTCAGTCACAACGCCCTCGATCTCAATGACCCCGTCCTTCTTGGCCATATCCTCCGCTAACTGTTGTTTGCCGCAGCCCTCCGGATAGGCACCGGAAAATCTGCGGACGTTTTTTGTTTGTTTGGCCGTCCGGCTCCTGCCACTCCACATAGCAGGACTCGCGACCTGTTATATGGGCGTGGCTGTGCAGACAACCAACAGACAACTCTACGCTAATGCGGCGCGAATGTTAAATCCGCCCATGCTAGCGCAGACACCGGCACGGTGTCACCCTTCTCCGTGCCGGAGAACCCCCTAGAACACGCTAAACCGCGCCGTAGGACGGGAAGGTCCCTGCCGCCGTCGTGATGGATTCCGCGGAAGCGACGCCGTCAAGAACAGCCAGGCGCACGGCGTCTGCCGCCGCGCTTTGCAGGGTAATGAGGGAGACCTGCCTCGCTTGTTCCGAACTGCGGTCGAGCCCGACGGCGCCCGTCGCCAGTGCGAACACCGTGTCGCCGTCGGCGAGGGTATGGGAAGGATTCAGAGCCCGGGCGAGGCCAGCGTGTGCGGCACTGGCAGTGCGCTTGCATTCGGCAGGGTCGAGGACCGCATTGGTCGCGACGACAACAAGCGTGGTGTTCAACGCCGGGGGCGCGGCCGGATTTGTGCTCCCGGGCTCCTCCCGCTGGGGCGATCCGCCAAAAGGCATGCCCAGCGCGTTCACCACTGCGAGCGCCCCCACCACCACTCCGTTGTCCAGGGTGATGGAGGACGTGCCCACTCCGCCTTTGAATGCGCCCCGTCCGATCACGGCACCGGTACCGGCGCCAATGTTTCCGCGCCCGACGTCGGCATGCTCACTTGCGGCCGCAGCCGCGGCGGCCGCTTCGTATCCCATGGCCTCGTCGGGGCGGGCTGCGAAGTCACCGCCGCGGCCCAAGTCGAAGATCGCGGCGGCCGGAACGATTGGCACTACTCCCCCGGGCACGGCGAACCCGCGCCCTTGTTCTTCGCACCATCGCTGGGCACCGTGGGCCGTGACCAAACCGAAGGCACTCCCACCCGTGAGCACCACTGCATCCACCGTGGGCACGAGGGTGGTGGGATCAAGCGCATCCGTCTCGTGCGTGCCCGGACCGCCGCCGCGCACATCGACCGATGCCACCGTCCCGGGCGGCGGGAGAACTACGGTCACCCCGCTCAGCCAACCGTCGCCGATCCGCTGGACATGTCCCACTCGGATTCCTGGCACGTCCGTGATGTTGGAAGTCATGTGCCTATTCTGCTCCTACACTGCTGCGCCGATCCGGGACAGCGCGTCCCTCAGCGCCTTCGCCGAGATGTCGATGAAGTGCGCACCGTCGTACTGGGCGGCGCGCAAGTCGCTGAGCCGCGGCGCTTCGCCCCGTTCCGCCCGTTCCGCGTACCCCGCCGCCATGCTCCGGATGCTAGCCACTTCTTCGAGGTCCAAGTCCGGGTGCATGGCAATCCATTCAGGATCGTCGAGGCCGATTGGCAGGTGCAAGGTGGGGCCTGCGTTCTCGATCGAAAGCGGGAGGTCCGGGGTTTCGGCGTGCAGGATGCCGAGCACCGCGTCCCAATCGATCGAGCCGTGGCCGATCGGTGCGAAGATCCGCCCGAAGACACCGTCCTGTTCGCCCAGGACAAAGTCCCGCAGGTGGGTGGCCCGGGTATAGGGTGCCACGCGACGCGCAGCCGCCACCGGGTCCTCCCCTCGCACCACCACATTTGCTGTGTCAAAGGTGACCCCCAGGACATCCGGCCCCACGGCTTCGACCAGACGGACGATTTCGTAACTCGTGATCTCCTCGTGGGTCTCGATGTTCATGTGCACGCCGTGGTCCCGGGCCGCCGGGGCAAGGAGCCGCAGGAACTTCTCGATCGCCACGAGCTGATCGGCCCACGGTGCGTCGGTCCGGAAGCGGTCGAAAACGTAGTAACCCGGCATGCCGCGCTGGTAGTTGGCACACGCCACCCACAGGTCTGTCACGCCAGCGGCTTCGTGCGCGGCCTCGATCATCTTGATCATGCCGCGTGTGTAGTCGCCGTCGCCGAGCCTACGGACCTGGGGCGCTTCGGCCGTCGCGTACGGGTTGACCTTGGCGAGGCCCATCTGGAGGTAGAGATTGAGTGAATCCGCACAGTCCCGGACCTCTGCGAGCAAGCCGCGGTCCAGGGTCGGGGAGACGTCCATGACGCTTCGGAAGTACACGCCTTCCATCCCCATGCCATGTGCCCGCTCGAGGATACGGATCGCTGAGTCGTCCGCTTCGTGGGGGATCTTGCTTCCATCGACACCAATTCGCATTTTCTCGTCCTTAGCTAGTTCTTCCTGTTGTCTCGCCCGCCGCGGGTGCTTTTCGACGGGTATCTGCGTCGTCACCGAGGGTGGGCCTCCGGTGTTTCAAGCCGTGCCCTAACGCCCCCAGTTGTAAAACGTGGTTGACGAGGCGTAGTCGAAGTCCTTGACCGAGTGTGCAAGCACTGCCGTGAACTGCGCACGGTAGAGGATGATGGTGGGGGAACTGGCCCGCCAAGCGTCCACGAGTGCATTGATGTACGGCAGCTGGGCTTGCAGGCTTGGTGCGTCGTCGAGCTTCTTCATGAGCTCCGGAGTGCCTGGAATGCAGATGTGCTGGTTGTTGAAGCTGCTGCCACAGGTCATCTTCTTGCGGAGTTCGTAGGCCGCCACGGCACCGGCACTTTCGAAGAGCAGCGCGGATTGGTATTTGCCGGTATTGAACTTCGTGGCAAAGGCCGTGGGCGTCTGCGAATCGATGTTGACAGTGACGCCGATTTCCTCCCACGAGGCTTTCAGGATCGTCGCAAGGGTCGAGACTCCGGGCGACGTTGGGTTGATCATGAGGTCGATCTGGGGATTCGCCAGGCCCGACTCCTTGACCAACGCCCGTGCCCGGTCCTTGTCAAGGGGGCGGGGGGCGGAACGTTGCGGGTCGAATCCGGGCGTCCCTGGAACGAACGGGCCGTAGTAGCTGTCCGCGTAGCCGTAGGCGACGCTGGCCTTGATCTGCTCGTACGGCACGGCGTACGTCAGTGCTTCACGCAATTTCGGATTGGACGTCACGCCTGACGAGTTGTCGAAGGATACGGTGACCGGGGCAAATGCCGGGGCCGTGGACACATTGCAGCAGTCGTTCTGGCTCAGTTCGTGGACCACGTAGGGCGGCAGTCCAAGCGTCACATCCGCCTCGCCTCGACGCGCCTGCAGCATCAGGGTCGGTATCGAGGTGATGAAGTTGACGCGGACCACCGGTTCTTTGGCAGCCGTGCCGTAGTAGTTCGGATTCCGTTTGAGCACCGCGTAGTTGTTTGCTACGTATTCATCCAGGACATAGGGGCCGCTGCTGCTGGCGGTGTGCGCGGCCAGCCATTGATTCGGCACGCCCTTCTTGTCCTCGCCATGTTCCTTGATGACCTTCGGGTCATAGATCGACCCGCGACTCTGCGCCAGGGTCACCAAGATCGCGGGATAGGCGCGTGACAGTTCGAGGCGGACAGTCTGGGGGTCTACTACTACAACCCTGCTGATCAGGGGCGGATCCGTCAGGCCTATCTGAAGGCCCAGGGAACCGCATCCGCCAATCGTGAGATTCCGCATGATCGAATACCTGACGGCCTCGGCATCCAAGGGGTTGCCGTTGGCGAACTTGGCCCCGGGGTGCAGGGAGAACGTGTAGGCCTTCCCATCAGGAGAGACCGTCCAGGTTGCGGCCAAGTCGCCCTTGACCCGGGCTGGATCTGTGTTGGCTACGAGCGTTCCGTCGGGCTGCTGATCCGCGTCGAGCTTGACCAGCCGGGCATAGAAATTGCTGGCGAAACTGTTTTCGTTGCCGGCGCAGACGAAAGCCGGGTCGATATTTGTCAGCGTCGTGGCCCAGTTCACTGTGAACGGCCGGTTTGTCGCACCGGATGAGTTCGCTGGGGTTGCGCAACCGGCCAAGGCGAGCAGGCCGGCGGCGGCGAGGAACGCCGTCGTCCTCTTCATCAGGACACGTGGGGCAGGCAGGGTCCTCATCTCACTTTCCTTCCGCGGCTACGGCCGTCCCGGCCGCCGCAAGCGCCTTGGCCCGGCGGCGAGCGCCCGGAACGGCATCCAGCAGCGCCCGCGTATAGGGATGGGTGGTGTTGTCGAATACGTCCGCCGAGGTTCCGGCCTCTACGATCTGTCCCGAGTTCATGACGGCGATGTGATGGCTCATGAGCCGGGCCACTGCCAGGTCATGCACGATGAACAGGTAGGTCAACCCAAGCTCATCCTGGAGGTCGCTCAGGAGATTGAGGACCTGGGCCTGGATGGAGACGTCCAGCGCGCTCACCGGTTCGTCCAAGACCACGAGGTCCGGGTTCAGGACCAATGCCCGGGCGATCGCGATCCGTTGGCGTTGACCGCCGGAGAACGCGAAGGGATAGCGCTGCGCCTGCTTGACGGTGATGCCGACGCGGTCGAGCACTTCCTCGACCCGGCGCGAGCGCTCAGCGGCGTCCGAGACGCCGTGGATGACCAATGGCTCTTCCACCAAGTCAGCGACCGTGAAGCGCGGGTCCAGTGAGCCGTTGGGGTCCTGGAACACCATTTGGATGCGCTTGCGCATCCGCCGCATCTGCGGCTTCGAAAGGGAGGTGAGGTCCACGCCGTCGAACTCGATCAGGCCGCTGTCTACGCCTGTCAGGCCCATAACGCACGCCGCCGTGGTGGACTTGCCGCTGCCCGATTCTCCAACGAGTCCCAGTGTTTGTCCGCGGCGCAGTTCGAAGGAGACGTCCCGGAGGATCTGGGTCCGGTTCCGTGATCCGACGCCTCGGCCGTAGGACTTGTTGAGGTTCTCCACCCGCAAGAGCGGGGCTGTGGCTAGGTTGCTCATGCTGCATCTCCTGGGGTATCGCTCGCGAAATGGCAGCGGACGACGGCGCCGCTCGCCAAAGCGCGGGCCTCGGGACGTTCTGTTGCGCACCGCAGTTCATCCCGGCCAAGTGGGCATCGGGCGACAAAGGGGCATCCGGGCTCGTCCACGGAAAGGTCCGGGGGCGAGCCCGGGATGGCGGGCAACGCCCCGCGCTTGGTGGCGGCGGGGTCGATGACACAATCCAGAAGTGCCTTGGAGTACGGGTGTGCCGGCGAGCCGAAGAGGGACCGGGTACTGGTGGATTCGACGAAGCGGCCCGCGTACATGACGTTGACGCTGTCGCAGAGTTCTTCCACGATCCCCAGGTTGTGGGTGATCATGATCAACGCATTTCCGCGTTCGTCGCAGATTTTGGCCAGGAGGTCGAGCACTTGTGCCTGCGTGGTGACGTCGAGGGCCGTCGTGGGTTCGTCCGCGATGACCACGGTGGGGTCGTTGGCTATGGCCATGGCGATGAGCACGCGTTGCCTCATGCCCCCGGAGTATTGGTGGGGGTAGTCGGCGATCCTCCGCTGCGGATCGTTGACGCCCACCTCGGCGAGGAGTTCACAGGCCATCCTCCGCGCCACCTTGACAGACACGTCTTGGTGCACCCGGATGGTTTCTACGAACTGGCTTCCGATGGTCTTCAGGGGGTCCAGGGCAGCCATCGGGTCTTGGAACACCAAGCCGATATCCTTGCCTCGGATCCTGGAGATCCCGGCGTCGTCGAGCCCCACGAGTTCTGTCCCGTTGAGCTTAACGCTGCCGCTGACGACCCGGCCCGGCTGCGGGACCAGCCCCACGAGTGACATGGCCATGGCGGATTTCCCGGAGCCCGACTCTCCCACGATCGCCAGGCGCTGGCGTTTGCGCAGCTCGAAGGAGACGTCGCGCACAGCATGGACCGTTCCCGAGGCGGTGTCGAAGTCGGTGACGAGGCCGTTGACGCTGAGCACGAGCGATCGGTCCCGGTCCCCGTTCTCGGCCACGCTTTGGGAAGGTAAGGGAAATGCGTTGGTGTGCGACATCAGCGGGCTCCTACTCGGGTGCGGGGATCTGCCGCGGTCATGATGAGGTCCGCGACGAGGCTGACCACTACGTAGAGGATGGCGGCCAGCAGAAGAACTGCCTGGACCACGGCAAAGTCCTTCTGAATGATGGCGTCGGCCGTCATGGAACCTATCCCTGGCCACCCGAACACCTTTTCGACCAGCAGGCTCCCCGCCAGAAGGTCGGCGAACAAGAGCGACGCCGCCGGCAATAGCGACAAGAGGCCGTGCGGGGCCACGTGGCGCGTGTAGACCGGAAACCGGCGCAGACCATGGCTCTGGGCAACAGTGACGAAGGTTTCTCGCAGCGTGCCTCGAAGTTGGTTCCGGTACAGCCTGCTGAGGAAGGCGAACGGGCCCAGGGCGACGATCGTCGCGGGCAGGATCAGGTGCCAGGCGGCATTGGCAAACGTTCCCCACTGTCCAGCCAGCACGGCATCCACGGTGAACATGCCGGTGATGTTTGGCGGACGGAGAGTCCCAGGTGAAAGGCGACCTTCCGGACCCGGGAAGATCCCGAGCTGGATCGAGAGAACCAGCAAGGCAAGCAGCGCGATCCAGAAAGGTGGTGAACCCATGGCCAAGGAAGAGGCGACGCGGAGGAAGCGGTCCGGCCAGCGGCGTCGTGAGTAGACGGCGACGCTCGCGGCGAGGACTGCTGCCGCAATCGCAATGAGGACCGACAACAGCCCCAGTTCGATCGTGGCCGGTAGGCGCTGCGCAAGGAGGTTGCCCACACTGTTCCCGGTGCTGTAAGAGAAGCCGAAGTCACCGCGTAGAAGCGACCCCATGTAGTTCCCGTACTGGACGAGCAGGTTGTCATCCAAGCCCATTGATTTCCGCAGGGCCGCGATGGTGTCGTCGGTGGCCGTATCCCCGGCGATGGCCCGGGCCGGGTCACCGGGAACCTTGCGGAGGAGGATAAAGGCGAAGATCGAAGCCCCGAAGACAGTGGCCAGTGCCACGCCGAGTCGTTTGGAAATGGTGCTAATCATCAGGAAACCTCACTTTGCCTGGACGAATTCGCCGCGTGGGTCCAGGACTTCCCGGGCTCGGTCTGCGATCAGGGTCGTCAGGCTGACGGCAAGGAGCAGGCCCAGGCCGGGGAAACCGGCGATCCACCATTGACCGGTCAGGAAGAATTGCTGGCCGTCCGTGATCATTTCTCCCCATTCGGCAGTGGGCGGTTGTGCCCCGAGGCCCAAGTAGCCGAGGGCGGCGAGGGAGAGCACTGCCGCGCCGAAGACGGCGGCCATCTGAAGGATCATGATCGGGACCAGGTGCGGGAAGACGTGGCGGAACAAGACGCGGGCCGGGTGTGCTCCGAGTGCCATGGTGGAGCGGATGAAGTCCTGGCCATACAAACGCATCACCTCACCGCGGAGGGTCCGCATGTACCAGGGGAACGAGTGTAGCGAGAGCCCGATGACCACGGCCGTCACGCCCGGCTTGAGCGCCATTGCGATGGCCATCGCCAGGAGGATGGCTGGGAAGCAGAGGATGGAGTTGGTCAACCAAGTGAAAAGCGTGTCCACCCAGCCGCGCATGGATCCCGCCAAAAGGGCCGCGATACAACCGAGCACGGCCCCGATCAAGGCAATGGTCAGGCCGGCCAGGATCGATGTCTGGCCACCCGCCAGAACCCGGGCCAGCACGTCACGGCCCGTGTCGTCGGTGCCCATGGGGTGGCCCAAGCTGGGAGCCTGGAGGACTGCGCCAAGGTTGATGGAATCGGGCTGCGCCCGCCAGACCAAGGGGCCCAACAGGGTGGCCACAATAAGGGCGGCCAAGAGGGACAGGGTCATGGTCAATGTCGTGTCCCGTCTGAGGAAGTTCCTGAAAGGCCTGCTTCTGGCAGGGACAACGATCTGTGAGGCGGCAATGGCTGTCATGAGAGTCCTTCCTCTCCGGAAAGGATCGTGGCCGGTTCTTTCACAACGGCACCGATCGATATGAGGAGCCCCCGCAACGTCGCGGCGCTGTGGAGCAGTTGACGACGACGCTCGGCCGGGCCGGGCTCGTCGTCCCAGTCGGCGAGCGCCGGGATACGCCCGTGCGCCACGCCGTCGTGCGTCGCAACACCGAGCCGGGCCAACTGGCCCAGCCCCGCGGCGTCGAGGTGGGGTTCGTGGGTGAACCACGAACGGTCGAAAACCGGAGCATCGAACTTTCCCCGGTGCTGTTCCAAGGTGAAGTCACTCACCCCGGCACTGAGAAGGTGGCCGAGGATCGCTTCCCAGTCGAAGACTCCCTCGCCGATTGCCCGCAGGCGGCGCCGGTATCCGTGGGGTAGGGGAAACAAGACCGCGTCTTCCAAGTGCGTCATCCTGATGTACGGTCCAAGGCTCCGGGCTGCCTCGATTGGGTCCTCTGCGCGGACCACGAGGTTGGCCACGTCGAATCCTATTCCGAACACCGCGGGATCCAGTGCCTGGACAAGTGCCAGCACTTCCGGTGAAGCCAGGTCTTCGTGGGTCTTGAGGTTGATGCGCACGCTGGCGTCCCGCGCCGCGGGTGCGAGCGCCTCAAGGTTCGCCCGTATGAGCCGGAGTTGCGCAGGGTGGTCGAGGAACCTGCCCTGCTCCACGGCACCTTGCCGTTCGGATCGGGTGTGAACGAAAAACTCGGTAATGCCAAGATCCACTCCCCTGGCAAGGGCTCTCCCCATCCCGGCCCTCACCGTGGCAGGATCGCCGAACGGCCCGGCGCAGCCGAGGCCAAGCTGGATCTCGACCCCGGAATGCCGGGCCTCCTCCGCCACCTCGTCCAGTTCGCCAGGCTTGTCCGGTTGCGCAAGTGATTCACCGGAATGTTCCGCGGCGATGCTGTTGAGAACAACGAGCGTGAAGCCGTCGTCCACGGCGGCCAGCACTGATTCCACCAGTGGCCGGCTTTCGTGGCCCGGGTACCGGGTGAACTGCACCCCTAAGCGCGTCTCCGGCAATCTGCCAGTGCCGAGGAGCCGCGAATCTACCGGCAGGCGTGTGATCTGGGTCATGTTTGCCAAGATACACTCGTAAGACGTCTTACGAAAGAGTAGCTTTTCCAACCCCCATGTGAGACGCTTCGTTGACGTAAGTGGACCGGTCGCCGGCCGGAGCGAATGACGCGAATTTGCAAAAGCGCCGCCCGCCCGGAGGTGCCTGGATCTGCGAACTCAGAGCATTTCCTGGAAGGAGGCACCATGACCGTGAATGGCCGGCGCAGCGTCGTCGACGACGCGATCGACGACATCCGCCTGCGGATTCGGCAGGGCGAGTGGGGCTTGGGAGACCGCATTCCCCCCGAGCCGGAACTCGGAAAGGCCCTGGGCCTCAGCCGGGCGCCCCTGCGGGAAGCACTCCGGGCGTTGGTGCACGCGGGACTTCTCGTGACACGGCAAGGTGACGGGACCTTCGTCGCGGCCGTAGACGAACAAGAAGTCGCCCTGCGGAAGGGCCTCCAGGGAGCGGATCGATTCGAGGCCATCGAAGTCCGGCGCAGCCTTGACGTACCCGCGGCCGCCCTCGCCGCCCAGCGCCGGGACCAAGAGGATCTGGACAGGCTTCAGGATGCGCTGGAACGGCGCCGCGCTGCCGCGGAAGCCCACGACGACGACGGTTTCCGGCAGGCAGACATCGACTTCCACCGCGGCGTGGTGGACGCCGCGCACAACCAGCTTCTGGCTGGCATCTATGGCTCTCTTGCGGCGAGCATCGACGGTTCGTGGACATCACCGGCAGGCCTGGAGCGCGCAGCCAGCACCGAGCACGATAACCATGACGAGCTCTTCGAGGCGATCCGCGACCGCGCAGCCCAGGACGCCATGATGGTGGCCGGATCGATCCTCGACAACCAGGCTTCCGATTTGGAAGGCAAGCCCCCACGTTCCACTCGCTCGTAGCTTCTCCGGACCACCACCCCCAAGGAGACCAGTGATTACCCGCATCAAGGCCGCCTTCGTCATTGGATACGCCGACGGCGACCACTGCATCCTGCCCAACGCGGAGCTGGTCCACGAGGACGGGACCATTGTCTTCGTGGGCAGGGACTATCCCGGAGCAGTGGACATCAATATCGACGCCGGGCAGGCTGTCGTCTCCCCCGGGTTCATCGACCTGAACGCCTTGGCAGACATCGACCATGCCCTCTTCGATTCTTGGCCCGACCCCACCCGGCGGCTGGGGCTCGTCTGGTCCGAGTCCTACTTGAGGGACCATGGGGCTGTCTTCACACGCGAGCAGCTACGATTCCGACGTGAGTTCGCCCTCTCGCAATTGGTACGCAACGGCATCACTACGCTTATGCCGATTGCATCCGAGAGCTACCACGAGTGGTGCGAGGACTACGAGGACCTTGCCGACACCGCCGACGCCGTCGAGGCGCTTGGCGTCCGGGCCTACCTGGGGCCGAGCTACCGCACGGCGGTCCCCTATACCGACGGCAAACGGGTGATGCTCCATGAGGATGAACGGCGAGGCCTCGACGGCCTGGATCAAGCGGTCCGCTTCGCCCAGGACTTCGAAGGGAGGGCTCATGGGCTGATCCGGGCGGCCCTGCTACCTGCGCGGATCGAAACACAGACCGAAAAGACCCTCCAACTCACTCGCCAAGCTGCCGATGAGTTAAAGCTCCCCGTGCGCCTGCACGCCGCCCAAGGTCTCTTCGAAGTCGAGACCATGATCTCCCGCACGGGCAGGCGTCCGCTCCCCTACCTGGCCGATCTTGGTTTCCTCGCCGAACGCACGTTCATCCCCCACGCTTGGACCATCCCTGGCCATTCGCATATGCCTGCCGCCTTCGGCACCGGGGACGATCTGGCTCTCCTCTCTGATTCGGGGACAACTGTCCTGCTCTGCCCCATCCCCATGGCGCACTACGGCGGGATGCTCGACAGCTACGACTCCTACCGCGAGCGCGGAGTGCGGATCGCGCTGGGGACGGACTCCGCCCCGCCGAACATGATCCGCGCCATGGACCTCGCGATGGGCATGACCAAAACTCTCACCGGGGAGCGTTCAAGCGCCCAGGCCGCGGACTTGCTTCGCTCCGCCACCGTGGACCCCGCCGAGTCGCTGGGCCGTTCCGACCTGGGCCGTCTGGCACCTGGAGCGCAGGCGGACTACTTTGTCCTGGACTTGACCGGGAGCCACATCGGCCCACTCGCCGATCCCGTCCGCACCCTGATCATGAACGCGGACGGACGGGACATCACGCAGGTGGTCGTGGCCGGCCGCACCATTGTGGACAAGGGAGAAATCGTCACCGTGGACACGAGCGGCTACCGGGAACGTGCGCAGGAATTCCTGGACCACTACATTGCCTCACTGACCGTTTCGGACTTCGCCCGGCGCCCTGTCCACGAGCTCCTTCCGCCCAGTTTCCCCTTGCGCTAATCAGCGCAAGTAGTCCAGGCGCCGCCGGAGGACGTCGACGGCGACGCACCCTCACATGGCAGCCTCGCCGTCGTCGAGGCCACTATCCGGAAGGGATCCCCCGCGCCCTAGCGGCGCGCGATGCCCTCTTCGGCACAAACGGTAGTCGTGCCTCGAATGTAAACGCGGCCCCACCCGCCACGAAACACCGAGTAAACGAACGCAGAAGGCTTGTCCAACAATCCCCGGTATGCCCGATTTTTTGACTTGACAGGTGCTCCCGTGTGGTGAGGTAAAGCTAGCCGCCCCTCGACTCACTCGTCCGAATCCGGCGCGCCCCGATATCTGCAAACCGTTAGAGATCCCCAATGACAAGACAACTGACTGGCAGCCCCGCGGCCCCTGCGGCCCCCGCGCAGACTGTCCCGGCCCGTCAAAGCCGCGGACGTTGGTCCGGGCGAACGCGACGCGACTTCTTTGTGTTCCTGGCGCTGGCCTTGCCGAACCTGGCGCTGATTGCCGTGTTCACGTATCTGCCCCTGATCAACAACGTGTACTACTCAACCCTCGACTGGACCTTGGGCTCAGCATCGGCCACCGTTGTGGGAATCGACAACTACATCAACTTCTTCACCAGCTCCGATGCCCCGCAGGTACTTGGCACTACGGCTATGTTCACAGTGGTCACCGTCGGCGGCTCCATGGTGCTGGGGCTCTTAGTCGCCTTGGCCTTGAACTCCAAGGTCCGCGGCACCACCTTTGCGCGTTCCGCGGTTTTCGCCCCCTATGTCCTCAGCGGCGTAGGCGTTGGCCTCGTGTGGCTGTTCATCTTCGACCCCGGCTACGGCGTCCTGTCTTGGCTTCTCCGAGGCATCGGCCAGCAAAGCCCGCAATGGATCAACGATCCGCAGCTTGCCCTGGTAATGGTCATCATCGTCTACGTCTGGAAGAACCTGGGCTACTGTGCCGTCGTCTACCTCGCCGGGCTCCAATCGCTCCCGAAAGACGTCATGGAGGCAGCCTCCTTGGATGGCGCCAACGGCATCCGCCGCTTCATGAGCATTTCGGTTCCGCTGCTCTCGCCCACCACCTTCTTCCTGCTCATCACCACGATGATCAGCTCGCTGCAAGCCTTCGACCTGATCCGGATCATGACGCCATTGGGCAACGGCACCAGCACCCTGATCTACGAGGCCTATCTTCAAGCCTTCGGAGCCTACAACCGCGCAGGGTACTCCGCCTCCATCTCGGTGGTGCTCTTTGCCATCCTGCTCATCATCACCGTGCTCCAGCTGCGGTTCGTCGAACGGAAGGTGCACTACTCGTGAGCACGCTCTCTCCCGTCAGCCCTAACCCCGCAAGCGGCGTCGGGACCCGGAATGCCCCCGACGCCGGTCCGGAACTCCCAGTGCACCGCGACCGGCCCTTCTCCCGCACAAACCTCGTCCAGACACTGGCCGGTGGCTACATCCCCCTGATCGTTGCCACGTTGGTGGTGGTCCTGCCGTTGTTGTGGATGGTACTGAGTTCCTTCAAGCAACCCGGCGAGATCGTCACCGTGGATCTCAAGATCCTGCCACAGGGCCTGAACCTGGAGAACTACCACACGGCCATGACCACAGTGCCGTTCGCACGGTTCTTCCTGAACAGCCTGATCGTTACCACCGTGGGCTCCACGGTGAAGGTGATCCTGGCCATACTGACGGCTTACGCCCTGGTATTCGTCCGGTTTCCGTTCAAGAACGTCATCTTCGTCGTGATCCTCGTGGCCCTGATGGTGCCGCCGCAGGTATCGATCCTCCCGAACTACATCCTGATCGCGGGAATCGGCGGGAAGAACACCCTGTGGGGAATCATTCTTCCGGGCCTCGGCACGGCCTTCGGAACGTTCCTCCTTCGCCAGCACTTCAAGACCCTTCCCGGGTCCATCCTCGAAGCGGCGGAAATCGACGGCGCGGGTCACTGGCGCAGGCTGTGGCAAGTCGTCGTCCCCGTGTCGCTCCCCTCCATCGCCACCGTGGCCCTCGTCACCGTGGTCAGCGAATGGAACGACTACATCTGGCCGCTCATCATTACCGACAGACCGGAAACCATGACTCTCCCTGTCGGCCTGACCTTGCTTCAGAACTCTGAAGGAAACGGCGCCGGCTGGGGAATCCTGATGGCCGGGGCAGTCCTGGTGATCATCCCCATCCTCCTGGTCTTCGCAGCGTTGCAGCGCTATATCGTTGCCGGGCTCACCCAGGGCAGCGTCACCGGCTAGCGACCGCGCACCATCACCCGCGCGTTCCCCACCCGGCCGAACCGCGGCCCGGCCGAACCGTACGAAATACCTCACCACCTTTGCATCCTTGAGAGGACCAACCATGGCAATGAATCTTGACCGTAGAAACTTCCTGGGGCTCGCTGGACTTGGAGTCGGCGCCGCTGCCCTTGCGGCCTGCGGCGGTCCGTCGACCGGCGGCAGCGTTGCAAGCAGCGGACCTTCGGACATCGACTTTTCCGGCGTCAAGCCCGCCGGCTCGTTCGACTTCTGGACCAGCCACCCCGGGCAGTCGCAGAGCGTCGAGCAATCCATTATTGACAAATTCCAGGCGAAGTTCCCGGACATCAAAGTGAACCTCGTAACGGCAGGCGCCAACTACGAGGAAATCGCCCAGAAGTTCCAGACGTCGCAAGCTGCGAAGTCGGCCCTCCCCGGCCTCGTGGTGCTCTCCGACGTCTGGTGGTTCCGCTACTACACCAACGGCAACATCATTCCGTTGGACGGACTCATCAAGCAGTTGGACTTCAAGATTGATGACTTCCAGAAGTCCCTCGTGGCGGACTACCAGTACGCCAACAAGCAATGGGCGCTCCCCTACGGCCGCTCCACCCCGCTCTTCTACTACAACAAGGACCACTTCAAGGCCGCCGGCCTCCCGGACAGGGCGCCGAAGACCTGGCAGGAATTCGCCGACTGGGCCCCCAAGCTCAAGGCCAGCTCGGGCGCGAAGTACGCCTACATCTACCCGGCCCTCGCCGGATACGCGGGCTGGACTCTACAGAACAACCTGTGGGGCTGGGGCGGTAGTTGGTCCAATGGGTGGACTTTCAACTGCGATTCCACGGAGTCAGTCGCGGCCCTGCAGTGGGCGCAGGACTCGATCTACAAGGACAAGTGGGCCGGAGTCTCCTCCAAGAGCGCCGCGGACGATTTCGCCGCGGGCATTACGTCTACAACAATCTCCTCCACCGGTGACCTGCTGGGCGTACTGAAGTCCGCTAAGTTCAACGTCGGCGTCGGCTTCATGCCGGGCGGCCCCAAGGCTGAGACCAACGTCTGCCCCACCGGCGGGGCCGGCCTAGGCATCCCCAGCGGCGTCAGCAAGGAGGTCCAGCTCGCTGCCGCCACCTTCCTGAAATTCATGACCGAACCGGAAAACACGGCGGCCTTCTCCGCCGCGACGGGCTACATGCCCACGCGTGTCTCCGCGGACATGACTGCAGTCCTCGCCAAGACTCCCCAGATCAAGACCGCCATGGATCAGCTCGCAGTCACCAAGGTGCAGGACAACGCCCGGGTGTTCCTGCCCGGCGCCGATCAGGAGATGGCCAAGGCCGCCGCGAAGATCCTCACCCAGCAGGGCGACGTGAAAGCGACCATGACGGACCTCAGAGCAACCCTCGACAGCATCTACATCAAGGACGTAAAGCCCAAGCTCAAGAGCTAGGGCTCTGCGCGCCGAGTGCGATCCCGCCGCCCAACTAGCTCGCAGTTAATGTCGTTTTGACGGGTCAGAACGACATCTAATGCGAGCTAGTTGGGCAGCCTCGTCTGGTCAGGGAATCGGGACAGGCACGACGCCGAGCGGCACCAGCTGCTCTGCTCCGCCGTCGGGGGCCGAAAGCACCCAGATGCCCTTTTCGTGGACGGCGACCGAGTGCTCCCACTGGCAGGAACGCTTGCCGTCGGTGGTCACCACGGTCCAGTCGTCGTCGAGGGTGGCCGTCTCGATGCCGCCACGGACGAGCATGGGTTCAATGGCGAGGCACAATCCCGGCCGGATTTTGGGGCCTCGGTGCGTGGTGCGATAGTTCAAGACATCAGGGGCCATATGCATCTCTGAACCGATACCGTGGCCTACGTAGTCCTCCAGGATGCCCAGCGGCTTTCCCGGCACGGAAGAGACGTAGTCATCCACGGCGTTACCGATGTCGCCGACGAACTTGCCCTTGGCCAAAGCGGCGATTCCACGCCACATGGCGGCCTGAGTGACATCCGAGAGCCGCTGGTCCTCTGGGTCGGCAGTGCCAACTATCACCGTCCGTGCGGAGTCGGAGTGCCAACCATCAACAATCGCCCCGCCATCAATCGAAATGATGTCCCCCTCCTGCAGGACGCGGTCCCCGGGGATGCCGTGGACCACTTCCTCGTTGACGGAGGTGCAAATGGTGGCCGGGAAACCGTGGTACCCGAGGAAGTTCGACTTCGCGCCGGCGTCGTTCAGGACCACCGCAAAGACGGAGTCGATCTCCCGTGTGGTGACGCCGGGTTTCGCAGCCGCGACGGCCGCGTCGAGGGCGCTGCTGAGGACCAATCCGGCCTCGTGCATCTTGCGCATTTGCTCGTTGGTCTTGTATTCGATGCGGGGCTGGCCGAACGCCATGGTCTCCTCTTGTAGTGTGCTGCTTGTGGTGGGCTGCAGAACCAGAGCACCCTCTGATCTCCCCCATTTTCCCGCATCCGCGGCCTAGTTCGAAAATGGCCCTGAGATCGTTCCAGGAACCATCCCCGGCTCCGGTACCGCACAAGGGAACAGAAAAGGGTGTGTCCCGCGCACACAGCGCCGGCCACACCCTTTTCATTACATCGTGCGGAACTAGACCGCCTTGGCCGCCTCGATGGCCAGCAACACGCGATCAGTGACCTCGTCGATGCCGCCGATGCCATCGACTTTGGTCAGGATGCCACGTTCGGCGTACTTGGCCACCACGGCCTCCGTCTGCTCGTGGTAGAGGTTCAGGCGGTGGCGGATGACGGCTTCGTTGTCGTCCGAGCGTCCGGTCTCCTTGGCGCGTCCCAGCAGGCGCGAAACAAGTTCCTCGTCGTCGGCCGTCAGCTGAAGCACGACGTCGAGCTTCTCTTCGGTGTCGGCAAGGATCTGGTCCAGGTATTCCACCTGGGCGGTGGTGCGCGGGTAACCGTCAAGCAGGAAGCCGTTTTCGACGTCGTCCTCGCTCAGGCGGTCACGGACCATCTTGTTGGTCACGCTGTCCGGAACGAAATCGCCGGCGTCCATGTACTTCTTGGCTTCGATACCCAGTGGGGTTTCGCCCTTGACGTTTGCACGGAAGATGTCGCCCGTGGAAATGGCGACTACGCCCAAGCGCTCGGAAATCCGCTCAGCTTGGGTTCCCTTGCCCGAACCCGGAGGTCCAATGATCAGCATTCTCGTCATCGCAAAAGCCCTTCGTAGTGACGTTGTTGTAGCTGCGCATCAATCTGCTTGACGGTTTCGAGGCCCACACCCACCATGATCAGGATTGACGTGCCACCGAACGGGAAGTTCTGGTTGGCGTTGATCAGGACGAGTGCAACCAGCGGAATCAACGCCACGAAGCCTAGGTAAAGGGCTCCGGGGAGGGTGATTCTGGAAAGCACGTACTGCAGGTAGTCCGCGGTCGGTTTACCCGCCCGGATGCCCGGAATGAACCCGCCATACTTCTTCATGTTGTCCGAGACCTCTTCAGGGTTGAAGGTGATCGCGACATAGAAGTACGTGAAGAACACAATCATGACGAAGTACAGCGCCATGTAGATGGGGTGGTCGCCACGGGTGAGGTTGTTGTTGATCCACTCAACCCAGGGGGCCAATGACTCTCCTGCTTTGGGCCGGTTGAACTGCGCAACCAGTCCGGGCAGGTAGAGCATGGAGGAAGCGAAGATGACGGGCACGACGCCGGCCATGTTCACCTTGATGGGGATGTACGTGCTGGTGCCGCCCACGGTGCGTCGGCCGATCATACGCTTCGCGTACTGGACCGGAATGCGCCGCTGGGACTGCTCAACGAACACGACGAGTGCGACGGTCACCAGACCGATCGCCAACACCGTGAAGAACGTACCCGGGCCCTTGGAGCGCCAGATGGCACCCAGGGAGGTCGGAAAGCCGGCAGCGATGGACGTGAAGATGAGCAGGGACATACCGTTGCCCACGCCCTTCTCAGTGACCAATTCGCCCATCCACATGATGAGGCCCGTACCGGCTGTCAGCGTGATGACCACAAGAATCGTGGCGATGATGCTGTTATCCGGGATGATCGGCAACTGGCAGTTGGGCAGCAGCTGCCCGGAGCGCGCCAGGGACACCAAAGTGGTGGCGTTCAAGAGACCCAGCGCGATGGTCAGATAGCGCGTGTACTGCGTCAGCTTCGACTGGCCCGAGGCACCTTCTTCGTACAACTGCTGGAACCGCGGAATGACCACGCGGAGCAACTGCACGATGATGCTGGCCGTGATGTACGGCATGATCCCCAGGGCAAAGATCGAAACCTGCAGCAGTGCACCACCGCTGAACAGGTTGACGAGCTGGTAGAGGCCGCCCTGGTCCTGATTGCTTGACAAACATTGCTGAACATTTTGGTAGCTCACACCAGGCGAGGGGATAAAAGCGCCCAAGCGGAAGATTGTGATGATTCCCAGCGTGAACAACAACTTGCGTCGCAGATCAGGCGTCCGAAATGCCCGGCCGAATGCGCTTAGCAAGCGTCCTCCTGAGTTAAAAGTCCAAGGGTGTCGAAGGGGTCATTGAAACCCAACACCCGAGTCTAACGGCTTGATACGCCATGCGAACAATCGAGGGGGTCGCGCCACACGAAAAAACTCCCGGCGCGAAGGGCCGAAGCCCCCCACACCGGGAGTCAATTCACAGCGGGCGAACGCCCCAGAGCCCTTAGAGGGCTGTGGTGGTTCCGCCTGCTGCTGCAATCTTTTCAGCTGCGCTGGAAGAGAAAGCGTGGGCGGTGACGTCAACCTTGACGGTGATGTCGCCAGTGCCCAGCACCTTGACGGGCTGGTTCTTGCGAACGGCACCCTTCTCAACCAGGGACTCAACGGTGACAACGCCACCTTCCGGGAACAGCTCGTTGAGCTTGTCCAGGTTGACAACCTGGAACTCAACCCGGAACGGGTTCTTGAAGCCGCGAAGCTTCGGCAGGCGCATGTGCAGCGGCAACTGGCCGCCGGCAAAGCCAGCCTTGACCTGGTAGCGGGCCTTCGTACCCTTGGTACCGCGACCGGCAGTCTTACCCTTGGAGCCTTCACCACGACCAACACGGGTCTTGGCAGTCTTGGCACCCRGGGCGGGACGCAGGTGGTGGACCTTCAGAGTGTTCTGCTTGTCAGCAGCCTCTGCGGCGGTTTTGTTCTCAGCCATTACTTCGCCTCCTCTACATTCACGAGGTGCGGAACCGTGTTGAGCATTCCAACAGTCACGGCATCAGCGGTACGGACAACAGTGTGTCCGATGCGCTTGAGGCCGAGGGACCGCAGGGTTTCACGCTGGTTCTGCTTGGCGCCGATGACGCCCTTGATCTGGGTGATCTCCAACTGAGCGTCGGAGGGAGTCAGGTTCTTAGCCATGACTAAACACCTGCCTTCTGGTTCTGGAGTGCGCGCACCAGAGCAGGAGGAGCAACCTCGTCCAGCGGCAGGCCACGGCGGGCTGCCACGGAAGCGGGCTCTTCCAATCGCTTCAGGGCGTCAACAGTCGCGTGAACGATGTTGATGGCGTTCGAGGAACCGAGCGACTTGGAGAGGACGTCGTGGATACCGACGCATTCCAGTACCGCGCGGACCGGACCACCGGCGATAACACCGGTACCCGGGGAAGCCGGACGCAGCATGACAACGCCTGCTGCTGCCTCACCCTGCACGCGGTGCGGGATGCTGTTGCCAACGCGGGGAACGCGGAAGAAGGACTTCTTGGCCTCTTCAACACCCTTTGCGATAGCTGCCGGAACTTCCTTGGCCTTGCCGTAGCCAACGCCAACCATGCCGTTACCGTCACCGACGACCACCAGGGCGGTGAAGCTGAAGCGACGACCACCCTTGACGACCTTGGCAACACGGTTGATGGTTACAACGCGCTCTACGAACTGGCTCTTCTCGGCCTCGCGACCGCCGTCGCGGCCACCACGGCCACCACGGTCGCCGCGGCCCTGGCCACGGTCACCACGCTCGCCACGACGGCCGCCGCGGCGGTCGTCAGTGGCAGCAGCGGTCTCAGTTGCCTCAGCAGCTGCAGCTTCAGTCACCTGAATGTCCTTTTCGTTATTCTCAACGGTCACAGTGCCAGCCCACCTTCGCGTGCACCGTCAGCGACGGCGGCGATGCGGCCGTGGTACTTGTTACCACCGCGGTCGAAGACAACAGCTTCGATGCCTGCAGCCTTGGCACGCTCTGCAACGAGCTCGCCGACGCGCTTGGCCTTGGCAGTCTTGTCGCCATCGAGTGCACGAAGGTCAGCTTCCAGCGTGGAAGCGGAAGCCACGGTTACACCCTTGCTGTCATCGACAACCTGGACGAAGATGTGGCGTGCGGAGCGGTTGACGACCAGACGAGGACGAACAGCCGTGCCGCTGATGCGCTTGCGGATACGAAGCTGGCGACGGCTGCGTGCAGCCGACTTGCTCTTGTTCGTACGCTTCTTGTTAATTGCGATGGCCATGGTTTACTTACCAGCCTTTCCGACCTTGCGGCGGATAACTTCGCCGGCGTAACGGACACCCTTGCCCTTGTAGGGGTCGGGCTTGCGCAGCTTGCGAATGTTGGCAGCAACCTCGCCGACCTGCTGCTTGGAGATACCAGCGACGGAGAGCTTGGTCGGCCCCTCCACCGTGAAGGTGATGCCTTCCGGAGCGGAGACATTGACCGGGTGGCTGAAGCCGAGAGCGAACTCAAGGTCAGAACCCTTGGCCTGAACGCGGTAACCGGTGCCTACGATTTCAAGCTTCTTCTCGTAGCCCTTGGTGACGCCCTCGATCATGTTGGCGATCAGGGTGCGGGTCAGGCCGTGCAGGGAACGCGAAGCGCGCTCGTCGTTCGGGCGGGTGACAGTCAAGGTGCTCTCGTCCAAGGTGACCTCGATCGGGCTGGCTACAGTGTGGCTCAGCTCGCCCTTGGTGCCCTTGACGTTGATGACAGAGCCATCAACCTTAACTTCAACGCCGGCAGGAACGGTGATGGGGAGACGTCCAATACGTGACATTATTCTCTTCCTTTCCCGTTACCAGACGTACGCGAGGACTTCGCCGCCCACGCCCTTCTTGCCGGCCTGCTTGTCAGTCAGGAGGCCGGAAGAGGTGGACAGGATTGCGATACCCAGGCCACCCAGCACGTGAGGCAGGTTGGTGGACTTCGCGTAAACGCGGAGACCAGGCTTGGAAATGCGGCGGACACCAGCGATCGAACGCTCGCGGTTCGGACCGAACTTGAGGTCGATGGTCAGCTTCTTGCCGACTTCGGCTTCCTCTTCCTTCCAGGCAGCGATGTAGCCTTCCGCCTTCAGGATGTCGGCAACGCGTGCCTTGAGCTTGCTGTACGGCATGCTCACGGTGTCGTGGTATGCCGAGTTGGCGTTGCGCAGACGCGTAAGCATGTCTGCGACAGGATCTGTCATAGTCATTTGGGCTCTTGCCCTTCCTCGTAATGGTTTCCGCGTTGGCTGTTCAAACAGCCGTGGCCGGACCTACTACGTAGTTATTAGTCTTCGGATTTGAACGGGAAGCCAAGTGCCTTGAGCAGCGCGCGGCCTTCGTCATCGGTCTTTGCAGTGGTGACAACCGTGATGTCCATACCGCGAACGCGGTCGATGGAGTCCTGGTCGATTTCGTGGAACATAACCTGCTCGGTCAGACCGAAGGTGTAGTTGCCATTGCCATCGAACTGCTTGCCGTTGAGGCCGCGGAAGTCACGGATACGGGGCAGGGCGAGGGTCACGAGGCGGTCCACGAATTCCCACATACGGTCTCCACGCAGAGTTGCGTGTGCACCGATGGGCATGCCTTCGCGCAGCTTGAACTGTGCGATGGACTTGCGGGCCTTGGTTACCTGCGGCTTCTGGCCGGTGATCAGGGTGAGGTCGCGGACAGCGCCGTCGATCAGCTTGGAGTCCTTGGCGGCATCTCCAACACCCATGTTCACAACAACCTTCACCAGGCGGGGAACCTGGTTCACGTTCGCGTACTTGAATTCCTCAACCAGGGTCTGCTTGATGGAATCGGCGTACTTCGTCTTCAGACGCGGAACGATCTTCGTTTCGACGGTGGTCTCAGACAGTGTCTCACTCATCAGATGTCCTTCCCGGATGCCTTGGACACGCGGATACGGACGGTCTTGGAGATGCCGTCCTTCTCAACGGTCTCGAGACGGAAACCAACGCGGGTCGGCTTCTTGGTCGAGGGGTCAACAAGAGCAACGTTGGAGACGTGGATCGGGGCCTCAACGACCTCGATGCCACCAGTCTTGGTGCCGCGCTGCGACTGACCGACCTTGGTGTGCTTGGTGACGCGGTTGATGCCTTCTACCAGGACACGGTTGGTCTCGGTGAACACGCGCAGAACCTTGCCCTGCTTGCCGCGGTCGCCGCCGCGCTCCTGCTTGGCGCCAGTGATGACCTGAACGAGGTCACCCTTCTTGATCTTTGCACCCATGGGTTACAGCACCTCCGGAGCCAGCGAAACGATCTTCATGAACTTCTTGTCACGGAGTTCACGACCAACCGGTCCGAAGATACGGGTACCGCGGGGGTCGCCGTCGTTCTTCAGAATCACAGCTGCGTTCTCGTCAAACTTGATGTAGGAACCATCCGCACGGCGGCGTTCCTTCTTGGTACGAACGATGACAGCCTTGACGACGTCACCCTTCTTTACGTTGCCGCCCGGAATAGCGTCCTTGACGGTTGCGACGATGACGTCGCCAATGCCTGCGTAGCGACGGCCGGATCCACCGAGAACGCGAATGGTAAGGATTTCCTTAGCACCCGTGTTGTCGGCGACCTTCAGTCGCGACTCCTGCTGAATCAATTTTTACTCCTTGCGTCGCGCCGGTTCTCAGACCGAAATGGAGCATACGGAATGAGCCTTGCGGAACGGTTGATCGGGGTGTCTCTTGACCTGCCTGGATTTTGCCAGTGCAGGCCTAAACTCCCGTGCCGCCAGCATCAGCTTCCCTTGCGGAAATAACTGCGCGGGGCAGTATGCCGCGGCACGATTGTTTACGAGGTGGTTGTTGACGCACAACTGGCGCCATACAAACTCAATATCCTAGCACGCTTTATGCTAGGGACCGAAACGCGGGAAGGCCCGCATCCCTTACGGGATACGGGCCTTCCTGCCAATCCATATCGCTGCCGGGCGCAAAGCCCGGCGCGGGACTACTTAGCCTTTTCGAGGATCTCGACCAGGCGCCACCGCTTGGTAGCGGAGAGCGGGCGGGTCTCAGAGATCAGAACGAGGTCGCCGATGCCGGCGGTGTTCTGCTCGTCGTGAGCCTTGATCTTCGAGGTGCGGCGAATGACCTTGCCGTACAGAGCGTGCTTCACGCGGTCTTCAACCTGAACAACGATGGTCTTTTCCATCTTGTCAGAGACAACGTAGCCGCGACGCGTCTTACGGTAACCGCGCTGTTCAGCGCTGGCTGCTGCTTCCGTCACAGTTTCCTTCTGTTCGCTCACTTGGCGTCCTCTCCAGCCTCAGCTTCGGCCTTTTCAGCCTTGGCTTCTGCCTTCTTGGACTTCTTTTCTTCCTTGGCTTCCACAACCGGTGCAGCAACCTCGGCACGAATGCCCAGCTCGCGCTCACGGAGAACGGTGTAGATGCGTGCGATGTCCTTCTTTACCGCGCGCAGACGACCGTGGTTCTCCAGCTGTCCGGTGGCGGACTGGAAACGCAGGTTGAACAGCTCTTCCTTGGACTTGCGGAGTTCTTCAACGAGACGCTCGTTGTCGAAACCGTCCAGCTGTGCGGGTGCGAGATCCTTCGACCCTACTGCCATTTCTATTCACCACCTTCGCGACGCACAATGCGTGCCTTCAACGGCAGCTTGTGGATTGCCAGGCGCAGTGCCTCGCGAGCTACCTCTTCATTGACACCGGCGAGCTCGAAGAGAACGCGGCCCGGCTTGACGTTTGCGACCCACCATTCCGGAGAACCCTTACCGGAACCCATGCGGGTTTCGGCCGGCTTCTTCGTCAGCGGGCGGTCCGGATAAATGTTGATCCAGACCTTGCCGCCACGCTTGATGTGGCGGGTCATCGCGATACGGGCAGACTCGATCTGACGGTTCGTGACGTAGGCCGGGCTCAGAGCCTGGATGCCGTACTCACCGAAAGTGACCTTGGTGCCGCCCGTTGCAGCGCCGGAACGACCCGGGTGGTGCTGCTTACGGTGCTTGACTCGACGTGGGATAAGCATTTAAGCCTGTCCTCCTTCTGCCGCGGGAGCAGCAGCTTCAGCTGCCGGAGCCTCTGCAGCAACAGGTGCTGCGTCGGCTGCCGGACGGTCGGTACGACGACGGCGGTCACCACGGTCTGCGCCACCCGGGCGGCCCGGGCGGTCGCTGGGACCGCGGCCGCGGGACGGAGCAGCAGCTGCCTGCTGGGCCAGTTCCTTGGCGGTGACGTCGCCCTTGTAGATCCAGACCTTCACGCCGATGCGGCCGAAGGTGGTCTTGGCCTCGTAGAAGCCGTAGTCGATGTTCGCACGCAGGGTGTGCAGGGGCACACGGCCTTCGCGGTAGAACTCCGAGCGGGACATTTCTGCGCCACCCAGTCGACCGGAGCAAGCGATACGGATACCCTTGGCACCCGCGCGCTGTGCGGACTGCATGGCCTTCTTCATCGCACGGCGGAAAGCCACGCGGGAAGTCAGCTGCTCAGCAACGCCCTGGGCAACAAGCTGGGCTTCCATCTCGGGGTTCTTGACCTCGAGGATGTTCAGCTGGACCTGCTTGCCGGTGAGCTTTTCGAGCTCGCCGCGAATGCGGTCCGCTTCAGCGCCGCGGCGGCCGATGACGATGCCCGGGCGAGCCGTGTGGATGTCCACGCGGACACGGTCACGGGTGCGCTCGATTTCGACCTTGGCAATACCAGCGCGCTCCATGCCCGTGGACATGAGCTGGCGGATGCGGATGTCTTCGCGAACGAAGTCCTTGTACCGCTGGCCAGCCTTGGTGCTGTCAGCAAACCAGTGCGATACGTGATCGGTGGTGATGCCGAGTCGGAACCCGTGCGGGTTTACTTTCTGTCCCACTTAGCGAGCCTCCTCTTTCTCCGGGGTAGCGACTACCACGGTGATGTGGCTCGTGCGCTTCTTGATCTGAAATGCGCGACCCTGAGCACGCGGCTGGAACCGCTTCATGGTCGGGCCTTCATCAACAAACGCTTCGCTGATGTAGAGGTCTCCTTCGTCAAAGGCAACGCCATCGCGGTCCGCGAGGACCCGTGCGTTTGCCATTGCCGACTGAACTACCTTGAATACCGGCTCCGAAGCTGCCTGTTGGGCAAACTTCAGAATTGCCAGAGCCTCATTCGCTTGCTTGCCACGAACAAGGTTGACGACGCGCCGGGCCTTCATAGGCGTTACGCGGATGTGACGCGCAATAGCCTTGGCTTCCATTGCTTTCCTTCTCTCGTCTAAGCCGTAGAGCGAGCGCCTTAGCGGCGCTTGCCCTTACGGTCGTCCTTGACATGGCCGCGGAATGTCCGCGTGGGAGCGAATTCGCCGAGCTTGTGCCCGACCATCGACTCAGTGACAAACACCGGGATGTGCTTGCGTCCGTCGTGAACGGCAATCGTGTGACCCAGCATGTCCGGGACGATCATCGAACGGCGGGACCAGGTCTTGATGACGTTCTTGGTGCCCTTTTCGTTTTCCCTGGCGACCTTTACAAAGAGGTGCTGGTCAACGAAAGGACCTTTTTTCAGGCTGCGTGGCATGTGTCCAGGCTCCTATCGCTTGTTCTTGCCAGTACGGCGGCGACGCACAATAAGCTTGTCGCTCTCTTTGTTGGGGCGGCGGGTGCGGCCTTCACGCTTACCGTTCGGGTTGACCGGGTGGCGTCCACCGGAAGTCTTACCTTCACCACCACCGTGCGGGTGATCCACCGGGTTCATGGCGACACCACGGACGGTCGGGCGAACGCCCTTCCAGCGCATACGGCCGGCCTTGCCCCAGTTGATGTTCGACTGCTCGGCGTTGCCGACCTCGCCGACGGTTGCGCGGCAGCGCACGTCAACGTTGCGGATTTCACCGGAGGGCAGACGCAGCTGGGCGAAACGGCCTTCCTTGGCGACGAGCTGAACCGAAGCACCTGCGGAACGGGCCATCTTGGCGCCGCCACCCGGACGCAGTTCAACTGCGTGGATGGTGGTACCAACCGGGATGTTGCGCAGCGGCAGGTTGTTGCCCGGCTTGATGTCAGCGTCGGGGCCAGCCTCGACGAAGTCACCCTGGGACAGCTTGTTCGGGGCGATGATGTAACGCTTGGTGCCATCAACGTAGTGCAGGAGGGCGATGCGAGCCGTGCGGTTCGGATCGTACTCGATTTCGGCAACGCGGGCGTTGACGCCGTCTTTGTCGTGACGACGGAAGTCGATCAGACGGTACTGGCGCTTGTGGCCACCACCCTTGTGACGGGTAGTGATCTTACCGGTGTTGTTACGGCCGCCAGTCTTGTGCAGCGGACGCAGCAACGACTTTTCCGGAGTCGATCGCGTGATTTCGGAGAAGTCGGCTACGCTCGAGCCGCGACGGCCCGGGGTAGTCGGCTTGTATTTACGGATTCCCATAATTCATTTCCTCGTTAAAGTGGTCTCCGCTACGCGAGCGGACCGCCGAAGATGTCGATAGTGCCTTCTTTGAGGGTGACAATCGCACGCTTGGTGCTCTTGCGCTGTCCCCATCCGAATTTGGTGCGCTTGCGCTTACCGGCACGGTTGATGGTGTTGATCGATTCGACCTTGACGGAGAAAATCTTCTCCACGGCCAGCTTGATCTCGGTCTTGTTCGAGCGGGGGTCCACCAGGAAGGTGTACTTGCCCTCGTCGATCAGGCCGTAGCTCTTTTCCGAAACGACGGGTGCAATGACGACGTCGCGCGGGTCTTTGATGGTGGCTGCACTCACTTGGCATCCTCCTCGTTCTTTGCCTTGTCAGCGATGAAAGCCTCGAAAGCAGCCTTGGTGAAGACCACGTCGTCGGCGACCAGCACGTCGTAGGTGTTCAGCTGGTCTGCGTACAGAACGTGAACATCTACGAGGTTGCGCACGGAAAGTGCGGCAACATCGTTGGCGCGCTCGATAACAACGAGCAGGTTCTTGCGCTCGGAGACTGCCTTCAGCGCGGCAAGTGCTTCCTTGGAGGACGGCTTGGTGCCGGCGACCAGATCAGCAATGACGTGGATGCGACCGTTACGTGCGCGGTCAGACAGGGCGCCGCGCAGGGCAGCAGCCTTCATCTTCTTGGGGGTCCGCTGGCTGTAATCACGCGGCGTCGGGCCGTGGACAATGCCACCACCGGTCATGTGAGGAGCACGGATGGAACCCTGACGGGCGCGGCCGGTACCCTTCTGCTTGAACGGCTTGCGGCCAGCACCGGAAACTTCGGCGCGGGTCTTGGTCTTGTGGGTACCCTGGCGAGCAGCAGCGAGCTGTGCGACGACGACCTGGTGCAGCAGCGGCACGTTGGTCTGGACGTCGAAGATCTCTGCAGGCAGGTCTACCTTGACAGTGCTAGTCATTGAACTAGGCTCCCTTCACGGCGGTGCGTACGAGGACGACCTGGCCGCGGGCACCGGGGACGGCACCCTTGATAAGGAGCAGCGACTTCTCAACGTCCACAGCGTGAACCGTGAGGTTCAGCGTGGTGTGACGTTCTGCGCCCATGCGGCCGGCCATTTTCAGACCCTTGAAGACGCGGCTCGGGGTGGATGCGCCACCGATGGAACCGGGCTTGCGGTGGTTCTTGTGCGCACCGTGGGAGGCTCCAACACCGTGGAAGCCGTGACGCTTCATAACACCGGCGAAGCCTTTACCCTTGCTGGTGCCGACGACGTCGATCTTCTGACCGGCTTCGAAGAGCTCAACAGAAAGCTCCTGGCCCAGTTCGTAAGACGCGGCGTCTGCAGTGCGCAGTTCGACGACGTGGCGGCGAGGAGTTACGCCAGCCTTTTCAAAGTGACCAGCCAGCGGCTTGGTGACCTTGCGGGGATCGATCTGGCCATAGCCGATCTGAACGGCGACATAGCCATCGGTCTCTGCGTTGCGCAGCTGGGTGATGACGTTGGAGTCAGCCTGGACGACAGTTACCGGGATGAGCTTGTTGTTCTCGTCCCAGACCTGGGTCATGCCGAGCTTCGTGCCCAGCAGGCCCTTTACGTTACGGGTTGCGGTCATAGTTTTCTCAGCACCTCCCTACAGCTTGATTTCGATGTTCACGTCGGCCGGCAGGTCGAGACGCATAAGCGAGTCGACAGCCTTGGGCGTGGGGTCGATGATGTCGATCAGACGCTTGTGAGTACGCATTTCAAAGTGCTCACGGCTGTCCTTGTACTTGTGGGGAGAGCGGATAACGCAGTACACGTTCTTCTCCGTCGGCAGCGGCACGGGGCCCACTACCGTTGCGCCTGCGCGCGTGACCGTCTCAACGATCTTCCGCGCTGAAACATCAATGACCTCGTGGTCATATGACTTCAGCCGGATGCGGATTTTTTGTCCCGCCATGTCGCCTGACTCTCTTTCAGTCTGTGCTGCCCTCGAATAAAGGCTGCCCTGTTCACTTACGTGTTGCATGTGGCTGCCGAAGCATTTGAAGTAGTACTACCACCCGCCGCACAAGCTGAATCCGGAGGGATCCGGGTTCCTCAACTTGCCGGTGTAACCGACCCCCGCGGTCGGGCGTGTCGCGTTTTCCACGCAAACTCGTCCGCATTCCTTGGGGATCTGGGTTATGTTTGGGCTTCAGCTTGGACCCTGACACCCGGCATTATCCGGATCGGGACGCGAAGAAGCGCTTGAACAACTCACCTAGTATGCCGGAATTCCCCGGCATAAGCCAATTGGGCTCCACCTACCATTGCCTTCGGCTCCTGCCGTCAGGATGATTAGGACATGACTGTCCAAGATGCTGCCACGGTGGAGGATCTTGCGAGCCGCCTCCGGCCCGGCTTCACCTTGGGCGTCGCCGCGGCGGCCTTCCAGATCGAAGGCTCACTTACGGCGGACGGACGCGGACCATCCAGTTGGGATGCATTCGCGGAGAAGCCCGGCGCGATCGTCGACGGCCACTCCCCCGCAGTTGCCTGCGACCACTACAACCGGACCGACGAGGACATTGCCCTTATACAGGACCTGGGCGTGGACTCCTACCGGTTCTCCCTCTCCTGGCCCCGGATCCAACCAGGCGGCAAGGGACCCATCAACCAGCAAGGCCTGGACTTCTACGACCGCCTGATCGACAAGCTCCTCAAGGCCGGGATCTCTCCAATGGTGACCCTCTACCATTGGGATACGCCCCTGCCATTGGAGCACGACGGCGGCTGGTTGAATCGGTCGACGGCGGACCGGTTCGCCGAATATTCCGCCGCGGCCGCAGGCCGCTTCGGCGACCGCGTGGCTCAATGGGTCACCCTGAACGAGCCCGTTTCAGTCGCATTGCAAGGCTATGCCCTTGGGGTCCACGCTCCCGGCAGGCGGCTGCTCTTCGATGCCTTGCCCGCTGCCCACCATCAGTTGTTGGGGCATGGATTGGCTGTCCAGGCCTTGCGGGCTGCCGGCGTTGCGGGAACTGTTGGCGTTGCCAACGTGCACTCGCCAGTCCAGCCCGCAAGTAAGCGACTCACAGACCGTCTCATGGCCAAGGCCTTCGACCTCATCTTCAACCGGGTGTATGCCGATCCCATCCTCTTGGGGAAATACCCTAAGCCCCCGCTACAAGTGAAACCCTGGTTCCGCGCCCTGGGCAACATCCGGGACGAAGACCTCAAGACCATCCACCAGCCCTTGGATTTTTACGGCGTGAACTACTACTACCCCGTCAAGGTCGCCTCTGGCCGCGGCAACGGAAGCACGCCTGGCAACAACTCCGACATGATGGCCAAGCTGCCGTTCCATCTGGCGGCCTTCCCCGAATACGAAACCACGGGATTTGGTTGGCCCGTGGCTCCCGAACACCTCGGAATCCTGCTACGGGAGCTGAAAGACCGCTATGGCCCTGCCCTACCACCCGTGTTCATCACAGAAAGCGGGGCGAGCTTCCCCGAGCCCGAGCACTCACCGGGTCCCGTTCACGACCCCGACCGCATCAACTACCTTGCTTCGCACCTTGGGCAAGCATTGAGGGCGACTGCCCCCGGCGGGATCGCCCACGACGTCGAACTTCTTGGTTACTACGTGTGGACGTTGCTGGACAACTTCGAATGGGCCGCCGGATACTCACAGCGGTTCGGGCTGGTGCATGTGGACTTCGACACCCTCGAGAGAACCCCCAAAGACTCGTTCTACTGGTACCAGTCCTTGAGCAGGGCGCGCCACAACTGATCAACAGCCCGTTTTGTAGAACGATCGTGCTAAATCAATCCTTATTGTTCGCCCGTTTGATGCGCTTGGCACGTTCGATCTCGCGACGGAAGTACTTCCTTCCCCAGAAGATTCCAACTACCACGACGACAACCACGATCAGGAAAATGAGCCATCCCATTCCGCATTCCTCCTTTGGATGCAACGCTATCAGGGCGCAGTCCTGTTGAGGCGCCAGACTGCCAGGGCAATCAGAGCCAGTGCGAGCACGGCGAGCATGGCGAAGGCGTAGGAACGGAGAGCCCACATGATGCTCAGGGCAACGCCCACGGCACCCCACCATACGAACATACGCTCAGCCAGGAGTAGGCCGGCAAGCAGCAGCACCGCGTCTCCCACGAGGACCCAAAGTTGCTGTGGGACGGTACCCGAAAAGGCGGGCCCCGGGACTATCGAGAGCAGGCCACCGATGGAGAGCAAGCCCGCAGCCAGTCCGAGCCTGACACGTCCGTCCAGGGCGCTTCCAGCGTAGTAGCGCAACCCTGCCAAAACGGCGCCGAGAACCACAAACCATTGCAGCACCCAAAAGAGCTCGGGCCTGGCTCCATGGGCGAAGAGAACCGCCCGCTGGGCGGCCGCAAGGAGCAGCATAGAGCCAATCTCTGCGACAGTGAACCGGATGGCCCGGGGAACCTCAAGGCAAGCAACGGCCACGGCCGCCCCAAGCAGGCCGGTGCCAGCCAATGCGGTGTCATCGTGAAGCAAGCCGGCACCGGAAGCCAGGGCAAATCCCCCTCCAGCCGCAATTGCCAGCGACAACCTGCGCACCGGCTGCGATCCGATGCTCGGGATCCCGGACCAGCGCGCCGCGTAGAGTACAGCGGCCGCCCCCACGCAGCCCACAAGCCACGGCAGGAAATCCTCCCATTGATCCCCGGCCTGACCGAGGACCGCAACCTCAACCAGGATCGAATCGGCGAAAACCGTGGCGCCGACGATGCTCGCGGCCGAAGCAAACGGATAGAAGCCAGGCATTCCCTCAACGTGGGAGGCGGCGAAGCAGACCACCGCGAGTACGAGTCCTGCCATCCCCGTGATGCTGTCCGATTCGTCCACGGACAACAGGCCGCCGGCCCCGGCAAAGGATAGGGCTGCCGCCAGCCAGAACCAATGTTCAGGAACGCCGGTTCCCGGCTGGATCAGCAGTCTTCCCGCAGTCACCAGGAGCGCCAAGATGAGCAGTACGAGGGGTGCCGCGACCGGACCCAGTAGAGGTTCGGCGAGCCACGTACCGCCGGGGAATGACAAATGGGGGCCTGCCGCCACCACCAAAGCAATTGTCGCCGGAACGGTGAGATATCCAGCTCCTCGCGCAGCGAAGATCCGATTCGCGACGACTGCGGAAACCAGAAGCAGGGCCAGCTCAATCAGCGGAACCCAGCGACCGCCGTCGTGGGCTTCCGGCCGAAGCAGATAGCTCACCGGCAACGCTGCCTGCGCGGCAAGCGTGATCCACACGGCCGCCTGTTGGAAGGGAATCTGCTGCAAGCGGTTCCGCATGAGCCAGCGGATAATGTGCTGCACCATCAGAACGCCCGCAAAGGTCAGTGACACCACCGCCGCTGAGGCCGTGACGTCATGGGCAAAAACAGCTGCGAGGACCGCCGTGAGAATCCGGGCAGCCATGAAGTAGAAGCCCTTGGCCACCCGCTCTGGAGCCCCAGCCACCATGACCGCGGCAAACACCGCGAAGATTACAAGCAACGCCTCGACCTCATGGACGTTTCCACCGCGAAGCGCCAGCAACAACGCCAGTGCGCCCGGCGCGAAGACCGCGGACCCAGTCTCCCTCCGCAGCATGAACCCAGCAGCCACAGCCGATGCAGCCATGAGAAGGGACACCGCACCAGCCTGCCAACTATCGGTCACGGAGCTGTCGAAGTACGTTCTGGAGATGCTCACGACGGCGGTAGCGCCAGCCATGAACGGCAGCACCACGGCAGCGTCGAGTGTCGCGAGTCCTCGATCAGGGCCGCGGACCGCCTCCGCAAGGGGCGGAATCAACTGGAGGGCCAGTGCGACGAAGACTACTGTGGCCAGCTGAAGCGTCTCCCCTGCGAGCACCAGGCCGCCTTGGTCCTGGAGCAACTGCATATAGCCCGTGCCTGCGAGCACCGTCGCGAGGGCGCGGACGGCCCACCAATAGCTGCGTCGATGCAGTGTGCGCGGAAGACGCAGCGCCTGGACAGCGAAGTACAACACGGAGGCGAGCAACACGGTGTTTCCCAGGGCCAGGGACACTGCGCCGAAGGACAGCATCCCCGCCCATGCAATTGACACTGGTGCGAGGAACTCGGCCACGGTTCCGCGCCGTGGACGGTCTTGTGCGCCTCTTGGGAACAACATCGAGCCGGCCAGCATGGCTCCAAGGACATGAATCACAACGGCCGCTACCGTCATGGGTTGCCCGGGCGTCCGCTCAAGGAGGAGAAGCCAAGGCATTACGGACATGCCGGCACCGGCAAAGGCCGCGAGGCAGACGGTTGGAGCGAGCGTCCTGATCCCCGAGCGGAACAGTCCGGCTTCCAACAGCAACTGGATCGTGACAGCAGCAAGGAACGCCAGAATCACGGCGGCCAGGCGGTCGGTACGGCCCACCAAGAGACCCGCTGCCAAGGCGGGAACGGCGAGAGTCAGCGCAATGCGGCCCGCCAGGACAAAGACCAAGCGCTTGGTCTCCAGTGGTTTCCTCGCCCTCAACAACCAGTACACACCAGCAGTGGCGAACAATGCCGCCGTCGGCGCGCCGCCAAGTTCATCGACAAACGGCCCCGCCGCCAGAATGGCGGCCACGGGGAGCCACTCCGCGAGTCCTCGCAGCTTCCATGCCAGGATCAAACTGCACAGGAGGGTAGCAAACAACGGGATACCCACGGGCGTCCCGGAATGCCGGGCCAGGATGGCGAACGCCGCCATGAAGGCAGCCGCCAGTTGAAGGCCAAAGCACACCACGGCATCAATCCAGCACCGCCGGATCGCCTGGGATGTTCCCGCCCCCGGGAACCAACGGGCGAGCCGCCTTCTGTCGAATGCCGACCACTGCGACTGCAGGGCCAGTAGAACCACTCCCGCCAGCAGCACCTCCGGCAGCCCGGCCCCGGCGTCGGACAACGCCACAGGAAAGGCCACAGTGAACGCAAGCCGCGCGGCATAGAACTGTTGAAGGCGGAACCGGCCCTGCGGAAGAGCAGCCATCACGGCAAAATACAGGCCACACACCATCATGATCAGGGTGTACTCCCCCTTGGCCAGATGTTGCGGCACGAAAGTTACGGCTACGGCCACGAACGGCACGACATACGGGTGCAAGGCCATCAACGGCTGAACATAGGTTGGCGGGAGCCAGTGCGGCCTACGCAAGGCCACGAGGGTCAGAAGCACGGCAAGACCGATGAGTGAAGCGAAATACCAGACAAGCGCGCCGCCCAGCATGGACACGCCGGACCAGCCCGTAGAGACGACAAAACCGAAGGACAGGAACGCGAGAACCTTGTTGTCCAAACGGACGGCCGCGAGGACATAGGCCACCGTGCCGACGATGGACGTGACCAGCCAGGCGGCAGGGCCGTTGTTCAAGGCGAAGTTGTACATTGCCAGGCCGGTCACGGGGATCAGGGCAAGCCCTGTTCCGGCGAACGCGATGGCGGCGGGCCGTAGCCTGGGAGCCCTGGCGTGGAGGATGAAACCGGATCCGTAAAAGGCGCCCGTGATAGCCCAGACGCCCGCGAAGCGGAGAACGGACGGGAGGCTGGTCCCGATGAACAGAGCTGAAGCGGCAACCAGCAGAAGGCTGGCCACGTAGAGCGTGACGTTGATGTTCTGCCGATCCCGTTTTTGTTTCCGCGCCGCTTGCTCGGCACGCAGCATCTCAGGAGAAATCGACTGGATTGATTGCGGTTGGGGCTGTACCGCCGGTGGTTGAGGCTGTATCGCCGGTGGCCGGGGGGCGACTGAAACAGGCTGAACTGGAACAGGCCGGAAGGGGGCGGTCTGCACAAGAACCGGCCGGGAGGGTTGTGTGCTCGCGGAACGGGGCGGGCGGAAGGCCGGCCCTTCTGCACGATCGGTTCCGCGGCGAGCGTCGGCGTCGCGCCACCCAGCCACGTGGCCGGCCAGATACCCGGAGCGATAAAGCCGATCGGAATCGTCCTCTAGCTGCTGGCGGGCGCGTCCGAGCAGCTCGCGTCCTTTTGATTTCCCTGCTGAATAGGACACCACGGCGATCAGGAAGACGACGGCCAGCGCGAGGATGGTGCCAAAGAATCCAGACATTGCTGCTCTCCTGTCCAGGGTGGGTGATGCTCAATTTATCCATTCGATAGATTAACTATAGCAAAGAAGAACCCCGCCACAGTAGTGACGGGGTTCTTCTTTGGTTTGCTACCGGCCGCTAGACAGCCAGTCCTTCACCGATCTACAAGCAGAAACTACTTGAGGATCTTGGTGACACGTCCCGAACCAACGGTGCGGCCACCTTCACGGATTGCGAAGCCGAGGCCCTCTTCCATAGCGATCGGCTGGATGAGCTCAACGGTCATCTCAGTGTTGTCGCCAGGCATAACCATTTCCGTGCCTTCCGGCAGGGTGATAACGCCGGTTACGTCCGTGGTACGGAAGTAGAACTGCGGGCGGTAGTTCGAGTAGAACGGGTTGTGACGTCCGCCTTCGTCCTTGGACAGGATGTAGACGTTAGCCTCGAAGTCGGTGTGCGGGGTGATGGAACCCGGCTTGACGACAACCTGGCCACGCTCGACGTCGTCGCGCTTCAGACCGCGGAGCAGGAGGCCACAGTTCTCGCCAGCCCATGCTTCGTCGAGCTGCTTGTGGAACATCTCGATACCGGTGACGGTGGTCTTCTGGACCGGACGGATACCAACGATTTCAACTTCAGAGTTGATCGCGAGGGTACCGCGCTCGGCGCGACCCGTAACAACGGTGCCACGGCCGGTGATCGTGAAGACATCTTCGATCGGCATCAGGAACGGCTTGTCACGGTCACGTACGGGGTCCGGAACCGAGTTGTCGACAGCTTCCATGAGGTCTTCGACGGACTTGACCCAAATCGGGTCGCCTTCGAGTGCCTTGAGGCCGGAAACACGCACAACCGGAGCGTCGTCGCCATCGAAGCCCTGAGCGCTGAGCAGCTCGCGAACTTCCATTTCAACGAGGTCGAGAAGCTCTTCGTCGTCGACCATGTCCGACTTGTTCAGCGCGACCAGCAGGTAGGGAACACCAACCTGGCGGGCGAGCAGAACGTGCTCGCGGGTCTGAGCCATCGGGCCGTCAGTGGCGGCAACCACGAGGATCGCACCGTCCATCTGGGCAGCACCGGTGATCATGTTCTTGATGTAGTCAGCGTGACCCGGAGCGTCTACGTGTGCGTAGTGGCGCTTCTCGGTCTGGTACTCAACGTGGGAGATGTTGATGGTAATACCACGCTGGCGCTCTTCCGGAGCAGAGTCAATCGACGCGAAGTCGCGCTGCTCGTTGAGAGTGGGGTACTTGTCGTACAGCACCTTGGAAATGGCGGCAGTCAGCGTCGTCTTACCGTGGTCAACGTGACCAATGGTGCCGATGTTGACGTGCGGCTTAGTCCGCTCGAACTTTGCCTTTGCCACAGGTTCCTCCTAGAACGATTTCAAGTGAGTTGCTCCTCGGCCGCGCTTTTCGCGGCAGAAACTCCAGCAAGTCTACTTGGGGGCTTTGGATTTGGTGAAATTGCAGATTCAGGGACCAATGCTGGTGCCTGGAGTCTGTTCGTGCAGGGACCGGACTGCGGCCTGGGCCACAGCCCGGCGCCTGCACTGAATGCTTTCCCGGAACGGGCCAGCATCCTGGTTTATCCGTCGGTGATTACTCGCCGCGGTTCTTCTGGATGATCTCGTCGGCAACTGCCTTCGGGACCTCGGCGTAGCTGTTGAACGTCATGGAGTACACAGCACGGCCCTGGGTCTTCGAACGCAGGTCACCGATGTAGCCGAACATGCCGGACAGCGGAACGTGCGCACGGATCACCTTGACGCCAGCGGCATCTTCCATGGACTGCATCTGGCCACGGCGGGAGTTCAGGTCACCGATTACTTCACCCATGTATTCCTCAGGGGTGCGGACCTCAACATCCATCAGCGGCTCGAGCAGAACCGGGTTCGCCTTGCGTGCGGCTTCCTTGAAAGCCATACGGCCGGCGATCTTGAACGCCATTTCCGAGGAGTCAACATCGTGGTACGCGCCGTCAATCAGCGTGGCCTTGATGCCGACAACCGGGTAACCGGCCAGAACGCCGTCGTTGAGTGCATCCTGGATGCCCGCGTCAACGGACGGGATGTACTCGCGGGGCACGCGGCCACCGGTGACCTTGTTCTCGAACGCGTAGAGCTCGCCGTCGGCGGTGTCCATCGGCTCGATGGCGATCTGGATCTTAGCGAACTGACCCGAACCACCGGTCTGCTTCTTGTGCGTGTAGTCGTGACGCTCTACAGCGCGCTTGATGGTTTCGCGGTAAGCAACCTGCGGCTTGCCGACGTTTGCCTCGACCTTGAATTCGCGGCGCATGCGGTCCACCAGGATGTCCAGGTGGAGCTCGCCCATGCCGGCGATGATGGTCTGACCGGTGTCCTCGTTGAGGGAGACCTGGAAGGTCGGGTCCTCAGCGGAGAGCTTCTGGATGGCCGTGGAGAGCTTCTCCTGGTCACCCTTGGTGTTCGGCTCGATGGCAACCGAGATCACGGGCTCCGGGAAGCTCATGGACTCGAGGACGATCTGGTTGTTCGCGTCGCACAGGGTGTCGCCCGTCGTCGTGTCCTTCAGACCGATTGCTGCGTAGATGTGGCCCGCGGTAGCGCCTTCAACAGGCATTTCCTTGTTGGCGTGCATCTGGAACAGCTTGCCGATGCGCTCCTTCTTGCCCTTGGTGGAGTTGACCACCTGGGCACCTGCTTCTACGTGACCGGAGTACACGCGGATGAAGGTGAGCTGGCCGAAGAACGGGTGCGCGGCAATCTTGAACGCCAGGGCCGAGAACGGCTCTTCGGCAGAAGGCTTGCGGGTGAGTTCCTTCTCTTCGTCGCGCGGGTCGTGACCGACCATGGGCGGGACGTCGAGCGGGTTCGGCAGGAAGTCGACAACAGCATCCAGCATCGGCTGTACGCCGCGGTTCTTGAAAGCAGAACCACAGAGAACCGGGTAGAGCTCGGAGTTGATCGTCATCTTGCGGATGCCGGCCTTGAGCTCCTCGACAGTGAGTTCTTCACCTTCGAGGTACTTCTCCATGAGTTCTTCGGAAGCCTCGGCAACAGTCTCGACGAGCTGTGCACGGTATTCCTCAGCCTTGGCCTGGAGATCGGCGGGGATCTCCTGGACCTCGTACTTGGCACCCATGGTGACGTCACCCTTGGCATCGCCCGGCCACACCAGGGCGCGCATCTCGAGGAGATCCACGACGCCGATGAAGTCGTTCTCTGCACCGATCGGCAGCTGGAGAACCAGCGGCTTGGCACCGAGGCGGCTGATGATGGTGTCTACGGTGAAGTAGAAGTCAGCGCCGAGCTTGTCCATCTTGTTGACGAAGCAGATGCGCGGCACGTTGTACTTGTCGGCCTGGCGCCAAACAGTCTCGGACTGGGGCTCGACGCCTTCCTTGCCATCGAAGACAGCAACGGCGCCGTCGAGGACGCGCAGCGAGCGCTCGACCTCAACCGTGAAGTCCACGTGGCCCGGGGTGTCAATGATGTTGATCTGGTTCTTGTCCCAGAAGCAGGTCACGGCGGCAGACGTGATGGTGATGCCGCGTTCCTTTTCCTGTTCCATCCAGTCGGTCGTCGAAGCGCCGTCGTGCGTTTCGCCGATCTTGTGGTTCACACCCGTGTAGAACAGGATGCGCTCGGTGGTGGTGGTCTTGCCGGCATCGATGTGGGCCATGATGCCGATGTTGCGGACCTTGCTAAGGTCGGTAAGCACGTCCTGTGCCACGGTGTCTCCCTTTCGGATGGACTACACGTTCGCCGCCAGCTCAGGGAGCCGGCGGCGTACGGGAAGTTTTACCAGCGGTAGTGTGCGAAGGCCTTGTTCGACTCGGCCATCTTGTGGGTGTCTTCGCGACGCTTCACAGCGGCACCGAGACCGTTGGACGCATCCAGGATTTCGTTCTGGAGGCGCTCGGTCATCGTCTTCTCGCGGCGGGCCTTGGAGTAGCCAACCAGCCAGCGGAGAGCGAGGGCGGTGGAACGGCCCGGCTTGACCTCAACGGGAACCTGGTAGGTTGCGCCACCGACGCGGCGGGAGCGGACCTCGAGGGAAGGCTTGACGTTGTCCATGGCCTTCTTGAGGGCGGCGACGGGGTCGCCACCGGACTTGGCGCGTGCACCTTCGAGTGCGCCGTAAACGATGCGCTCTGCGGTGGACTTCTTGCCGTCGATCAGAACCTTGTTGATCAGCTGGGTGACCAACGGGGAACCGTAAACGGGATCGGAAACTAGCGGCCGCTTCGGGGCCGGACCCTTGCGAGGCATATTACTTCTTCTCCATCTTTGCGCCGTAGCGGCTGCGGGCCTGCTTGCGGTTCTTGACACCCTGGGTATCGAGGGCACCACGGACGATCTTGTAACGGACACCCGGAAGGTCCTTCACACGACCACCACGGACCAGCACGATGGAGTGCTCCTGGAGGTTGTGGCCAACACCGGGGATGTAGGCGGTAACTTCAACGCCACCGTTGAGGCGCACACGTGCAACCTTACGGAGAGCCGAGTTCGGCTTCTTCGGGGTGGTCGTGTAAACGCGGGTGCAAACACCGCGGCGCATCGGGCTGCCCTTAAGCGCGGGAGCCTTGGTCTTGGAGACCTTCGGCGTGCGGCCCTTGCGGACCAGCTGGTTAATCGTAGGCACTTTCGTGTTCTCCGTTGGTTGATCTCTGCTCCGCGCCCAGGCGTTGGCCTGTGTTTGCGTGAGAGCTTTGGCGTTGTCCATGCGGCCCAGGTCCGAAGACCCGATGGGCGTGCAAAAGTGCGGCATTCGTTGCGCACGTAGCCCGCAACCCGGAAACAGGCTCCACCCAACATCATGAGAACAAAACCGAAATGATGCTGCGGCGGCCTTCATCCACTGCCACACAGAACAATTACCAAAATTCTAGCATGGCTTGATCTGAGGCCTTAATCGGGTGTATGGCGGCCGACGACGTCGGGTGCCGCCCGCCGTCGTCGTGCGCCTAACGGAGCGCAAGGCCCCAAAACGGGAAGGACCCCGCACTCGCCGAGTACGGGGTCCTTCCTTTGCGATACAGACTTCTTAGCGGAAGTCGTTGCCGAGATCGTAGTCATCCAGCGGGATGGCGTGGAACTCGGGAGCTCCATCGCCGCCCAGCGCGTCGTACGAGAAGTCGGTGAAGGCGCTGGGGCCCGTGAACAGGCTTGCCTTTGCTTCTTCAGTCGGCTCCACGGTGACTTCGGTGTAACGGGGCAGGCCCGTACCGGCCGGGATGAGCTTACCGATGATGACGTTCTCCTTGAGGCCGAGCAGCGGGTCGCTCTTGCCTTCCATGGCCGCCTGCGTTAGAACGCGGGTGGTCTCCTGGAAGGAAGCGGCCGACAGCCAGGACTCGGTTGCCAGAGATGCCTTGGTGATACCCATGAGTTCCGGACGACCGGAAGCCGGGGTACGGCCCTCGGACACCACGCGACGGTTCTCGTCTTCGAAGCGGCTGCGCTCAGCGAGCTCGCCCGGAAGCAGATCAGAGTCGCCGGATTCGATGACGGTCACGCGGCGCAGCATCTGACGGACGATGACTTCCACGTGCTTGTCGTGGATACCAATGCCCTGGCTGCGGTAGACGCCTTGGACCTCGTCCACCAGGAACTTCTGGGCGGCACGCGGACCCATGATGCGCAGAACCTGCTTCGGGTCCACAGGACCGTTGATCAGCTTCTGGCCGACGCTGACGTGCTCGCCATCCTCGATGAGGAGGCGGGAACGGCGCAGCACCGGGTAGGCGATCTCCTCGGAACCATCGTCCGGGGTGATGATGAGGCGCATCTGGCGCTCGGACTCTTCAATGGCGATGCGGCCGGCTGCTTCAGCAATCGGTGCAACACCCTTCGGAGTACGGGCTTCGAAGAGCTCCTGGATACGGGGCAGACCCTGGGTGATGTCATCGCCACCGCTGGCGGAAACAGCACCACCGGTGTGGAACGTACGCATGGTCAGCTGGGTACCGGGTTCACCGATCGACTGTGCGGCGATGATGCCGACGGCCTCTCCGATGTCCACGGTCTTGCCGGTGGCCAGCGAACGGCCGTAGCAGAGCGCACAGGTGCCGACCTTGGACTCACACGTGAGCACGGAACGGACCTTGACCTCGGTGATGCCCGCTGCGAGCAGCTCGGCAATGACCACGTCGCCGCAGTCGGTGCCGGCAGCTGCAAGCACCGCGCCCTTGGAGTCGACGACGTCGACGGCGAGGGTACGTGCGTAGGCGCTGTTCTCAACGTTCTCGTCAAGGACCAGCTCACCGTTGGAGTCCGGCACGGCAATCGCGGTCATGAGACCACGCTCGGTGCCACAGTCCTCTTCACGGACGATGACGTCCTGCGAAACGTCCACCAGACGACGGGTCAAGTAACCCGAGTTGGCGGTACGCAGCGCGGTGTCGGCCAGACCCTTACGGGCACCGTGCGTGGCGATGAAGTATTCCAGCACCGACAGGCCCTCGCGGTACGAGGACTTGATCGGACGCGGGATGATCTCACCCTTCGGGTTGGCCACAAGACCACGGATACCCGCGATCTGGCGGACCTGCATCCAGTTACCACGTGCACCGGAGGACACCATGCGGTTGATGGTGTTCATCGGGGACAGGCTGTCACGCATCGCCTGAGCGATTTCGTTGGTGGCCTTGTTCCAGATCTCGATCAGTTCCTGGCGACGCTCGTCGTCGTCGATCAGGCCCTTGTCGTACTGGCCCTGGATCTTGGCAGCCATGGTCTCGTAACCGGCCAGGATGGCCGGCTTGGAGGTAGGCACCTCGATGTCGGAGATTGCCACGGTGACGCCCGAGCGGGTTGCCCAGTAGAAACCGGCGTCCTTCAGGTTGTCCAGCGTTGCAGCCGTGACAACCTTCGGGTACCGCTCTGCGAGGTCGTTGACGATCCGGGAAAGCTCGCCCTTGTCAGCAACGGCCTCAACCCACGGGTAGTCCTCCGGCAGGGTCTCGTTGAAGAGAACCTGGCCGAGGGAGGTCTGGACCAGTGCGGTCTGACCCGGCTCCCAACCTTCCGGAGCTTCCCAGCCGGCGTAAGGAACAAAGCCCTCAAGGCGGATCTTGACCTGGGAGTTCAGATGCAGCTCGCGGGCATCGTAGGCCATGATGGCTTCCGAAACCGAGGAGAAGATACGGCCTTCGCCTGCGGAACCAACGCGCTTGGTGGTCAGGTGGTACAGACCGATGATCATGTCCTGCGAAGGCAGGGTCACCGGACGGCCATCAGACGGCTTCAAGATGTTGTTGGATGACAGCATCAGGATGCGGGCTTCAGCCTGCGCTTCGGGGCTCAGCGGCAGGTGGACTGCCATCTGGTCGCCGTCGAAGTCGGCGTTGAAGGCGCCACAAACCAGCGGGTGAAGCTGGATGGCCTTGCCTTCAACAAGCTGCGGCTCGAATGCCTGGATGCCGAGGCGGTGCAGGGTAGGTGCACGGTTGAGCAGCACCGGGTGTTCGGTGATGATCTCTTCCAGCACGTCCCAGACCTGCGGGCGGTAACGCTCGACCATGCGCTTTGCCGACTTGATGTTCTGCGCGTGGTTGAGGTCAACCAGTCGCTTCATCACGAACGGCTTGAAGAGCTCCAGGGCCATCTGCTTGGGCAGACCACACTGGTGCAGCTTCAGCTGCGGGCCGACGACGATGACCGAACGGCCGGAGTAGTCGACGCGCTTGCCGAGCAGGTTCTGGCGGAAACGACCCTGCTTGCCCTTGAGCATGTCGCTCAGGGACTTCAGCGGACGGTTGCCCGGACCCGTGACGGGACGGCCGCGACGACCGTTGTCGAAGAGGCTGTCAACAGCTTCCTGAAGCATGCGCTTCTCGTTGTTGACGATGATCTCCGGAGCGCCGAGGTCAAGCAGTCGCTTGAGTCGGTTGTTGCGGTTGATCACACGGCGGTAGAGGTCGTTGAGGTCGGAGGTCGCGAAGCGGCCACCGTCCAGCTGGACCATCGGGCGCAGTTCCGGCGGGATCACCGGGACAGCGTCCAGCACCATGCCGAGCGGGCTGTTGTTGGTGGTCAGGAATGCGTTGACAACCTTCAGTCGCTTGAGGGCACGGGTTTTGCGCTGGCCCTTGCCGTTCTGGATGGTGTCGCGCAGGGATTCCGACTCTGCCTGCATGTCGAAGTTCTCAAGACGCTTCTTGATGGCTTCGGCACCCATGGAGCCTTCGAAGTACATGCCGTAGCGGTCGCGCAGTTCGCGGTACAGGCCTTCGTCACCTTCGAGGTCGGCGACCTTGAGGTTCTTGAAGCGGTCCCAGACCTGCTCGAGGCGCTCGATTTCAGCATCCGCGCGCTTGCGGACGTTGGCCATCTGACGGTCCGCGGAGTCGCGGGCCTTCTTCTTGTCAGCAGCCTTGGCGCCTTCACCTTCGAGGCGGGCAAGCTCGTCCTCAAGGTCGCGGGCAATCGTGGCGATGTCGCTGTCGCGGTTGTCGACGAGCTGCTTCTTCTCGAGGTCGTGCTCCACCTGAAGGTTCGGCAGTTCCGCGTGACGGCTCTCGGTGTCCACGCTGGTGATCATGTAGGCAGCGAAGTAGATGACCTTTTCGAGGTCCTTCGGTGCCAGGTCAAGGAGGTAGCCCAAACGGGAGGGAACACCCTTGAAATACCAGATGTGCGTGACGGGAGCGGCCAGTTCGATGTGGCCCATGCGCTCGCGGCGCACCTTGGCGCGAGTGACCTCAACGCCACAACGCTCGCAGATGATGCCCTTGAAGCGCACGCGCTTGTACTTGCCGCAGTAGCATTCCCAGTCCCGGGACGGGCCGAAGATCTTCTCGCAGAAGAGGCCGTCCTTCTCGGGCTTGAGCGTGCGGTAGTTGATGGTTTCCGGCTTCTTGACCTCACCGTACGACCAGCCGCGGATGTCTTCCGCGGTGGCGAGGCCGATCTGCATGAGGCCGAAGGAGGATTCGCTGGACATATGGTCCCTGTTCTCTCTTGTTCTCTAAATTCTGAAGTCTTGATTTACGGAAAGAGGCAGCTGCCTTTTGGCTGGCGGTTCGCACCGCCAGCCAAAAGCGGCTGTTTAGACCTCTTCTACGGAGCTGGGCTCTGCGCGAGACAGATCAATGCCCAGTTCTTCCGCAGCCRTAAAGACTGCGTCATCAGAGTCACGCATTTCGATCGTCGTACCATCCGTGGAAAGAACTTCCACGTTCAGGCACAGCGACTGCATTTCCTTGATCAAGACCTTGAAGGATTCCGGAACGCCAGGCTCGGGGATGTTCTCGCCCTTGACGATGGCTTCGTAAACCTTCACGCGGCCGTGGATGTCATCCGACTTGATCGTGAGCAGTTCCTGGAGGGTGTAGGCAGCACCGTACGCTTCGAGCGCCCACACTTCCATTTCACCGAAGCGCTGGCCACCGAACTGTGCTTTACCACCCAGCGGCTGCTGCGTGATCATGGAGTACGGGCCGGTGGAGCGAGCGTGGATCTTGTCGTCCACCAGGTGGTGGAGCTTCAGGATGTACATGTAGCCAACGGAGATCGGGTCCGGGAACGGCTCGCCGGAGCGGCCGTCGAACAGACGCGTCTTGCCGGAGGAGTCGATCAGGCGGTCGCCGTCGCGGGTCACGTTGGTGGAATCCAGCAGACCTGTGATTTCCTCTTCGCGTGCACCGTCGAACACCGGAGTGGCGACAGTCGTCTGGCCGGTTTCACGAGGCAGGTTCGGGAGGTTCTTGACCCACTCCGGCTCGCCTTCGATCTTCCAACCGGTCTTGGCAACCCAACCAAGGTGCGTTTCCAGCACCTGGCCGACGTTCATTCGACCCGGAACACCCAGGGGGTTCAGGACGATGTCCACCGGCGTACCGTCAGCAAGGAACGGCATGTCTTCTACGGGCAAGATCTTGGAGATAACGCCCTTGTTGCCGTGACGGCCGGCGAGCTTGTCGCCGTCGGTGATCTTGCGCTTGGCCGCTACGTAGACGCGGACGAGCTGGTTGACGCCCGGGGGCAGCTCGTCGTCGTTGTCGCGGTCGAAGACGCGCACGCCGATAACCGTGCCGGACTCACCGTGGGGAACCTTCAGGGAGGTGTCACGCACTTCGCGGGACTTCTCACCGAAGATCGCACGGAGCAGGCGCTCTTCCGGGGTCAGTTCGGTTTCACCCTTCGGGGTGACCTTACCGACCAGGATGTCGCCAGCTTCAACCTCTGCACCGATGTGGATGATGCCGCGCTCGTCCAGTCCTGCGAGGACTTCCTCGGACACGTTGGGGATGTCACGGGTGATTTCCTCGGCACCAAGCTTGGTGTCGCGGGCATCGATCTCGTGCTCCTCGATGTGGATGGAGGAAAGGACATCCTCAGCGACAATGCGCTGCGACAGGATGATGGCGTCCTCGAAGTTGTGGCCTTCCCAGGACATGAATGCCACGAGGAGGTTCTTGCCGAGGGCGAGTTCACCCTGGTCCGTTGCCGGGCCGTCAGCGATGATGCCGCCGACTTCGAGGCGCTGGCCTTCGTTGACGAGGACACGGTGGTTGTAGCAGTTGCCCTGGTTTGAACGGGCGAACTTGTTGATGCGGTAGCTGGTTTCCGTGCCGTCGTCGTTAAGCATGGTGACGAGGTCAGCGGAAACTTCGTTGACGACACCAGCCTTCTTCGCGATGACAACGTCACCGGCGTCGACCGCGGCAGCGCGCTCCATGCCGGTACCCACGAACGGGGCCTCGGAACGGACCAGCGGCACAGCCTGGCGCTGCATGTTGGCACCCATGAGTGCGCGGTTTGCATCGTCATGCTCGAGGAACGGAATCAGGGCGGTAGCCACGGAAACCATCTGGCGCGGGGAAACGTCCATGAACTGAACGTCGGCAGCCGGAACCAGAACAGGCTCGCCTCCACCACCACGGGCACGGACAAGCACGGTTTCTTCCGCGAACTTCTTGTCGGCGTCCAGCGGTGCGTTGGCCTGTGCGATCAGGACTTCAGCTTCGTCGTCGGCGGTGAGGTACTGGACCTCATCGGAAACGACGCCCTCGGAAACCAAACGGTACGGAGTCTCGATGAAACCGAACGGGTTGATCCGGCCGTAGGAAGCCAGCGAACCGATCAGACCAATGTTCGGGCCTTCAGGAGTTTCGATGGGGCACATACGTCCGTAGTGGGACGGGTGAACGTCTCGAACTTCCATGCCTGCGCGGTCACGGGACAGACCACCCGGGCCAAGAGCCGACAGGCGGCGCTTGTGGGTCAAACCCGACAACGGGTTGTTCTGGTCCATGAACTGGGACAGCTGGGACGTTCCGAAGAACTCCTTGATCGCTGCCACGACAGGGCGGATGTTGATCAGGGTCTGAGGCGTGATCGCTTCGACGTCCTGCGTGGTCATGCGTTCGCGGACGACGCGCTCCATGCGGGACAGGCCGGTGCGGACCTGGTTCTCGATCAATTCGCCGACGGCGCGGATGCGGCGGTTGCCGAAGTGGTCGATGTCATCGATCTCGACGCGGAGCTCGTGGTCTTCGCCATCGCGCTTGCCCATGAGGGTCTTCTCGCCAGCGTGAAGCGCGACGAGGAACTTGATCATGGCGACGATGTCTTCAACGTGCAGGACCGAAGCTTCCTTGTCGCCAAGGGAACGGTCGATGCCGAGCTTGCGGTTGATCTTGTAACGGCCAACCTTGGCCAGATCGTAGCGCTTTGCATTGAAGTACAGGTTGTCCAGCAGGGACTGGGCAGCCTCGACGGTGGGCGGCTCGCCCGGACGCAGCTTGCGGTAGATGTCCAGAAGCGCGTCTTCGCGGGTTTCGGTGGCGTCCTTCTCCAGCGTTGCGCGCATGGAGTCGTACTGGCCGAACTCTTCCAGGATCTGGCCTTCGGTCCAACCAAGGGCCTTCAGCAGAACGGTGACCGACTGCTTGCGCTTACGGTCGAGGCGAACGCCGACCTGGTCGCGCTTGTCGATTTCGAGCTCGAACCATGCACCGCGGGACGGGATGATCTTTGCAGTGAAGATGTCCTTGTCACTGGTCTTGTCAGCGGTGCGCTCAAAGTAGGCGCCCGGCGAACGAACCAGCTGGGAGACGACGACACGCTCGGTGCCGTTGACAACGAACGTTCCCTTCTCGGTCATGAGAGGGAAATCGCCCATGAACACGGTCTGCTGCTTGATTTCACCCGTGTTGTTGTTCATGAACTCGGCCTTGACATACAGCGGTGCCGAGTAGGTGGCGTCACGGTCTTTGCATTCGGCCATGGTGTACTTCGGATCAGCGAACTCCGGCTCGGAGAAGCTCAGGGACATAGTGCCCTGGAAGTCCTCGATGGGGGAGATCTCTTCGAAGATGTCGGCAAGTCCAGAGGTGGTGGCGACGCTCAGGTCGCCTTCCTCGACGGCCTTCGCTACCCGCGCCTGCCAGCGTTCGTTTCCGACGAGCCAGTCAAAGCTGTCTGTCTGCAGTGCGAGCAGATTCGGAACGTCCAGCGGTTCGTGAATCTTTGCGAATGAGAGCCGGCGAGTTGCACCATCGGTGCTTGCCGTATTAGCGGTTTCGTTATTAGAGGTGCTCGAGGCGACCAAGAGGGATCCTTCCACAGACCTTCAGGCGTTTTCAGATCTCCCCCGCTTGCACCCTGCAGATTGAATCCGCAGTGTACCTTTCCGGTTCCGCTATATGACCCGGGACCCCGGCTGACCAAGAGCGTGCACGTTCTAAACGGCACATCAAAAGGCGCAGCTGAGGGGTAAAGCCCACCGCTATATGAAGGCTGAAGGTTAACAGGGAAGACGCAAATATCCACAATACGGCAAATCAACCCACCTGTCTACCCCACATTTCGCTTGAATGCAAGCACAGTTGCCGCAGGCACCTATGCGGCCGCCGCGGACGGAATGTTGTTCGGGGCTCGATTGTTGAATGGAGAGGTGATGGGCGCCACTGTAGCCTAGGCTCACCACCCTTGATCGGAAGAGAGAAAATGAGCACCCCTTCAGACAAAAGGGACAACAACGACGTTGTCATCCTTTCCGCCAGCCGTACCCCACAGGGCCGGTTGAACGGTCAGCTGGCTGGACTCACCGCCGTCGAGCTCGGCGCGCACGCCATTTCAGGCGCCATCGCGGCGAGCGGGCTCACTGCGGACAAAGTGGACGCGGTGATCATGGGACAGGTCCTTCAAGCGGGCGCCGGCCAGAATCCGGCCCGGCAAAGTGCCATCGCCGCCGGCATCGGCTGGAACATCCCGGCCGTCACCATCAACAAAGTGTGCCTCTCCGGGCTGACTGCCGTGATCGATGCCGCGCGAATGATCCGCAGCGGCGATGCCGCCGTCGTGGTTGCCGGCGGCCAGGAATCGATGAGCCGCGCTCCCCACCTGCTGCCGGGTTCGAGGCAAGGGTGGAGCTACGGGGCGATCCAGGCCCTCGATGTTGCGGCCCACGACGGCCTCACCGACGCCTTTGACGGCCAGTCAATGGGCCTGTCCACCGAGATCAAGAACCTCTCGCTGGGCATCGACCGCCGTTCCCAGGATGAAGTGGCCGCCGCTTCGCACCAGCGTGCAGCCGCGGCCGCCGCCCAAGGAGTGTTCGACGGCGAGATCGCACCTATCAGCGTCAAACAGCGCAAGGGAGAACCCTTGGTGCTGACAAGCGACGAAGGCGTCCGCCCCCAGACTACGCTGGAGACCCTGGCCCCCCTGAAGGGCGCCTTTGCCACCGACGGAACCATCACCGCGGGCAACTCCTCTCCCCTGTCCGACGGCGCCTCCGCACTCGTGCTCACGAGCCGTCGCTTTGCCGAGGATAACGGCCTTGACTACCTTGCCGTCGTCGGCAAGCCCGGCCAGGTAGCGGGACCCGACAACAGTCTGCATTCGCAGCCGTCCAACGCGATACGGCACGCTCTGGACCGCGCGGGGTGGACAACGGCCGATTTGGACTTCATCGAGATCAACGAAGCCTTCGGCTCGGTTGCAGTGCAGTCCTTGAAGGACCTGGACTATCCCTTGGAAAAGTGCAATATCCACGGCGGAGCGATCGCGATTGGACACCCGATCGGCGCTTCCGGAGCCCGGCTTGCCCTGCATGCAGCCCACGAGCTGAGGCGCCGGGGCAAGGGCAAGGCGGCAGTCGCCCTGTGTGGCGGCGGGGGTCAGGGCGAAGCACTGCTCCTGTACCGCGACTAGGAATTCGGCATGTTCGGCAGCGTCAGCGGCCACTTGAGAAACGAGGCATGAATGCGCGGGACTGAGCGGTTCCTGGCCGACGCTGCCGCCCGCGGCCTGGAAGTCCAGCTCGTGGAACGGGCGGCGGCCGGAAGCCTTGAGGAAGCGGCCCGCATCATGGGGCTCACGCCGTCGGACATTGTGAAGTCCCTTGTCGTCAAACACCGGGACGGAACCTTCCTGTTCGCGCTGGTTCCTGGCGACCGGCAGATCTCCTGGCCCAAGCTGCGCGCACTCCTGGGCGTCAACAAGCTGTCCATGCCCTCCGCCGATATCGCCTTCGAGGCCACCGGCTATGAGCGCGGCACCATCACTCCGTTGGGAAGCTCAAAGCCCTGGCCGGTCTATGCGGACGCCAGCATCGCAGGACGGCGGGTATCCATGGGTGCTGGCGAACACGGATTCAGCGCTTTCGTGAAGGCCGACGAACTGGCTATCGCTTTGCAGGCCGTGGTGGCCGACATCAGCGACCCCCTCTGACCCTTCCAAAGGCAACGCGGGGTCACTTACGGCCCATCCAGCAGCACCCAGTGGGCCGTAAGTGACCCCGCGTTGCTCTTAAAGGCAGGAAGCCCCGCCCGGACGAATCCGGACGGGGCTCCCAGGTAAAGTGAATTACCCGAAAAGGCGAGTTACTTGACAGTAACCGTGGCGCCGGCAGCTTCGAGCTGCTCCTTGGCCTTCTCTGCGGCTTCCTTGTTGGCGCCTTCGAGGACGGCCTTCGGTGCGCTGTCAACCAGGTCCTTGGCTTCCTTGAGGCCGAGGGAGGTGATGGCGCGAACTTCCTTGATCACTGCGATCTTCTTGTCGCCGGCAGCTTCGAGGATGACATCAAATTCGGTCTTCTCTTCGGCTTCTTCGCCAGCGCCGCCCGCAGCCGGGCCTGCAACTGCAACAGCAGCAGCAGTAACTTCGAAGGTCTCTTCGAAGAGCTTGACGAACTCGGAGAGCTCGATGATGGTCAGTTCCTTGAAAGCTTCAATGAGCTCTTCGTTGCTGAGCTTCGCCATGTTTGGCGTCCTTCCTTTAGGTGGTGCCGCTACGAACATCGTCCGTTACTGCACCTCAGTTTGGTGGGGGGAGAACTTAGTTCTCTTCGGTTGCTGCTTCAGCGGCTTCAGCCGGAGCGGCAGCCTCTTCTGCAGCAGCCTCGGCGGGAGCCTCTTCGGCAGCCGGTGCTTCTTCAGCGGCCGGTGCTACAGCGCCGCCCTCTTCTTCAAGCTTGAGGCGCAGAGCGTCAATGATGCGTGCAGCAGCGGCAGCAGGTGCCTTGAGGATGCCTGCAACCTTGGCGAGCTGCAGCTCACGGGACTCGAGGGCTGCCAGAGCGGCAACCTCTGCTGCGTTCAGTGCCTTGCCTTCGAAGTAACCGGTCTTGATGACCAGCTGCTTGTTGACCTTGGCAAAGTCCGTCAGGCTCTTGGCGGCAGCAACCGCGTCACCCTTGATGAATGCAATCGCAGTGGGGCCGGCGAGCTGACCGTCGAATGCTTCGACACCAGCTTCCTTGGCTGCAATGGCGGTCAGGGTGTTCTTGACGACCGAGAACTTGGTGTCCAGGCCGAGAGAAACACGCAGCTCCTTGAGCTGTGCGACAGAGAGCCCGCGGTATTCGGTCAGGACAGCGGCGTTCGATTCCTTGAAATCGTTCGTGATCTCAGCTACTGCAGAGATCTTGCTAGGCGTTGCCATAACCCTCCTTCCGGGGAATAAAGCCGGTCTTCCGGGTCCCCGCTCAAAAGAGCTGTAACTAAAAAACGCCCCGCGCAGATGCACGGGGCTTGGCTCGACACGATCAAATGATCATGGAGACTTGCTTCGTTCACCTGCGCCGGCCGCCCTTTGTCAGGGTCCTTCGTCAGGGAAACCACTTGGTTCTTCCGCGCACAGCTGCAGTGTTGAGCTGCGCACAGAGGAGTGGATTCCCATCAACCGACGGTCTTTGGTAGTTCAAGCTTACGGGACGGGCAAGTGCAAACCAAATCACGCCGGTCACTCAGAAGAAGTGACCTTCGGACCCATGTCCGGCAGTTCCTTTTGCCACAGGCCCGTGACTCCTGCCGTGGTGAATCCCAATTGCTTGTTCACCGTCAGCAGGTACCGGTTTTCCGGCGCATTCCAGGTGTAGATCACCCGGGCGTCAGGGAACTGCTCGCTGAGGCGCTGCATGTTGGCGACCTTGATGAGAAGCCCGAGTTTGTTTCCCCGGTGCTCCTGCAGGACGATCGTGTCGTCTTGGAAGACGACATCCTGACGCTGCGCCAGGACGCCGATCGTGGTGAGCCCGACGATCCGCCCGCTGGCGACGTGCTCGACGGCGGTGACCACCGTTCGGCGTCCCTGCGCGACGGCGGCTTCTTCCGCTTGCCGTAGGACACCGGCGTCGAACACTAATTGCTGCTGCTCGGCCTCCGCCGTCTCACCACCCTCCGACACTATTTCGCCGGCAGCATTCTCGAGCGCCGCCACGGCTTCGAGCCACTGTTCCGGGCAGCGGTCCGTCCAGTGGTGGACTCGGTACCGGCCGGCATTCGCGTCTTCCGCTTCAGCCTCAAGCTCAGCGACGAGTTTCGAATCCAGCGGGAGGGTGCAGGAACTGAACTGTTCGATGTGCTGGAGCGTGTAGCCGGTGCGTCGGGCGAAGTCGACCTCACGGCTGGCCAAGGGGACGAACCCGAGGCCACTGCCCGGCACCAATTGTTCGTCGGCACCCCCATGCAAGGACGCGGCAGGGTGGTTGGTGTCCACCATGATCATTGTCCTGCCCTCGCTCTTGGCGAAGTGTTCGGCGGCCTCCAGAAGCTGCCGCCCGACGCCCCTGCGTTGGAACTCCGGGAGGATATCGAGGGTGAATTCGGCCAGGTCCATGTTGTCGGCGAGCGGGAGCGCGATATCGACCGTGCCGACGATGCGTCCGTCGACGCGGGCCACAAGGATGACCTGGCGTTCGTAAGGATCTGCAAGTTCGAGCAGTTTCTCCAACGGCGTGTAGGCGAGATCGTCGCTTCCCCAGATCTGCATCCGGACTTTGCGGCTGACTTCCACGGCGGCGAGAAAATCCTTCGCGTCGTCGGCGTCAAGGGAATCCGGGATCCAGAGTTGGCCGATCTCCACCGTGCTCGTCATTTGGTCCTCTTTTGCCATTCGCCGTCGTATCCCACCGGTCGGAAGCCGAGCTGTACGTTGATGGCCAGCATATGTTCGTTTTCCTCGGCGTTAAAAGTCATGACGCGCCGGACAGCCGGATATGCCGCTTGCAGTCTTCTCAGGTTCGCCAGTTTCACGAGCATTCCCAGCCCGTGGCCTCGGTGCGGCCTTGCCACCAAGGTATCGTCCTGATCGGCCACCCATGCCTTCGCGGGATCAAGGTAAATCACGGTGTACGCGGCGAGTTCCCCTGTTGGGCGATGTCGTGCGGCTGCCACCAGGGCGGTTTGGCCCTCGGCAAGGGTAGTGTCCTCAAGTTGCCTGACGCGGGCCGCGTCCCAGGCTTCCGCCTCAATCTCAAGGCCTCCCGCGGGAGTATCCGTACTCATCCGGCCCATCAGAACCGCCATCTGCTCCACGTATTCGCCGGGACAACGGTTCGTCCAGCTAACGACCTCGTATGCGGCGTCCGCCTTGGAATGGGCCGCGAGCTCAAGGCTCGCCCACTCGGCATTGTGGTCCATCTCCAGCCCGCTGAACCTGCTGGCCTGCTCCAGGCGGTATCCGTTTTTGAGGCAGAAGGTGACTCCTGGACCATCTTCGGGCACTCCCCCGGCTCCCGTGGCCGGATCAAGGAGACCGGTTCCTGGGAAGCCGGCGGGGTGTTCAGTGTGCGCCTGCAGGACATGCCTTCCCTGGGCCTTCGCGACCTCTTCCACCGTGCGGAGCAAGGCGGTTCCGATTCCGTGTCCGCGATATTTCTGCAAGACACCTACGTGCAGCCATGCGGTCCCGGCGTTGTCTTTGAGCGGAACGGCGCAGGAAGCATAGCCAACAATGCCGCCGTGATCCCGAGCGGAAAAGATCCTGGATGCCTCGTAAGGAGTGCCGCGCCAAGCCGCGAGACGGGATGCGGCCGAGGATGCCCTGTCCAAGTTTCCCCAGGTTTCCAGCACCATGGCGTCCATTGCGGAGCAGAGCTCCCTGAACTCCTTGCCCTCCGGTCCTTCCAGGGACTCCGGCAAGTGGAGCTCATGGATGCTGAAGTCCGGAAGCTGGCCTGTCATGTCCCCAGCCTAATCAGAGGCTGCGAGCCGCGATAGGTACCTGTCGGCCGCGCCCAGGTGCCGGCCCCGAGTAGGCGCGAGCCGCCGTCGTACGCTTCACCACGCCGCGAAAGCGGCTCCCATGGCGGACAAAACAAAAGGACCGCCCGGTGCGATGCCGGACGGTCCTTTCAGAGTCGATGCTCCCCTGCGGCTTACGCCTCGGTGAGAACCTTGGTGACGTTCGGGTCAACGGTGATACCCGGGCCGAACGTGGTGGCGACGGTGGCCTTCTGGATGTAGCGGCCCTTGGAAGCGGACGGCTTCAAGCGAAGAACCTCTTCCAGTGCTGCTGCGTAGTTCTCGGCCAGCTTCAGCTCGTCGAAGGAAACCTTGCCGATGATGAAGTGCAAGTTGGAGTGCTTGTCGACGCGGAAGTCAATCTTTCCACCCTTGATGTCGTTGACAGCCTTGGTGACGTCTGCGGTCACGGTACCGGTCTTCGGGTTCGGCATCAGGTTACGCGGGCCGAGGACCTTACCGAGGCGGCCAACCTTGCCCATGAGGTCAGGGGTTGCCACCGCGGCGTCGAAGTCGGTCCAGCCGGCCGCGATCTTTTCGATCAGGTCATCGGAACCAACGAAATCGGCGCCTGCAGCAATTGCCGCTTCGGCCTTGTCGCCCGTTGCGAAAACCAGAACGCGGGCAGTCTTACCGGTGCCGTGCGGCAGGTTGACGGTGCCACGGACCATCTGGTCGGCTTTACGCGGGTCAACGCCGAGACGGAAAGCGACCTCAACGGTTGCGTCGAACTTGGACGGGTTGGTGTCCTTGGCGAGCTTGATGGCTTCGAACGGGGCGTAGAGCTTGTCTGCCTCGATCTTGGCTACGGCTGCCTCATATGCTTTGCTGCGCTTTGCCATGCTGCTTTTTCTCCTTGTGCAGTTGTGGTCTACGGACCGCGCTGGGCCCTGCCACAGTTGGAAATCCGGCGTGGATCTCCAACATTCTCAATATTTCAATGGTGCCGGTTTCCCGGCGGGAGGTGGTTAGCCCTCGACAGTATCTAATTGTCGAAAGTCTCCGGGATTCACTTCCGGCGAGTGCTTCGTTCCTCAGCCCTCACCGTCCGTTCGTTCCTCGACTATTCGACGGTGATGCCCATGGAGCGAGCGGTGCCCGCAATGATCTTGGCAGCACCCTCAAGGCTGGTGGCGTTGAGGTCTTCCATCTTGGTGGTGGCGATCTCGTTAACCTGTGCCTGGGTCAGCTTGGCAACCTTGACGGTGTGCGGCGTGGCCGAACCCTTGGCGACGCCTGCAGCCTTCTTGATGAGCTCTGCAGCCGGCGGGGTCTTGGTGATGAAGGTGAAGGAGCGGTCTTCGTAGACCGTGATTTCAACCGGGATAACGTTTCCGCGCTGGGATTCCGTTGCAGCGTTGTACGCCTTGCAGAATTCCATGATGTTGACACCGTGCTGGCCAAGCGCAGGACCGATCGGCGGGGCCGGGTTGGCGGCACCTGCCTGGATCTGCAGCTTGATGAGGCCGGTGACCTTCTTCTTGGGAGCCAATGTAGGTCCTTCTCTCAATAACTTCCTAGGACACAGGAGCGTGCCTCAGGTTTGTGGCCGCCATGGCAAGGCGACCGACCGCTCCGTGGCTGCTAAGCGGGCAACCGCGGGGCGAAATTCTTGGATCAACTAGATCTTGGTGACCTGGTTGAATGCGAGCGTAACCGGGGTTTCGCGTTCGAAGATCGACACGAGGACCACAAGCGTCTGGGAATCCATCTTGATCTCGGAGATCGTGGCGGGAAGGGTCTCGAACGGACCTTCCTTGACGATGACAGACTCTCCGACCTCGAAGTCGATGTCGACCGGTGTCTGGTGCTGTTTGTTGACCGGCTTGCCCTTCTCGGCCTGCTGCTCTTCGAAGACCGGAGCCAGCATGGAGAAGACCTCGTCGAGGCGCAGCGGAACCGGGTTGTGGGCGTTACCCACGAAGCCAGTGACACCAGGGGTGTGACGGACGGCGCCCCAAGAGGCGTCGGTCAGGTCCATACGGACGAGGACGTAACCCGGAATGCGCACGCGGTTGATGATCTTGCGCTGTGCGTTCTTGATCTCGACGACTTCCTCCATGGGCACCTGGATTTCGAAGATGTAATCTTCCATGTCCAGGGTCTGGATGCGGGTCTCAAGGTTGGCCTTAACGCGGTTTTCGTAGCCTGCGTAGGAGTGGATGACGTACCAGTCACCCTCCTGGCGGCGAAGCTTGGCCCTGAACTCGTCAGCGGGATCGGCTGGCGCCACGGCCGCAGCGGCGGCCAGGGCGTCGGCGTCGGACTCGTCCTCATCGGCGGCGTCGGAAGACTCGTCGTCGGACTCATCCTGGTCGGCGTCATCGACGTCGGCAGTTTCGGGCGCAGCAGAATCGACCTCGGATCCTTCCACGGCGTCAGCCGTGCTTTCAGCGGGCCCATCCAGCTCAGTCTCAGTTACCTCGAGCTCCTGCTCAGACACTTGGTCTCCTGCTTCCTCATTGCCTTACATGCCTATTTAAATGGCTCAATTCCGCAAACCCTGCGAAACCCCTTGATTATCCGGGGATTCCGCGCGGTTTACGGAGCGATCCGCTTAGCGGTTCGTGACGCCAGTACCGCCGAAGACCCATTTGATTCCAGTACCGAAGGCCAGATCAAGCAGGGTGACGATGAGCATCATGATGGTCACGAACACCAGCACCACGAGCGTGTAATTGATCAGTTCCTTGCGGGTTGGCGCGACTACCTTCTTGAGTTCGCCGATAACCTGGCGAACAAAAAGTGCAATTCGAGCGAAGAAGCCAGAATCGGACTTCTTAGCAGGGCGGCCCTTCGAGCTGCTCGCAGCTGTTTCGGTCACCTGATCCTCACTCATCTATGCAAACGTCGTTGACCCGACCCTGATCAGAGCCATGGTTGCTGCGCTTGTTCCGGGGGTAACCCCGGAACAGCTTGCGCAGGGCAGACAGGACTCGAACCTGCAACCTGCGGTTTTGGAGACCGCTGCGCTACCAATTGCGCCACTACCCTATGGATCGAATCCATATTTTGGCCACGCTCCACACAAGCCGAGGAACCCCCATGAACATAGAGATTCCACACCAAGTCTGGGGCGCGAACCATTGTGATGTTTTTCAACACCGGTGAACCAGTCTACGCAACAACGCCGCGATAGTCGAACCGGGTCATTTCCGGAGTGTTCAGGCCGTCCCGCTTGTGTGATCAGCGCTCGGTTGATCAACCTGCACTGTCACTTTCCCGGCGTTAGCCCGATAGCTCCGCAGAACAGCATAAAGTAGATTCCGTCGAATCCCACCATCCAGCTCATGAGCTGCCAGCGAAGAACGGTGCTTTAATGTCTGCCGGAATACCTGCCGCCCGCATTTCACAGCGAATTTCCGCCATCGCCGAATCCGCCACCCTTGCCGTTGACGCCAAGGCCAAGGCGCTCAAGGCAGCGGGTCGCCCCGTGATCGGCTTCGGCGCCGGGGAGCCCGACTTCCCGACCCCCGACTACATCGTCAAGGCCGCCGTCGAAGCCGCCTCCCAACCGAAGTACCACCGCTACTCCCCCGCAGCCGGCCTGCCGGAACTGAAGCAGGCCATTGCGGACAAGACGTTCCGCGATTCAGGCTACAAAGTCGACGCTTCCCAGGTGATGGTTACTAATGGCGGCAAGCAAGCTGTCTACAACACCTTCGCCACGCTCGTTGACCCGGGCGACGAGGTCATCATCCCCACGCCTTTCTGGACCACCTACCCGGAAGCAATTCGTTTGGCCGGAGGCGTACCTGTTGAGGTCTTCGCCGGCCCGGAGCAGGGTTATTTGGTCACCGTGGAGCAGCTCGAGGCCGCTGTCACGGACAAGACGAAGATCTTGCTTTTCGTTTCCCCGTCCAACCCGACCGGCGCCGTCTACAGCGCCGAACAGGTGGCCGAGATCGGTAAATGGGCAGCGGCCAAGGGCCTCTGGGTTGTCACCGACGAAATCTATGAGCACCTCACATACGACGGCGTGCCCTTCACCTCCATTGCCACTGCAGCCCCCGAACTCGGCGACAAGGTGGTCATCCTCAACGGCGTCGCCAAGACCTATGCCATGACCGGATGGCGTGTCGGATGGATGATCGGCCCGGCCGACGTCATCAAGGCCGCCACCAACCTCCAGTCGCACGCGACGTCGAACGTTTCCAACATCATGCAGATCGCTGCCCTGGCAGCAGTCTCCGGCCCGCTGACCGCCGTCGACGAGATGAAGGTCGCCTTTGACCGCCGCCGCAAGGCGATTGTCGCGGGACTGAACGCAATCGAGGGTGTGGAATGCCCGACGCCGACAGGCGCCTTCTATGTGTACGCCGACGTCCGCGCGCTGCTGGGTAAGGAATTCCCGACGTCGAACGGTCCTGTCCGTCCGTCGACGTCGGCAGAGTTGGCCTCGCTGATCCTCGACGAAGTTGAAGTGGCGATTGTTCCTGGCGAGGCGTTCGGCCCCTCCGGATACGTGCGCCTCTCCTACGCCCTCGGCGACGAGGACCTGGCTGAAGGCGTTCGGCGCTTGCAGGAGTTCCTCGGCCAGGCCAAGTAGCCTTTCAGCTACAAACGCTCGCTCACCCTCTGATCGGAAGGTGAGCGAGCGTTTGGCTTTAAGGCACTAAAGGTGAGCGAGCGCCGGGGGAATTTGCCACATAGGCGAGCGAGCGTCGGGGTTTTGGGGCATATATCTGCAGGAGCGTGCGAAGCTCGGCACCCGCTCAAGTGCCGCCGTCGTCGTACGCCCGACGCTCGCTCGGATATTTCCGCTTTCCGTCCGACGCTCGCTCGGATATTTGGAACGTTAGAGGAGGCGGCGTTCAGCAGCCCATTTGGTCAGTTCGTGACGGCTGGAGAGCTGGAGTTTGCGGAGCACCGCGGAAACATGGGTTTCCACGGTCTTGATGGAAATGAACAGTTCCTTGGCCACCTCCTTGTAGCTGTAGCCACGGGCGATGAGGCGCATGACTTCCAGTTCCCTCGCGGAGAGGCGGTCCAGTTCGTCGTCGGCGATCTCCGCAGGGGAGGTCCCGAAGGCGTCCAGCACAAAACCGGCCAACCGCGGCGAGAAAACGGCGTCACCATCGGCCACGCGGATCACGGCATCGGAGATCTCGGGACCCGAAATGGTCTTGGTGACGTAACCGCGAGCCCCGGCCCGAATCACCGCTACGACGTCCTCGGCGGCATCGGACACGCTCAAGGCCAGGAAACTGGTGCTTCCGAGCAAGGGCACCGACGCGGCAATGACCTCCCGCCCGCCGCCGCCAAGGCCACCGGGCAGATGGACGTCAAGCAGCACCACTTCCGGCCGGACCTCGGCAATCACGGCAATGGCCTGCTCCACGGTTCCAGCCTCGCCCACGACGTCGATCCTGGAATCGAGATCGGCCTTGAGCCCGGAGCGGAATATGGCGTGATCGTCAACGATCACTACCCGGACCGTCCCCGGTGTTTGCTCTGGTGTGCCGCTCATGCTTTGGCCTCTCCATTTCGGTTCTCTGCTTTGTCGGCGTTCTCGACGGGCAGCTTCAGTCGGACCTCTGTGCCCTCGGAGCCGCTGCTGATCACTGCCGTACCGCCGTGGCGCTTCATCCGGCCGATGATCGATTCTTTGACACCAAGCCGGTCTTCCGGAACAGCATCCGGGTCAAAGCCCGGTCCCCGGTCCCTGACGAAAACCTCACTGCCGGCATCCGAGCTCTCGAGGTAGACGGACACGGCGCCGCCGCCATGCCGGGCAGCGTTGTGCATGGCCTCGCGAGCTGCGAGGACGAGGGCCTCGTGCCTGTCCGTCATGGCCGCGTCTCCCACGCTGACGACATTCACGGCGTGCCCGTGCGCGTCCTCCACCTCGGCTGCGGCCGCCGCAATCCTCTCTGCCAGGAGTCCCGAGTCCTTGGCGGCGTCCCGGTATAGCCAGGTACGCAGTTCACGCTCCTGGGCACGTGCAAGGCGGATCACGTCTTGCTCGGAACCGGCGCGACGCTGGATCAAGGCAAGCGTCTGCAGCACCGAGTCGTGCAGATGGGCTGCGATCTCGGCCCGCTCAGTCTCGCGAACACGCCCCGCACGCTCGGTTTCAAGGTCTTTCCAGAACTTCAGGCCCCACGGCAGCAGCACTAGGGCGACACCACCCAACACCGCTATCGAGGCAAGTAGCGCGAGCCATGTCTGTTCCCACGAGCCGGAACCGGACACCATCACCAGCACTCCAGCAACCACCAACGCCAATCCAGCGGCGAGGCGGACCCAGCCGCCGGCTTGATCCGCCTTGGTCTTGTCCACCAGCCCGGCCCTGCGCGTCTCATCCAGTTGCATCCACGCGATCGCCGCGCCGCCAAGAATGGCTGCAGCCGGGATCAGCGTGCCAAGAGGGACGTCGACGCCGAACTGACGGGCGATCAGGATTGCCGCCACGAGAAGGAGGCCGGCTCCCAGCAGGATCTCCTTCCCGTACTGGATGCGCCGCACCCTGAACCAGGAGGCGAATACGGGAGGAGGGCCGGACGGCGGCAGAGGCGGCGCTCCGCCGTCGGGCGCTGTTCCCTCGGATGCGCCAGGGGCGCTCCGAGCCCAAGCAGCCGGCGTCCAACCAGGAGCGGGCGACCCTGTGGCCGACGTGGGGCCAGTGAAGGGAGGCAGGCTCACTGCGGGGGCAATGGGCGACGCCGGGCGGCGGCTATTGCGGCGGGCGCTTTCATCCGCGGTAGGCACCATGACCCACAGCCAGGCGTAGAAGGCCAAGCCTGCACCGCCGGCGAACGAGGCAAGGACCATCCCGAGCCGGACGTACTTCACTGGCCAGCCCAAATGGTCGGCCAAGCCGCTGCAGACGCCCGCAATCATGCGATCGCTGCTGCGGACCAGCGGCGGGCGTTGCGTGGCGATTGTCATGAATCCATCCAAACACGGATCAAGGCCTTCGGCGCTGGAAGCAGGACATCTCAGGGGGCCACTCAGGGAACGTTCAGGGTATCCCCCAATAGAGGGAGATGGTCGCCGGACGGCAAGATCGAAGCATGAACTCGAACAGCATGAATCCAGAGGACTCCGGACACCCTGCGGATCCCGGGCAACCCGAGGAATCCAGCGAGCCGGCCGGGATCGGCTCGCCGGAAGAACCCAGGCGGCAAAACACCAGTGGCACCGAGAGCGGTAGCACCGCAAACACCGGCGGCACCGCACCGAACTACGCCGTCCCCGCGCCCCCACAGAACTTTTTCAACTGGATCCGCAGCCAAGGCATCAGCCGTGGCCGGGACCGGTGGATGGGCGGCGTGGCCAGTGGCATCGCGCACCGCTTCGGCATCGATCCTTTGATCGTCCGCGGCATCTTCATCATCCTCACCGTCTTCGCCGGCATCGGCATCCTGCTCTACGGCATCGCCTGGGCGCTCCTGCCGGAACCCGATGGCCGCATTCACGCCCAAGAGGCCGGCGCCGGGCGCTGGTCTGCAGGCATGACCGGCGCCGTCATCACCACCATCATCGGATTGCCAAGCCTCGGCCGCGGTTTCTGGGGATGGGGCTGGAACGGCCTTCCAGGGCTCTTCTGGACGCTGTTCTGGATTGGCGGCGTCATCTACTTGATCTATTTCCTGGTCCAGCGCAGCAAATCCCGCAGCGGAGGACGATCCATGGAAACCCAACACTTTGCGCCTGCTCCGGGCACCCCGGGCGCCGGCACACCAGGCGGCGTCTACGGGGCAGCGCAGAGCACCTCCTATGAAGGCGGCATGCACGGCTACGGCGCTGTATCGCCGTCGGGCACGCTCCCGCCGTCGGCCGTGGGTTATTCCGGCCCGCCCAACAGCGGCCAGTACGGCGCAGGTGCCTACGGGGCTGGCGGGCCCGCCGCGCCTTCGGGTCCCTTCAATCCAGCCGGGCCCTACCCGCCGGGTGGCGGACACAACCGGCCCCAGCGACCCAAACGGCAGGGACCGGGCGCGACTATCGTAGCTGTCTCCGCGGGGGCGGCCCTGCTGGCCGGCGGAACGCTCAAGCTTCTCGACGCCGGCAACGTCATCCATCTCGGTGACGCCGCCAACGCTGTGGTCTGGGCCACGGGCGCTGGAGTCCTCGGCCTCGGCATCCTGGTTGCCGGACTTCGTGGCCGAACTTCGGGGCTGCTGGGATTCCTGGCCGTCGCGACGCTGGTGATCGGGGGGATCTTCAATATCGCACCCACTGCGGACCACTTCCGTCTCCAGAATGGCCAATGGAATCCCGTAAGCATCGACGATGCCCGCAAAGGCTTAGACCTTACGGGAGCCAACGGGATCGTTGATTTGACGAAGTTGAACGTGAGCGCGCCGCTGAGCGCCGACGTCGTGGTTCCGATGGACGTGACGGCCAGCAACATCAAACTCCTCATCCCCGCAAACGTGCCGGTGGAGGTCCAAGCGAACATGACCTTCGCGAACCTCAAGCAGGACCCCAGCGCCATCAGCCATAGCAGCAACGGCAATCAGAACAGCTTCAACACCGACAAGCCTGGCGCCAAGCTGATCGTCAAGCTCGACGGCACCTTCAGCAATGTCACCGTCCAGGAAGGAAACTGACATGAGTACGCACGAACCCGCGCCCACGTTTGGAACGGGCCACTCAGCATCTGAGCCCGTGGTGCGAGCTGCCCGGGCCCGGGTCGGCACCGTGGTCTGGGGGCTGATCGTCCTGGCACTGGCCGGCCTGATCATCGTTTCCAAGCTCGGCCTTGTGGCCCTCAATGGCAATTACGTACTGATCGGGCTCATGATCGGGGCCGGTGCGGCACTCGTGATCGGCGGCCTGCTGTCGGCCCGTTCACGAAAAGGCAACGGGTCCGGCTCCAGCGCCGCCGATTCTGACGGCCAATAAAAAACCGACACGTGACAAAGCAGCCACAACAGGGAAGGCTCTAGCCATGAACAAGTTCTTCAACATCGTCCGGGGCATAGGCCTGAAGCGCGGTCCGCAGCGTTGGCTCGGAGGGGTTTGCGGTGGCATTGCCGCCAAGCTGAACGTGGACGTGGCCTACGTCCGCGTTGGCTACCTGATCTTCTGCCTTCTGCCTGGACCGGCCGTGGTGATCTACGTGGTGGCGTGGCTCTTGCTTCCCAACCAGAGCGGAGACATTGCGCTGGAATCTTTCCTCAATCAGCGTTCGCAAGGCAAGAAATAGGGCAGCCTAGCCAGCGGGCTCACAGGGCTGAGCGAGTTCACACCAGCGCTCCGCCGCGGCGGGGCGCTGGGCTTTTAAGCTCGGTTTCAAAGCCGGGCTTTCGGGCGATATTTCCACACTGTTTCAAAAGTCTCATCCTCGGCGCCGGTCATGGTTTGTGTCCTACCCCACATTGCCGCCTACAATCGTTGTGAGCTCAGCGTGGCGCTCTGCACGTATACCTCCTAACCAGGATTTGAGCCCTCATGAAAATTGGAATCCTTACCAGCGGTGGCGACTGCCCCGGACTCAACGCGGTTATCCGTGGCGCCGTCCTCAAGGGAATTGCCATTCACGGCCAGGAATTCGTCGGTTTCCGGGACGGTTGGCGCGGCGTCGTGGAGGGCGACGTCATCGACATTCCCCGCACTATGGTCCGCGGCATCGCCAAGCAGGGCGGAACCATCCTCGGTACGTCCCGCACCAACCCGTTCGAGAACGGCGGCGGGCCTGACGTCATCAAGGCCCACATGGACCGCCTCGGCATCGACGCCATCATTGCCATCGGCGGCGAAGGCACCCTGGCTGCCGCCAAGCGCCTCACCGACGCCGGTTTGAGGATTGTTGGCGTTCCCAAGACTGTGGACAACGACCTCGACGCCACCGACTACACCTTCGGTTTCGACACTGCCGTCCAGATCGCGACCGAGGCCATCGACAGGCTGCGCACCACCGGAGAATCGCACCACCGCTGCATGATCGCCGAGGTCATGGGCCGCCACGTGGGCTGGATCGCCCTGCACGCTGGCATGGCCGCCGGTGCCCACGCCATTTTGATTCCCGAGCAGAAAGTCAGCATCGAGCAGATCACCGAGTGGGTCCAGGAGGCCCACGATCGTGGCCGCGCGCCCTTGATTGTCGTCGCCGAAGGCTTTGTTCCCGACCACATGGAAGCCCCACACTCCGAACGCGGCTTGGACACTTTTGGCCGGCCCCGCCTGGGTGGCATCGCCGACCAACTCGCCCCGGAAATCGAAGCCCGTACCGGCATAGAAACCCGTGCCACGATCCTCGGCCACATCCAGCGCGGCGGCGTCCCATCGGCGTTTGACCGCGTTCTGGCCACCCGTCTCGGCATGGCGGCAACCGATTCCGTAGTGGAAGGCCGCTGGGGAACCATGGTGGCCCTCAAAGGCACGGACATCGAGCACGTAGGCTTCGAAGCTGCCTTGGGCAAGCTCAAGACCGTCCCGCAGCACCGCTACGACGAAGCGGCGGTTTTGTTCGGTTAGACCGGTCTTCGAGGAGCAAGCAGGCACTTTCGGGTGGCCTGCTTGCTCCTTCCTTTTTCAAGGACTGCATAGACTCGATGTCATGGAACTTGATGCGGGATCGGCCGAAATTGTGCTGCTGGCCTGGGCCCGTCATTTGGGGTTCGACGACGAAGCTTTCAGTTTCGCTTCCGGGTCGCCCGCCGCCCGTCCCGGTGAGCGCTTAGTCCGGGAAGACGAAGACGCAGAGTCGATCACGTTTGTGAGGCTGTTTGGCCGCTCCGCCCTGGTGGCTCCGACATGGGCGCTGGCTGCCGCCGTCGAACTCTCAGACGAAGAGCTCAGCGAGCATTCCGCACTCTTGCGGCTCAGCCGCGAGCACGGGGGCCACGGCCTCGGAACATCCGCGCTCCTCTTCGCCGACGATCTTCCCCTCTTCCAGCCTGGCGGGGAAGTCACCGTCTCCCACGGCCACCCCGAGGCGATCGAATTGGAGGGAAGATGCCCTCCGGACGACGTCAATGAAGTCCACCTCTCAAGGATGGACCACCATTTCACGGTGATGGATGGCAACGAACCGGACCGCAAACCGGTGGCCTGCGGAGCCTATGCCGAGTGGCAAGGGATCCTCGCAGATATGGGAGTCCTGGTGCCACCGGAATTGCGCAGGCAGGGACTCGGAACCCTGGCTGCCTCGATCGCGGCACACGAGGCACTTGCCTCCGGCCTGACGCTGCAATGGCGAACGGCGCTGGACAACCGCGGGTCGCTGGCCTTGGCGCGAAGGCTGGGATTCGTCGACGGCGGCATCCAGACGTCGGTGCTGCTTCGCTAGCTCTCTTGGCGCGAGTTGGCAGACGATGCCCTCAAAATCGCATTCTGAGGGCATCGTCTGCCAGTTCGCGCGGGCTAACGCCTCGCCTGGCCGCCGTCTTGCGAAACCGTCTCGGGCTCGGCCTCAGTTGCAGGCGCCGGGGAACCCCAGCCTCGGACTGCTTTCGGCTTGGCGAAGAACAACGCCGCCACAGCGCCCAGCAGAATCGCAAAGGCGGGGAGCAGGACGGACTGGCTCATCGCTGTCGAGAAGCCGTCATGCAGGAATTCAGGCAACTTGCCGGTGAATCCGCCTTCGCCAGCGGGGGCGGCACCTGGAGGAGCCGCCGGCAGCTCGGCCGCGAGCCGTGATTGGATGAGGGCAGCAATCGCGGCCGATCCCAGCACCGCACCGATCTGGCGCGTCGTGTTGAAGACACCGGAACCGGCGCCGGCCGAGCGCGGCGGGAGGTTGCGGGTGGTGGCGTTGGAGACCGGACCCCAAATGAACCCGTTGGCCACGCCCTGGAGGGCACTAGGGAGCAGGAACATCCAGATGGGAGTGTCCGGCTTCAGTAGGGTCCCGGTCCAGAACAGTGCGCCGGATAGGCAGAGGAGCCCGAAGGCGGCGAACCATCGCGGGTTGATGCGGTCGATCAGCTTGCCAACGAAAGGCGCCAGCGCACCGGAGATCACAGCCATGGGGATCATGAGCAGCGCGGACTGCGTGGGAGTCAACCCACGGACAACTTGGTAGTAAAAGATGGTGGGCAGCGGGAAGGCCGTGATGGTGAAGCCCACCGCCATGATGGTGGTGTTGCCCAGCGAGAAGTTGCGGTCCTTGAACAGCCCAAGCGGCAACAAGGGCTCGCCTCCACGGCGCTCCAGCAGCCACTGCCACACGACAAATACGCCCAAGACAAGAAGGCCCGTGATGATCAGGCCCCACACGGTAATGGCTCCGGTGACGGTCCCCCACTTGTAGCTCTGGCCTTCTTGAATGCCAAACACCAGCAGGAACATGCCGGCGGCGGACAGCAGCACACCCACGACGTCAAACTTGTGGCTGTGAGTGGTCAGCTTCGGTACCAGGCGCGTCACGAGGACGAAAGCGACAATGCCGATGGGAACGTTGACGAAGAAGATCCACTGCCAACCGAGGCCGTCAACCAGCACGCCGCCGAGGATCGGGCCTACGAGGATGGCCATACCTGCTGTGGCTCCCCAGAGGCCCATGGCTGCGCCGCGGCGATCCGGCGGGAAGATACGGGTGATGACGGCCATGGTTTGGGGTGTCATCATGGCCGCGCCGACGCCCTGCACAACGCGGGCGACGATCAGTGTGCCGATGTCGCCCGAAAGTCCGCACCACAGGGACGCAAGGGTGAAGACCACGAGGCCGATCAGGTAGAGGTTCTTCGGCCCGAAGCGGTCACCGAGCCTTCCGGTGATCAGCAACGGCACTGCGTACGCGAGGAGGTAGGCGCTCGTCACCCAGATCACAGCGTTGATGTCGGTATGAAGGCCTTCCATGATCCGCGGATTCGCCACGGAAACAATGGTGGTGTCGATCAGGATCATGAAGAACCCGACCACGAGGGACCACAGTGCGGGCCACGGTTTAGTTACGTTTTCCATGGGATTCCTTTGACTGTGCTGAATTTCTTGCAAGATGGTGCGTTGGACGGGCGGCTACCATGGCAACAGCCCACTGCGGAGATCATTTTGGAAGCTGCGGATCCAGTCGATTTCCGTCCGCAGCATGGACTGCTGGTACTTGATATCGATCCAGAATTTGGGCTCGATGCCCCTGGCTGTGACGGATTCTTCACCGCGAAGCAGGAAGCCGAGTTGGTCTTCCAGGCTCGCCAGCCTGTCGTCCAGGAGTTCCAGCACGACGTCGGCCGGCAGGTTGTGTGCCTCGGCAATCGCGTGGGGGAAGCTCGGGTATTCGTTCACGGGTTCCGCGAGCATGTTCTGGAGGCGCTCCGTCAACGCCTCCCTGCCGGTTCCGGTGATTCGGTAAGTTGTGCGCTCGGGCCGGTTGCCGGCGCGGTCAATCCCTGTGGCCTCGACCAGACCGCCCTCTTCGAGGCGACCCACCGCGTGGTAGAGCGTCCCCGGCCGCACCTTGACCAAGCGGTCCTCGTGCCGGGCCATCAGGAGCTGGTACATCTCGTAAGGGTGCATGGGCGTCTCGACAAGGAGGGCAAGTGCAGCGACGCCAAGCGGAGTCAGTGCGGCTCGTGCCATTTTATTCATCCTCCGTGCGAACTATTCCACAGCAACTATTCCACATGGAATAATTGACCGCAACATGCCCGCGCCAGACAGCCGCCAAACACGGACAAGGCCCGGCGTCCCGAGCAGCTATCCGAGCATTCCTGGCTTATCCGAGCAGTGCGAGTATCTCCGTGCGGGCAAACATGCTGGCGGCCTCGCGCGCTGTGGGCGCTCCGGCGTCGGGATCTGCGCCGGCGTCAATCAGTACCCGGGCCACCTCCGTGTAGCCCTTGAAGACTGCGCCTGCCAGCGGCGTCTGGCCACGGTCGTTGGCGGCGTTCGCCTCGGCGCCGTGGTAGAGCAGTAACTGAACGGTTTCAGCGTGGCCGTGGTACGCGGCCAGCATCAGGAGTGAATCACCCGCGGCATTGCGCATTCCGGCGGGCGCGCCGGCATTGAGGTAGCTGCGCAGGAGCTCCGAGTTGCCCTCCCGGGCGGCATCGAACAGCGTGTGGGCCAAGGCAATGGCCTCGTCATCAGCACCCGCAGCTTGGGCTTCAGCGCCCGTCGTTTCGCTCATCGGTGGGGTCCCTTCAGGAATCCGGTCTGGCGCCCCACCACCTGTCCGGCGTCGGGCGCAACAATTACTTCCTGGGCGGCCGGATAGGGTTCCTCACCATCCAGGACGGTTAGCACTTCCTGCGGATCCACAGATCGCTTGATGAGCGCCAGCCCTACTGCGCCCATTTCGAAGTGCTGAGCCACAGATGTCAGCGTACCCACCTTGCGTTCCCCGGCAAATACGACGCTACCTGCCGCCGGGAGGGTGTGCTGCGAGCCGTCCAGTTGCAGAAAGACGAGCCGCCGGGGTGGGTGCCCCAGGTTGTGGACGCGGGCGATGGTCTCCTGGCCCTTGTAGCAGCCCTTGGACAGGTGGACCGAAGTCCGCAGGAGATCGAGCTCATGGGGAATGGTCTTCTCGTCCGTTTCCGCGCCGAGCCGGGGACGCCAGGCGGCAATGCGGAGCGCCTCCGCGGCCAACGAACCGGCGAGGGCCATACCCTCAACCGCGGTTTCAAGCTCTGCCGCGGGAATGAGGTACTCGAACCAGGGACGCTCAAGGCCGGGATGGGAACTCTCCTCCACCACGCTGTAAGAGTAGCCGCCGACTCCGATGTGCGGCCACGGGTCCTCCCAGACGAGCCGCCCGGACCAGGCGTCAAGGGGCTTGGTGGAACCGACGACGGCCCAATCGGCCGATACGTCAGCTACTTCGACGCGCAACATGAACCGCATTTTGTTGAGCCACTCCGCCAGCGGGGCAGCCTCGGCGGCTTCGACCAGCAGCCAGGTGGTCCCGCCGTCGTCCACTACGCGAGCGTCAAACTCGATGCGGCCCTGAATGGTGAGGAGCAGGAGTTCGCTCGAGACGCCCGGCTGAAGGTTGGTCAGTTGCTGGGAAGACAGGGTGTTGAGCCAGCTGAGACGGTCCGGTCCGGTCACCGTGACCACGCCCCGGTAGGAAAGGTCGACGACGGCGGTGCCGGCGGCGAGTGCGCGCTGCTCACGCAAGGGTTCGCCGTAGTGGGCCGCGACGCCGGAGTCCTCGCCGCCGCCTTCTACAGCTCCGGGGCGCGACAATAGGGGGCTCTTGTAAGTCATATGTAGTAGAAGTCCTTGGGGCTCAGCGGTATTCCGGGTTTTCAAAATCGAAGCGCGTGCCGGCTTTCCATTCATCCGGGAGGTTGCCGTAAGCGGGAATGCCGCCTACATCCTTGAGCATCCGGGCGTAGTGGAGCAGGTTCCAGGTCATGAAGGTGGTGTTCCGGTTGGTGAAGTCGCTCTCAGGGCCACCGGATCCTTCGTCGAGATAGCTGGGACCAGGACCGACTGCGCCAATCCAGCCGGCATCAGCCTGTGGCGGAATGGTGAATCCTACGTGCTGGAGGCTGTACAAGACGTTCATGGCGCAGTGCTTGATGCCGTCCTCGTTGCCCGTGATGAGGCAGCCGCCAACCTTCGGATAGTACGCCCATTGGCCCTTGCTGTTGAGCTGGCCCGAGTGGGCGTACAGACGCTCGATGAGCTTCTTGGTCTGGGAGGAGTTGTCCCCCAGCCAGATGGGACCGGCCACCACCACGATGTCGGCTTCCAGCACCGCCGGGTACAGTTCGGGCCATTCATCCGTGGCCCAGCCGTGTTCGCGCATGTCCGGATACACTCCGGGGGCGACATCGTGGTCCACGGTACGGATGACGCGGGTACTGACGCCCTGCTTTTCCATGATGCGCTGACTAATGGCGATGAGCCCGTCGGTGTTGCTCACTTGCGGGGATGGCTTCAGCGTCCCGTTGAAGAACACAGCCTTGAGATCGTCATAGCTGGCAGGTTTTGCTGCTTCGTTCACTCGCTGCTCCCTTTTGGTTCGAACTGCGAAACGGGACGTTCAGTGAGACCTCTTCGGGAGACCTTGAAGCTGGAGAACAGGCCCTCCTAGGAGAGCTTGTTCAGGAAAGCCGAAGCATGGGCCTCGAGCGACTTACCCGGAGTGGACACATCCCAGCGCCACAATAGATTGCCATCCACGAGGCCGAAGATGCGTGTGGCCGCAGTGTATTCCTTGGAGTGGCCGCCGCGCATCACCATGTCGGTGCTCATGTGGATTTGCGGTCCCCTGATCTGGCCGTAGTACAGCTCGCTGATGCCGCCGGGGTGGGCGATCGACACCGAGATGTCGAAGCCGCCGTCCGCGTTTCGGTGAGCCTCGACGTCGTCGGCAGTCTTCAACGCCGGGACTATATCGGCCGGGATCAGTCCCGGACCTCCATCGGCGTCAATCATTTTCCGCTCCAGCGCCCAAAAGCCGGTCTCCACCGTCAGGGGCCGCAGCTTGGTGCCGTCCTCATCGCTGAGCCAGCTTTCGGCGCGGTACTCCAGGTACGGCAGACCATGGTGCGTGAAGGAGACGTGCTGGATGAAGTGATCCGAGTCCTCGTCACCGCTTCCAAGCCGTCCCCGGCCTTCCCACTCACCAATGAGCCAGGAAAGGGGTACCAGTTCGGGTGTCAGGTCTGAAGGAATTTCGATGGGCACAGCAATTACCTCAGTGGTCCAGAAGGTACAGAAGCTCTATTTCTGGCCCTTGAAGAGACGGTAAACGACAAAACCGGCAAACCACGCCATCGAGAGGCTGGCCAAGCCGAGGAGGACAAGGAAGAAGATTTCAAATGCAAGTACGGACATGATGCCATCCTAACTGTTAGTAGATGAGTAGTTTGTCGATGAAGTAGCACAAGGCACCAACCGCCCAAACGGGCGCGACACCCATGCCCAGAACGGCCGGAAAGTTCAGGCGGCCTAGCCGAAGCGTGACCATGCGGCGGAAACTGACCAAGACCGAGCCGATGGCGACGCCCACGACGATCGCGGGCACGATCGAAATATTCGAGAACACCAGGCCGGCCAACGGGGCCACCAACCCGGCAGCCACGATGCCCAAAGGCGCCACCACCCGGTCCGGCCAGCGCAACAACCCGGCAAGCAGGGCAACGGCAGCACTGAGACCGGCAACAAGCACCATTTCCTTGATGCCATTGAACCTTGAACCCGCGATCCACCCTGCTCCGAGGCAGCTCAGCAACACGCCTGCGCAGCTACCGAGAGTGGATTCAAGCCGCTGGGCTTGGCCCGTTCCGCGGATCAGCTGCACGACGAACACCGCGATCACGCCGGCGGCAATAAAGGCGGGCGTTGCGTCGAGAAATCCGGGGGCTGGAATTAAAGCAGCGGCCAAGGCCGAAGCCGCACCGCTCAGCCCAATCACCGCGGCGAGGGTCTTTTTGGCGGGAACCGCCAGAAAATGGGGCCATCCGACGCCGACGGCGGCCGCTGCCAGGATTCCGACGCCCACCAGCCCCTCCGGGGGGCCGTAGGAGCTGGCCACGATAACCGCGAGCGCGACGAGGCCGACCACCCCGATGCTCCAAGACTTCACTGTGCCCCTGACCTCACTGTGTCCCTAACCCGCCGCGCCCTCGACCCCACGGCGTCCCTGCGGGGCCCCGTTTCGTTCTGAGTTGCGACTAACCTCTTGCCAATCCTGCCCTATACGGCCGAAATATGTCGCAAACAGGGGTTGATGGTGTCACGAATCCCTGACGTTGCAGGGGCCTTTAGGTATACTCGGTTGTCAACAGCGCTTCTTGTTGCAACGCTTCCGTTACAACGGAACCTCGCCCCTTGAGCAGCTACCGGCCGGTGGAAACCCGGTTCAGACGCCCGATGATGCGCGGACCGCCCATTGGAGGAACTATGTCGCACATCCTGCTCCTGACGAACAGCACCGGGTCGTCGGTAGACATCCTGCCTGCCTTGGAACTCTTGAACCACCGGGTCCACATCCTTCCGGCAGAACCGACGGCATTGCTCGAAACCGATCCCACCGACGTCGTTTTCCTCGATGCCCGCAAGGACCTGGTGGGGGCCCGCTCCCTGACCCAGTTGCTCAAGGCCACGGGCCTGAGCGCCCCCCTCATCCTGATCCTCACCGAAGGCGGCATGGCTGCCGTCTCCTCCGCGTGGTCCGTGGATGACATCGTCCTCGATTCCGCGGGGCCCGCCGAAGTCGAGGCCCGGATCCGCCTGGCCGTGGCCCGCGCAGTCCCGGGCGAAGAGGAGACGCAGACCGAAATCCGCGCTGCCGGCGTCGTGATTGACGAAGCAAGCTATACGGCCCGCGTGAACGGCCAGCCGCTCAACCTGACCTTCAAGGAGTTCGAGCTGTTGAAGTACCTTGCCCAGCACCCGGGCAGGGTCTTCACGCGCCAGCAGCTCCTCACCGAAGTATGGGGCTACGACTACTACGGGGGCACCCGAACCGTGGACGTCCACGTCAGGCGCCTGCGTGCCAAGCTGGGCGTGGACCACGAAAACCTGATCAGCACGGTCCGCAACGTTGGCTACCGGCTGACGCTGGTCCGTTTGCCGGAAGATGAACTCTCGGAGGCCTGAGCTTCCGAAGCAAGGAAAGGCCCGGACTCGGCGAGTCCGGGCCTTTCCTTGCCGACTGATCCCGGCTTGCGCCGGTTGTCAGCTTGAGTGGAGGACATACGGGTCGAACGTATCGCGGCCACCCCACTGGTGGATCCCCCTCGTTTCCCGCTTCGCAAAGCCGGACGAGTTATAGACCTTACACGGCCAAGGGAGTGCCCGCAAAATCCATCCCGCCAAACGGGCCGCGGACGTATAGCCTTGCAGCATGAGCCTTGCGCACCCGGAGAACTGGCCTGTCCTCGTCGTCAAAGGCGCCTCGGACCGCGAGCTGTTGAGAGACATCAAGACTCTCGCCGCAGCCGCGGAGGAGTCGGACGGCAATCCCCCCTTGTCCGAACAGACTTTGGTGATGCTGCGCGGAGCCGACGCCGGCGACCACTCAGTGCTCACACTGGCCTTGTACGCCCCGGACGAGCAGTCCGATCCCGCAAGCGGACAGGACCTGGCGGGGATCGCCGTCGTCGTTGAAGCGGACGACGGGACCGGGGTCCTGGAAATGGCCGTCCACCCCAGCTACCGCAACCAAGGAGTCGCCGGCAGGCTGTTGGACTCGCTCCGCGACGGCCGCGGGCTTGCGGGGCTGAACGCCTGGTCCCATGGGAACCACGAGGCCGCCGCGGACCTGGCCGCCCGCTACGGCTACGGTCCGGTGCGCGAACTATGGAAGATGCGGCTGATGTCCTCCACAACGGAACTGCCCGACGCCGGCCTGCCCGAGGGAATCTCGCTGCGCGCCTTTGTGCCGGGGCAGGATGAGTCCGCCTGGCTGGCTGCCAACAGGGCGGCTTTTGCCCATCATCCCGAGCAGGGGTCCTTGACCAGGGCCGACTTGGACGCGCGGATGGCCGAGGACTGGTTTGACCCCGCAGGATTCTTGCTGGCCGTGAACACCGACGGTGAATTGCTCGGCTTTCACTGGACTAAGGTGCACCCCCGGCAAGGTCCCCATCCGGCGATCGGAGAGGTCTACGTTGTGGGTGTGACGCCCGCAGCCCAAGGCCTGGGGCTTGGCAAGGCGCTCACTGTCGCCGGAATCAGGTATCTCCAGAGCCACGAACTGCATTCCGTGATGTTGTACGTCGACGCGGACAACACCGCCGCGGTTGCCCTCTACCAGAAGCTGGGCTTCGTGCGTTGGGACGTCGACGTCATGTATGCGCCGTTAACCGGGAAGTAACCCGGGACCAAGGAGCATCTGAAAGGTTAGGACATCTAGGATTCCGGCACGTGGAATCCTTGTAGGGTTGAAGCAACCCCCCCGCGCTGAACGAAGGAGAGCCCGATGAATCCGGACCCGGTCGGAACCACCAAAACCGAGGTCAAGGGCGCAACCTTGCCTCCGCGCTTCGGTTCTTCGGAAGTCCCAGCCGCGCGGGCTACCCAGGATCGCATCGACATTCCTGAATTTGCGCCCTCCCTGGAACCGGAAGGCGACATCACGCCTGACCGCTTCCTGGACCGCGAACTGAGCTGGCTTGCGTTCAACTCGCGCGTTCTCGAACTTGCCGAGGACCCGGACCTCTTCTTGCTGGAGCGCGTCAATTTCCTCTCGATCTTTGCCTCAAACCTCGATGAATTCTTCATGGTGCGCGTTGCCGGCCTGAAGCGACGCATCGCCACCGGGCTCGCGGTGCCCTCCCCCGCAGGCCTGAGCCCCATCGAAGTGCTTGAGCAGATCGGCGAAGCCGCCCACAAGCTGCAGGAACGGCACGCCCGGGTGTTTGCCGAGCAGATCCGCCCCGCTTTGGCCTATGAGCACATCCACCTGATGCGCTGGGACGAGCTCGACGACGAAGCGCAGCACCGCCTGAGCGTGATGTTCGGCGAGAAGGTCTTCCCGATCCTGACCCCCCTCGCCGTCGATCCCGCCCACCCGTTTCCCTACATTTCCGGCCTTTCCCTGAACCTGGCAGTGATTGTCCGCAACCCCGTCAGTGACAAGGAGCTGTTCGCCCGCGTCAAGGTTCCGGACCAGCTGCCCCGCCTTGTCTCGATTGATGGCCCCCGCGCCGGCGCCGTCCCGGGCCGGGTGGCACGCTTCATCGCCCTCGAAGAGGTTATTGCCGTTCATCTGGACAAGCTGTTCCCCGGCATGGAAGTCATGGAGCACCACAGTTTCCGCGTCACCCGCAACGAGGACGTCGAGGTTGAAGAGGACGACGCCGAGAACCTCCTGCAGGCGCTTGAGAAGGAACTGCTGCGCCGCCGCTTCGGCCCTCCCGTTCGGCTCGAGGTCACCACGGACATCAACCCGAACATCCGTGCACTCCTGGTGCGGGAACTCGGCGTCGAGGAATCCGAGGTCTACTCTGTTCCCGCGCCCCTGGACCTGCGCGGCCTGTCGGTCATTGGTGGAATCGACCGTGCCGACCTTCATTACCCGAAGCACGTGCCCCACACCTCGCGGTACCTGAACGAATCCGAGACCTCCAAGGCTGCCAACGTCTTCGCCGCCATGCGTCGCCGCGACATCCTGCTGCACCACCCATACGACTCGTTTTCGACGTCGGTGCAGGCCTTCCTGGAGCAGGCAGCCGCCGACCCCAAGGTCCAGGCCATCAAGCAGACCCTGTACCGCACCTCCGGAGACTCACCCATCGTCGACGCCCTGATCGACGCCGCCGAGGCCGGCAAGCAGGTCCTGGCACTCGTGGAAATCAAGGCCCGCTTCGACGAGCAGGCCAACATCTCGTGGGCCCGCAAGTTGGAGCAAGCCGGCGTGCATGTTGTGTATGGCATCGTGGGACTCAAGACGCACTGCAAGTTGTCCCTCGTGGTCCGCCAGGAAGTTGATGGCCTGCGCCGCTACTGCCATATCGGAACGGGCAACTACCACCCGCGCACGGCCCGCTACTACGAGGACCTAGGCCTGTTGACCTCGAACGAGCAGGTGGGCGAAGATCTGTCCAAGCTCTTCAACCAGCTCTCCGGATACGCTCCCAAGTCCACGTTCAAGCGACTTCTCGTGGCACCTCGCTCGGTGCGGTCCGGTCTGATCGACAGGATCGAGACCGAGATCCGCAACGCCCGCGCAGGAATTGCCGCCAAGGTCCAGATCAAGGTCAACTCGATGGTGGACGAGGCCACTATCGACGCCCTCTACCGGGCGTCGCAGGCCGGGGTAAAAGTTGATGTCATTGTCCGTGGCATTTGCTCACTGCGTCCGGGCGTACCTGGACTGAGCGAGAACATTACTGTTCGCTCCGTCCTGGGCCGCTTCCTGGAGCACTCGCGCGTGTTTGCCTTTGCCAATGCCAACGATCCCGTGGTCTACATCGGCTCCGCGGACATGATGCACCGCAACCTCGACCGCCGCGTAGAAGCCTTGGTCCAGCTCTCCAGCCGCGAAGACACAGCAGAAGTCATGGACCTGCTGCGCCGTTACCTGGACCCGGGCACTGCCAGCTGGCATCTCGACAACGAAGGTCATTGGACCAGGTTCCACCAGGCCGAAGACGGCACGCCGCTGTTGGACATACAGTCCTGGCTGCTGGCCTCCCGGTCCCGCCAACGTGCAGTTGCCCGGCGGTAGGTAGCGAAAAGTTGAAGAGCGATACACCTGTTGCAGACCAAACGGACCATCCGGGCGAACCGATCGCCGTCACGGCCGCCGGCGCTATTCCCTGGCGCGTCACCAAGGGCGCCCTTGAGGTGCTGCTGATCCATCGGCCCAAGTATGACGATTGGTCCTGGCCCAAGGGCAAGCTCGACGCCGGAGAAACCATTCCGGAGTGCGCCGTCCGCGAGATCCGGGAAGAAATCGGCCTTGAGGCTGCCCTTGGGATCCCTTTGCCACCCACGCATTACCACGTGGCAGCGGGATTGAAAGTGGTGCACTACTGGGCCACGCAAGTGAACGGCTCCGTCATCAAGCCGGATGGCGAGGAAGTGGACGCGTACATGTGGGCCGCGCCGGACAAGGCTGCCCGGTTCCTGAGCAACCCCACCGACGTGAGCCCCCTCCAGGCGCTGGCGAAGGCCCACCTGAACGGCGAGCTGGAGACATGGCCGCTGATTCTGGTGCGGCATGCCAAGGCCAAGCCACGGTCTTCCTGGACCAAGGCCGAAGGCAGCAGGCCCCTGGCAGCTACAGGCCTGCGGCAGGCGCGGGCGGTAGAGCGGCTTCTGGGCGTGTGGAAGCCCCTCCGGATCGTGAGCAGTCCCTGGGCACGGTGCGTATCCACCATCGCACCGTATGCCAAGGCAGCCGGGGCCAAGGTGAAACTTGTTGAGGCCCTGACGGAGCACCATCACCAGCGGAGCCCGAAGAAGACGTCCGCCGTCGTCGACGGTTTGTTCGACAAGCAGCGGGGGGTCGCCCTATGCACGCACAGGCCGGCCCTCCCCACCATCTTGAAGAAACTCGGCGAGCACATGGGCCCGGAGCTTCGGGAGGTCCTGCCTGCCCAGGATCCGTACTTGGCCCCGGGCGAGATGATCGTGTGCCACGTGGCCTGGGGAAACGGCCAGAGCGTGGTGGCCGTGGAACAGATCAAGCCGTTCGACGACTGACTCCAGTAAGCTGGGTGCGTGAGCATCCCAACCCCATATGAAGACCTCCTGCGTGATGTCATGGCCAACGGCACGCACAAGTCGGACCGCACGGGCACCGGCACGCGGAGCGTTTTCGGCCGCCAGCTGCGCTTTGATCTGAGCCGGGGTTTCCCCCTCATGACCACCAAGCGAGTGCACTTCAAATCGCTGGCGCTCGAGCTTTTGTGGTTCCTCCGCGGCGAATCCAATGTGAAGTGGCTCCAGGAGCAGGGCGTCACCATTTGGGATGAATGGGCAGATGCCGACGGCGAACTCGGCCCGGTCTATGGCGTGCAGTGGCGCAGCTGGCCGACCCCCGATGGCGGACACATTGACCAGATCGCCGAGCTCATGAAGAACCTGGCAGCCAACCCGGATTCCCGCCGCCACATCGTCTCGGCCTGGAACGTGTCCGAGATCAAGGACATGGCCTTGCCGCCGTGCCACGCGTTCTTCCAGTTCTACGTTGCCGACGGCAAGTTGTCCTGCCAGTTGTACCAGCGCTCGGCCGACATGTTCCTGGGCGTCCCGTTCAACATCGCCTCCTATGCGTTGCTGACCTGCATGGTGGCCCAGCAGCTCGATCTTGAGCCCGGCGACTTCGTCTGGACCGGCGGGGACGTCCATGTCTACGACAACCACGTGGAGCAGGTCACGGAGCAACTCTCCCGGGACCCGTACGAGTATCCGAAACTGCGCTTCAACCGCAAGCCGGACTCGATCTTCGACTATACCTTCGAGGACTTCGAGGTAGTCGGTTACCGCCACCACCCCTCCATCAAGGCACCCGTGGCGGTATGAATACCCACGAAACTCACCCCTCGGAGTCACTTTCTTCCGGAGAGACCGAGGAAGCACTCACCGGCATCGGTCTGGTGTGGGCCCAGACCGGCAGCGGAGTGATCGGCAAGGCCGGGACCATGCCTTGGCACATCCCCGAAGACTTGAAGCACTTCAGCACGCTGACAACAGGGCACCCGGTCATCATGGGCCGCAAAACCTGGGAGTCATTTCCCGCGAAGTACCGTCCTCTGCCGGGCCGAACCAATATCGTGGTGACCCGTCAACAGGGCTGGGCGGACTCGCCCGAAGCGAGCGGCGCCGTCGTCGTTTCCTCCCTTGACGCCGCCCTCCTCGAGTCCCAATTCGCTCCGGGCGGCCAGAACGTGTGGATCATTGGTGGCGGCGAAATCTATCGGCAGTCCATGGACATCGCGAATGTCGCCGTCGTCACCGTCATCGATACCGACATTGACGGCGACACTTTCGCGCCGGAGTTCGGCGAGGCTTGGAATCTTGAGGCGACGCAGCCCGCGGAAGGCTGGCTGACCTCCAAGACCGGGACCAACTACCGGATCGCCACATGGCGCCGGACGGAAGACTGAGAATGCTGAAGAAACCTGAGACCCTGTTCGTGCTCGGCTACATGTTGTTGCCGCTGTTCGCGCTGCTGTCCGCGATCATCGGCCTCACCATGATCCTGGGTGGCAACAAGATCCTGGGGATCATCGTCCTGGTAGTTGTGACCCAGGTATTCGCCTTCGGCGCCTTCTACGCCTTGCGCGCACGCAAGGCAGCCCTCCTTCAGGAGCCCGACGCCGGCAAGTAGGGCCGTCGCGCCTGGGCCGGGTACCGGGCCGCCCCCGTCGCGGATTTCCTCGTGACGTAACCGACAGCGGCCGGAAGCCGCGAAAGTCTAGACTAGTCCAATGACTACAGCAGCTAATCCGTCCGTTGGACTGGTCGGTTGGCGTGGCATGGTCGGCTCCGTCCTGATGCACCGCATGCAGGAAGAGGGCGACTTCGCCAACATCAACCCGGTATTTTTCTCCACCTCGAACGCTGGAGGTGCCGCGCCGTCATTCGCTGATGGCGCAGGCAAGCTCGAGAACGCCTTCGATATTGAGACGCTTGCCAAGCTGCCGATTATTGTCACCGCCCAGGGCGGCGATTACACCAAACAGGTCCACGGCGAGCTCCGCAGCCGCGGCTGGGACGGGCTCTGGATCGACGCCGCATCCACACTGCGCATGAACGACGACTCCATCATCGTGCTGGATCCCATCAACCGCGATGTCATCGACGCAGGCCTGTCCGGCGGCGTGAAGGACTACATCGGCGGCAACTGCACGGTGTCCTGCATGCTCATGGGTCTTGGCGGCCTGTTCAAGAACAACTTGGTCGAGTGGGGTACCTCCATGACCTACCAGGCGGCTTCCGGCGGCGGTGCCCGCCACATGCGAGAACTGCTCAACCAGTTCGGCACCCTCAACAACGAGGTCAGCAGCGAACTGGACGATCCCGCTTCGGCGATTCTCGAAATCGACCGGAAGGTGCTGGCAACCCAGCGCTCCGGCGTCGACGCCACCCAGTTCGGCGTGCCGCTGGCCGGTTCCCTGATCCCGTGGATCGACGCGGACCTCGGCAACGGCCAGTCCAAGGAAGAGTGGAAGGCCGGGGTGGAGACCAACAAGATCCTCGGCACGGCCGACGGAAAGCCGGGCAAGGACCACGTAGTGATGGACGGCCTGTGCGTACGCATCGGCGCCATGCGCTCCCACTCCCAGGCACTGACGCTCAAGCTGCGCGAGGACCTGTCCGTCTCCGAAATCGAGAAACTTCTGGACGCTGACAACGAGTGGGCCAAGGTGGTGCCCAACACCAAGGAAGCCTCCATGGCGGACCTCACCCCCGTAGCTGCCTCCGGCACCCTGGAGATCCCCGTGGGCCGTATCCGCAAGCTCGAGATGGGCCCGGAATACATCAGTGCATTCACTGTGGGCGACCAACTCCTCTGGGGCGCAGCCGAGCCGCTGCGCCGCATGCTGAAGATCGCTACCGGCACCCTCTGATCGGGCGAGGCCAATACCCTCCAGAAGCCAGGCTTTCGACGGAATCGCTTTTCCGCTGGAGGCCTGGCTTTTGCTTTGGCGCCTGCTGGCGCTTCTGCCGGTGGGCACAAGTCCCCATCGCGGATACCGGGCTGGCCGTCTAGGGTCGTCACAGAACCGATGACCACTTCTATCGCTGGGAATATCTGTGGCAGGAAACCTCTGGGGCGCCGACGTCGCCCAATTACGCCAGCTGGCCCAACAGTTCGGGAGCGCCTCCGAGGCCCTCCTGAATCAATCCACCCATTTGTCCGGGCAGATCAACAACACCACTGCGTGGAAGGGCGAGGACGCAGCGCGCTTCACCTCGGAATGGAACACCAGCCACCGCGTTCTGCTGATGCAAACCGCAACCAGCCTCAAGCAGGAATCGAAGAAACTCCTCGAAAACGCATCCCAGCAGGAAAGGGCCAGCAACCGTTCCGGCGGCGGACCCATGTCGATCCCGGGGACTGGACCGGGTCTGCACGGCGACAAAAACCCCTGGGGGCCTGACTGGCTCGCCAAGGGTTCGACATTCCGGGACATCTGGGGTGCTCGAAGCAGTATCAAAGCGCCCTTTGACCTCGTCAAGAACAGCCTCGGCATCTATCAGGTCTGGCAGAAGGGCATGCCGGGACTGGCGGACTTCGCAGGCTGGAGCAAGCTATGGGGCAAGCTTCCCGCCCAGAGCGCCGCCTTCAACCTCTTGGATTCGGCCACGGACATCCTCGGAGCGAAGAACCTTCAGAAGTACGTTCCGTCACTGAACAAACTTCCGGGCGTCTTTGCCGAGAACAAGTGGCTGTTCCAAGGCAAAGGCGACGTGCTGGAATCACTGGGCAAGGGCGGTTTGGGCCGAGCCATCGGCTGGGCAGGCGTGGGCTTGAATGCGTACGACACCGTAAGTAACGTTGCCAAGGGCAACTATGGTGATGCAGCCGTTTCAGGCGCCAAGACGGCGTTGGCGGTGGGTTCGTTCCTGCCCCCTCCGGCGGGCACGGTGTGCATGGTGGCCAGTGCGGCATGGGCCGTTTACGACATCCCAGTCGTCAAGAACTTCGTCAATGGGGCCGTCTCCAACACGGTGGATGCAGTTGCCGACGCCGGCAAGGCAATCGGCGACGGTATTGCCGACGTAGGAAAGGGTGCTGCCAAGTTTTTTGGCTTTGGATAAACGTCCCGGATGAAACGCACAACAGACCCACGCTAGGAGCACCATCTTGACCACCAATATTGAAGCCCCCGCTTCCACTTCCGCAGGCTTCGGCTACAGCGAACTGGCTTACATTCTCCGATCTTTCGATACCGCCGCTAGTGCACGCTCGGCCCAAGTGCTACGGATGCAGGAGGACACGGCCAACGAAGCCCTCTGCCTGGCCGGGGCCTCGTCCTTACTGGCCCACGGATACGCTAGCTACTCCGACGGTACCCGCTTCGAGATACCCGCGGCGCCCGTAGCCTACGCCCTGGCAAATGCCAGGGTGTGGAGCCAAATTGAGCTCCTCACGGCGGAGAGCAACGACACCGTTGTGCACGTGGAATCCGATGAAGTTTCCATGCTGTTGCAACCGCGCATGCTGATGTCCTGGTTTGCTTTCGCCCAGAACCCCTACCTTGATGGATCCGAGGCCATACTGGACGTCCTGGAGGAACATGTGCGCCAGCATCCGGAGGGCACTGCGCTCCTGCGGACCTTCAACCTGGACCAGGAAAAGCACCTCCTGATCCGGCGGGACCGTGACGGATGGACCACAGGAGTGGTGCCCGTCCCGGACAGTGACGCGGTGGAAACGGCCGGACTGGACAGGGCTTCGTTCCTGGACCAGATCCGCGCCACCCGGACGTGGTCATGACCGGGCGACGCAGCGGCCCGTGGGAAAAGCGCGCCCAGGCGGACGCGCAGTCCCGCGGCCTGACCCGGGAAGAATACGGCGTCTACAAGGGCGACCACGGCGCAATCGTCAAGCCAGTCAACTCTGCTGGCGGTTTGCTTGCCATCGCGATCATCCTGACGATAATCTCCGTCTTCCTGCTGGTGCTCCTGGTTCTGTCCATCGTCGCGCCGGGAGACAACCCGAACAATGCGTTCGGTCCCCGGTTCGTCATCTCCGCCTTCATCGGGGTGAGCGTGGCGGCAGTGGCTTGGGGCTACGCCATCAAGGAATCGCGGGCTTCGCGACTCAGGAAGTCCCGGGGCAAGTCCCTCAACGGCCCGAATCCACCGGAACCGCCACGGGTGGCTTAGCCTGCATCGCGCGTTTGGCCATCCGAGTGCGGGGTTTCTCCCTACGAAGCCATGAACTTCAGGTACTTTGCCGCCTGCACATCGAAGGAGCGCGCTGCCGCCGGCGGCAGTCCCTGTGGATCGAAGGGCTCAGGCACGACGGCGGCACTCCGGCCCGTGCCGCTCCTTGCCCAGGTGCCCACCACCTCTCCCGCGCTGACGATCATCCGTTTGAACACCCCATTGCCGCCGGGGACCACCTTCTGGGAATGCTCCGCGGGCAGGACAAGGCTGCGGTCCGTATACCCGAGCAGGAATTCATCGAACCCCGGCAAGGCGAGGACCGTCCGCGAGCCGGGAACGCCGTCGTCGAGCAATGCGGCTGTTTCGGGGCCGAGCCAATAGGACGTTCCCTGGAAGACGAGCTCAACAAGTTGCCCCCGGATGGCCTCGTGGGCCGCCCGGACGTCCGTTTTAGGGATTTGGCTCCACCAGGCGAAGTCGTTGAGCGTCGCCGGCCCGTGGCTCTGGAGGTACGTGAGCAGGAATTCGGAGATCCCCTCTTCACGACCAAGCTCCTTGGATTCCGGAATCCACTCATCGAAGGCCACGAACAGTTGCTGTCCGAGCGCTTTGCCTGCGGTGCCCGCCGGAGGGCCTTGGACAAGCCAGGCGTTCTGGCACAGAATCCAGAGCAAATGAATGCCGCGCTGGGCCGCGGTGGTTTGGCCTGCGGATTCGAAGATCTTGAAAAGCTCCTCGCGGGTCGCACCGGGGCTGCCGGCCACGCGTTCAAGAGCCAGATCCCTGCAAACGGCGATGTCGGCCTCCGCGATGCCCAGCTCCCGGTGCCGCGCAGCAGCAGAACGTATGGTTCGCTCTGTGGTGATGGCCAATATCCACCGCAAATCTTGCGGTGGAACCAGATGCAGCGTTCCCCGCATGGGCCAGGAACGGACCACGGTGCCGTTCTCCAACGATTCCAGCACACGCGAGAGACCGGTGCCGGGGACACGCTCCCCTACCGCCCAGAACGCCGACGCAAGGTCTTGTGCCTGCATGGCACCCATCCGGGCCACGCATTCCTCCACGCTGCTGAATCCACGGAGCAAACCCTGGCTGGCCAAGCGCAACCTACCGATGATCTTGGGAGTGACACGGATCTTCGCCGAAGCTGCCATGGCCCTATCATAGGCCGCTCAGCGGACAGCTTCTGTCCTCAATAGCAGCACGAGCAACTCCCATCCCGCTCACAGGGGTCTTCCAGCAGGCCCTCCTACGCTGAAGGAATGCTGTTCGGTGATTTGGGTCCGCTGCTGCGGCCGCTCAGCCGGCGGTTAGCGGCCGCAGGTTGGTGCGCTGCCGCCGTCGGGCTCGTCTGCGGACTGGCGATAGCCGTTGGTGCGGGAGTGCGATTGTCACCATCCATGCAGGCGGTCCAGGAAGTGGGACTGGCTGCGACGGGCGCCGCAGCCCTCTTCCTCGGCCTTGCCGCCGCGTGTCAGCCACCGTCCGCTCGGCGGGCTGACGATTCCGAACCGGGATTCCAGACAGGCGCCGCCGATCAGGTGCGCAGCTTCCTTTTTGCCGCGGTCGTCATGCTGCTCGGCGTAGTTGGCTTCGCTGCCGCCGGCTGGATTTCGCCCAGCGGCCCGTCGCCGCAAAGCATCGCGTTCAGCCAGATCTTCCTGCTGGGGGCATCCAGCTGTGGGCTGACGTTCCTGCTGCTCAACAAGGTCCTTCCGACCGGAAAGCGCTGAAGCGCTTCCTGCGCACGCCGAAGCTACAGGGCCAAACCGATCAGCAGCGGTTCCGGATGCAGCTCGATGCCAAAACGCTCGACGACGCCGCGGCGCACCTCGCGCGCGATCGCCACCATGTCCTCCGCGCGGGCCCCTCCCCTGTTGGTGATGGCCAGGGTGTGTTTGGTGGAGAGGGAGGCACGGCCACCTGACACACTCGCGGGATCGAGTCCGAACCCCTTTGCGAATCCTGCCTGGTCGATCAGCCAGGCTGCCGACAACTTGACGAGGCCATCGTTTCCAGCCGGGTACTGCGGTGCGCCCTCCGGCAGGGATGCAGCGGCGGCGGCCGGAACAATCGGGTTGGTGAAGAAGGAACCCGTGGAATACGTGTCCCTGTCCGAAGCGTCCAGAACCATGCCCTTGGAGGCACGCAGCCGCAGGACTTCCCGCCGGACATCGTTGGAATACGCGCGCTTCCCGGCCTCGACGCCCAGGGACCGGGCTAGCTCTGCGTAACGGATGGGTGCGCTCATGCGTCCGAGCGGCAACTGGAACTCAACCGTCAGCACCACGTAACGGGGCGAACCCTCGATAGTGGTCTGCTTGAGGATGGAGTCCCGGTAGCCGAACTTGAGCTCCGAGTTGGTGAAGGTTTGCACAGCGTTGCGTTCACGGTCCCACGTGCGGACAGCTGCGATGGTCTGGGAGACGTCGGCACCGTAGGCGCCCACGTTCTGTACCGGGGTGGCGCCCGTCGCTCCGGGGATGCCGGAGAGGGCCTCCAGCCCGGACCACGCGTGCAGCACGGAATGCTCCACGAGAGCATCCCAATTGTGCCCTGCTTGGACCACCACCGAGACTCCGCCACAGCTATCTTCCGAGTTGACGGTGAATCCTTGCGAAGCGACCTTGAGCACGGTGCCTGGGTATCCGGCGTCGGAGATCAACAGATTGGATCCGCCACCGATGATGAGCAGCTTCTCGCCGGCGGCATCCGCCGAACGGACGGCGTCGATGATTTCGGCCTCGGTGCGGGCCTCCACAAAGGTGCCGGCAGGGCCACCCACAGCGGCCGTGGTCAGTTCGGAAAGCATCGTCTGGGTCACCAATCAAGCCTAGCGGGGATTGTCAGCGCGAGCCGACTCAAGAACGCGCTGGCTCAAGAACGCACTGGCTCAGGGGCGCGCTTCCGCGAGACTGGCGCCAGGAAGAAGCTCGCGGCGAGCAGGACCAGGACTGCGAGCAAGGAATGCAGGATGCCGAAGTGCTCCGCCAGCAGGCCCAAGAGCGGCGGACCGCAAAGGAAAGCCCCATAGCCGATCGTGGACACCACCGAAACCCGGGCCGCTGCGTGGGCTGGATCGTCCGCGGCAGCGGACATGCCCACTGGGAAACCCAAGGAAGCACCGAGCCCCCAGATGGCCAGGGCCACGAAGGCCAGCCACGGCACCGGCGAGAAGACAAACAGCGCCAGGCCGACCACGGCAGTCGCCGAACACCAACGCATCACCGGAACGCGGCCGAAGCGGTCCAGGACCACCGTCCCGGCAAAGCGTCCCACCGTCATGAATGTCACGAAGATTCCATAGCCCACAGCTCCGGCAGCATCGGATTGGCCGTGGCCATCTGCCAACGCCAAGGCCACCCAGTCCCCCGCCGCGCCCTCAGCCAAGGCGAGCCCCAGGACGAGCAGGCCGAGCAGGAGGGTCCTGCGTTCACGCCAGGCCCGGGCCACCATGCGTTTGCTGTCCAGTGGTTCGGCCGGTTTCTGCTGGCCGGGCTGGATGATGGGCAAGGGACCGGTTGAAGGATCTTCGAAGGTGTCCAGCATTTCGGGCTTGAAGGCCTTGGCTGGTGCTACCGGCGTCGAGTCCGCACGGAACCAGGCAGCGGCTGTCACCACGGAGACGGCGACCACCAGGCCGGCCGCAGCCAGATGCCAAAAGACCGGCAGTCCCGCTGCAGCGGCCCAAGCACCAAGTCCTGCGCCCGCAACGGTGCCAAGGCTGAAGGATCCGTGGAGGCGGGGCATGATGTGCCGTTCAAGGGCGCGTTCCAGTGACGCTCCCTCGACATTCGACGCCGTATTCCAGCTGGCTGTGCCGAGGCCGATCACCATGAGCCCGGCCGCCACAACCACGGGGTTGGCCAGCACCGACGTGCCAAAACCAGCGACCGCCAGGCCGAGGCCCACCATGGCGCCGCCGATCCGTGTGGTCAGGCGTGATCCAAGCCGGATCACGATCACCCCGGAAGCAGACACGGAGAGGAACGATGCCACCGTCATGCACATCAGCAGCAGGCCTACCGTGCCGGGGGTCAGATGCAGGCCATCGCGGATCGCCGGCAAGCGGGAGACCCAGGACGAGAAGGCCAGGCCGCTCGCGCCGTACGCGACCACCACAGCATTGCGCCACCGCGACAAATCCGCCGCGGTGGCGCGAGGTGCTGATTGTTGCAGCCTGCTCAAGCGAGCTTCACAACGGCCTGGGACTTCATGAGGACCTTCTGCCCGGCAAAGGTGACGGTCAGGTCGATGCGCGCGGTGCGGGCTTCGGCGTCGAGCGCTCCCACCACTCCGGCAACCTCGATCACGGCACCGGGCTCGCTGGTACCAGTGGTATCGGCGACGAGCACCGGTTTGGTGAAACGCGTCTGGTAGTCGACGACGGCGGCAGGGTCGCCTGCCCAGTCGCTCACCAATTGCACGGCCGAACCCATGGTGAACATGCCGTGCGCTATGACGCCCGGCAGCTCGACGCCGGTGGCGAAGGCTTCGTTCCAGTGGATCGGGTTGAAGTCGCCGGACGCGCCCGCGTACTTGACGAGGTCCTGGCGGGTGACCTCGATGCTGCGGGTACCGATTTCCTGCCCGACGGTGAGTTCTTCAAGTTTCAAGGTCATGGCTACTGTCCCTCTCCGCGGACCAGGATGGACGATGTGGTGGTCGCGACCCTTTCGCGCTGGTTATCCTCGCGGACTGCGAAGATTTCCGAACGGGTGGTGATCATGGCCCCGCCTCCCATGGCGCGGACGCCGTCGACGTGCAGTTCGGCCCGCAACTGATCCCCGGCAACGATCGCCCGGTGGTGCGTGAAGCGCTGGTCGGCGTGCACCACCCGGCGGAAGTCAATCCCGGAATCGGGGTCCTCGATCAGCTGGGCATCGGCCCGCTGGGCGACGATGATGGCGAAGGTCGGCGGGGCGACGAGGTCGTTGTGGCCAAGGGCTTTGGCGGCTTCGACGTCGAAGTGGGCGGGATGGGTGGCCTTCACGGCCCGGGCGAACTCCCGGATCTTTTCGCGGCCGACGTCGTACACCTCTGCGGCAGGGTAGCTGCGGCCCTGCAAATCCGGGTTAATAGTCATAGTCCAACCCTATCGGCCCTGGCGGCGTCTCCGGATGAGCGTCGAAGCCGGACCGCTGCTCCGCGGTAGGCGGTCCGAACCACGTGGTGAGCGCGTCAGCGAGGCCCACCTGGGTTTGATCTCCCGTCCAAGCCACGTATCCGTCGGGTCGAATCAGCACCGCGATGGGAGCAACGACCTCCCCGATTGCCGGAAGCTCCCACTCGCCACGGTATTCGGCGTCGACCAACTGAACCCGATCTGCCCATGGGGCGATGTCGAGGCCGCCTGGTTCGCCAAGGTTGAGGAGCACCGGCCGGGCATCGTGCAGCAGGCTGAAGACGCGTAACGGGCCGTTAGCTGTGACCAGCTCGAGATCGGGCATGCGGCGTCCCAGCAGCGCGTGGCCCTCGCCGACGTCGTAATGGACGTCCAGACCGGACTGCATCGCGGCGAAGCGCTTACGGGGCTCCTCCATGCCGAGGAGCTCGGCAATAACCTCGCCCACGGCCTTCGTGCGTTCGTCCGGGCGGCGAAGCGCGGTCAGCGCCATCGTATTGCGCAGCACGCGGGCAGCCACCGGGTGGCGCTCGGCGTGGTACGTATCAAGGAGGCTTTCCGGTGATGTCCTGTTGACCACTTGGGCAAGCTTCCATCCCAGGTTCACCGCATCCTGTACACCGATATTGAGGCCCTGCCCTCCGTCCGGGGCGTGCACGTGGGCGGCGTCGCCGGCCAGGAGGATCCTGCTGTCGCGGTAGGCCGCAGCTTGCCGCGACATGTCGGTGAACCTGGAAATCCAGATCGGGTTGTGAACCCCGTAATCGGTCCCGCACACGGCAATGAGCGCTTCTCTGAGGTCGCGCAGGGTCGGTTCGCCCGCGTGCCCGACGTGCTCTTCGGTCACCATGACCCCTACCGGGCCACCATCCTTGTAGACCACCTGGCCGTCGCGGATCTCGTAATCCAACTTGCCGAAGGAATGGATGCCAAAGGCATTGTGGTGGATCCCCAATTCGGGTTCCTCGGCCATCTCGACCTGGGCGATCAGGCTGCTGGTGGTCGGATCCCAGCCGGGGAACTCGATACCGGCCGCTTTCCGGATGACACTCCGGCCTCCATCGCAACCGACGAGATACTCCGCCCGTAACCGCTGGCTGGCGGACAGCTCGACATCGACGCCGGTCTCGTCCTGAGCGAAACCGGTCATCTCGCGTCCGTAATAGATCGGTACCGCCAGCTCAGCGACCCAGCCGGCCAGGATGCGCTCGATATGGTTTTGCCACAGCCCGAGGCCGTAGTTGTGCCGTGTGGGAAAGTCGCTGATGTCCAGACGCACGCCAGCGAACCCCGCGACCTGTGCTTTCTGCCCTTGCGACAGGAACCGGTCAGCGATTCCGCGCTGATCGAGGACCTCGATGGTGCGCGAGTGCAAACCGCCTGCACGTGATCCCGCGAGATCCTGGTTTGCGCGCCGCTCGACAATCGCGACGTCGACGCCCGCCAACGCCAGCTCGCCCGCCAACATCAGCCCTACTGGACCTGCTCCGACAATCAACACGGCATGCTCGGTCATAGCTACACCCCGGTCGGTTACTTCTTCAAGCCCTTGCGGATCTGCTGCCCGCGGACCACCATGCCCACGACATGCAGGACCAGGCCGAGCCCGATCACAGCCAGCGAGGCTAGCGCAAGGCCTTGATTATGTGAGGTGTTGCCGACAATCGTGAGGATGATCCCGACGGCGATAAGCCCCATCGCGCTGAAAACCAGCGTCTTGTAGGTGGTGGAAGCAGTTGCCCAGAATTCGTTCAGCACGACCCAAGTTTAGGCCACTCCTCATAACAACGAGTCCTGCAGGGCCGGAAACCCGATATAAATGAGCGAGCGTCCAGAAAAAGCCCGACATAAGCGAGCGAGCATCGGTAGACGGGAACGCCGTCGGCAACCGAACGCCGTCGATCCGCCCCCGGCTCCAGAACGCTCGCTCACCTTTAGGGACCAATCGCCGGACGCTCGATCACTTATGCGCACCTAGAACGAAACCTTCTTGCACAAGCTGTGCAGGAAGGTTTCGGGAATTGCCTACAAAAGTGCGCGAGCGTCCAGAAAAAGCCGGACATAAGTGAGCGAGAGTCGGTGGCCGCGCTTACAGGGAAGGCTGGACCCCGAAAGCCACGGCGAGCTTCATGATCTTCTCGGCGCGGCCCAGTCGCGGAAGGTCGGAGCCGTCGCGGATGACCCTGCCGTTGGCTTCGAAGTCGTTCATGAAGTCGGTGGCCCAGGCGACATCCGACGGCGTGGGGCTGATGACCTCGTTGATGACCGTGGTCTGGTCGATGGCCAGGCAGAGCTTGCCGGTCATGCCCATGGTCACCGTGATGCCGGTCTGCTCGCGCAGGATCGGGTGGTTGGTACCGACGGTGGGGCCGTCGATGGGACCCGGGAGGTTGCCCACGCGGCTGGCGACAACCAGCTTGGCCCGGGGGTAGGCCATCGCCTCGGGCGTGGCGGCCATACCGGTGTCCCGGCGGAAGTCGCCCGAACCGAAGGCCAGGCGGAAGGCACCCTGGGCGCGGGCAATGTGGTTGGCTTCCTCGATGCCGAGGGCCGACTCCACGAGGGCCACAACAGGAGTCTTGCCATCCATGCGGTGGAAGGACTCGGTGACCTGGTCCGCGGACTCGGTCTTGGCCAGCATGACGCCCAACAGGCCGGGCGTGCCGCGCAGACCGGCGAGGTCATCGGCCCAGAACGGGCTCGTGGCGTCGTTGATGCGGACCCAGGCCTGGCCGCCAGCGGTCAGCCAATTGATGACGTTGTCGCGGGCAACGTCCTTCTGGGAGGGGTCCACGGCGTCTTCGATGTCAAGGATGATGGCGTCCGCGCGCGATGAGGCCGACTGGTCGAAAAGCTCCGTCTTCATGGCGTTCACAAGGAGCCAGGAGCGGGCGATCTCTGCGGGAATGTTGCGGGTAGACCGAATGGATTCGGCGGCGGTGCTAGACGTCATGTATCTACCGTATCCGGCCAGCCACCAGGAACGCTAAGAATAGGGCGCAGGTGTGGGCATCAATACGAACAAAACGATTGTGACAGGCCGTCCCCCGGTTCGCGACGCATGGGTTCACGCAGCTCAACGCAGCGACGCAGGGCGAATTGTGTCCTTGCATTGCCCGGAGTTGCGCGGGCATTTCGCCGGATTTCCCCCGGTTTCCCGGCGTTTCCGGGCGTTACTGCCAGGCTTCCCTGTCCTGTGAAGATGCGCTTACATCGTTCTCACCGGCAGTTCGGTCTATTCGAGACCACGTCCGGACCACCGAAATCCACTCCCCAGAAAGTAGCTCCCATGAAACTGCACCAGCCCCTGCTAAGCGTCGCGGCCGCCGTCGTACTTGCGCTGACGGTGACCGGCTGCGGCGGCAATGCCCAGGCGGGAGACCAACAAGCCGGCCAGCCTGAGGTCAAGGATCTCCGTTACCAGGGTTCGGCGAACAACGTCGGCCTCCCCGAGTTGGCGGCGGACCTGGGCTATCTGGGTGACATCAGGCTCAACTGGGTAGGCAACACGACCAGTGGCCCGCAGGACATCCAGTCGGCGGCCACCAACCAGACCGACTTTGGCGGTGCGTTCGCAGGGGCTGTGGTGAAGCTGGTTGAGGCAGGGGCTCCGGTGACCGCCGTCGTGAACTACTACGGCGAGGACGCGAAGACCTTTAACGGCTTCTACGTCAAGGCGGACAGTTCCATCAAATCCGCCAGGGACCTCATCGGCAAGAAGATCGCGGTTAACACGCTGGGCGCCCATGCCGAAGCCGTCATCAGCAGCTATCTCAGCAAGAACGGCCTCAGCCAGGACGAAATCAAGCAAGTCCAGCTTGTCCCGCTGGCGCCCAACGACACGGAGGAAGCCGTCCGCCGGGGTCAGGTGGATGTCGGAACCTTGGGAGGCGTCCTGCAGGACCACGCCGTCGCCGCAGGTGGCCTGCGCTCGCTCTTCAACGACTACGAACTCTTCGGCACCTTCGCCGGCGGGCAGATCGTGCTCCGCAACGACTTCATCGAAAAGAACCCCAATACAGCGCGGACCTTCGCCACAGGCGTGGCCAAGGCCATCAAGTGGGAGACCGAGACGCCGCGCGACGAAGTGATCGCGCGCTTCAAGAAGATCATCGACGCCCGCGGACGCAATGAGAGTACCGCGAACCTGCAGTACTGGAAGAGCCCAGGCGTACCGGACAACGGCGTCATCAAGGACGAGGACTTCACGCGCTGGTCTTCGTGGCTGAAGAGTTCGGGGATTGTGAAGACCGATCTCACGCCCTCGAAGTACTACACCAACAAGTTCAACGATCTCGCGGCAAGCCCCGCCGCGAGCACAGCGAAGAACGGATAGCCATGACCGTCAAAATCAGCCTCCGCAACGTCACCAAGAAGTTCACTGTCCGCGCCGGCAAGGGCTCCAAAGCCGGCCCCGGCCCCAAAACAAGCGCGAAGGAACCCAGCACCCTGACCGCCCTCGACTCCTTGAGCCTCGACGTGCGCGACGGCGAATTCCTCACGTTGGTGGGGCCCAGCGGTTCCGGCAAGACGACCTTGCTGGACCTCCTGGCTGGCCTGTCCACGCCCACCTCCGGCGAGGTATTGGTGGACGGCCAGCCGGTAACGGGGCCTGGCAAGGACCGTGCCGTGGTTTTCCAGCAGTACGCCCTCTTTCCCTGGCGCACGGCGTCGGCCAATGTGTCGATCGGGCTTGAGGGCAGGGGCACCGACGGGCGCAAGCTCAACCGTCGCGAACGTGCGGCCAAGGCAAGCGAATACCTCAGACTGGTTGGCTTGGCCGGCTTCGAGGACCGTTTCCCGCATGAGCTCTCGGGTGGCATGAAGCAGCGGGTGGCCATCGCCCGGAGCCTCGCCTACGAGCCCGATGTGCTCCTCATGGACGAACCTTTCGCCGCTCTGGACGCCCAGACGCGTGAACAACTCCAGGACGAACTCCTGAGGATCTGGCGGGCAACGGGCAAGACGATCGTCTTCATCACGCACGGCATCGACGAGGCCGTGTACTTGGGGCAGCGCGTCGCCGTCCTGAGCGCCCGGCCCGGACGGCTCAAGGAAATCGTGGACGTGGACATCCCGGACCGCGACGGCGAAGACGACATCCGCTCACACCCCGCCTTCGTCGAACAACGGCACAAGGTCTGGAACCTGTTGCACGACGAAGTCCGCCTGGCCCAGGACGCCGGGCACCGCAAGATCCTGCCGGACGGCACCGCCCCGGATGAAGTCCCGGGAACAACTCTCGAAAGGAGCGCAGCCTGATGACCACAACACTCGCGCAACAGCCCGCGGCGAGCGCCGCACCCAAGCAAGCTCCCGCCGTCGGGCACTCCGGTCCCGTTGAGACGGGGCGTCTGCGCACGACGGCGGCACTCGCCTTCGTGCGGACCGCAGCTGCCCGCGCCGGTTCCGGCTTGTGGAAGGCCGCGGGGATCATCGCCTTCCTGGCCCTCTGGGAACTCGGGCCGACATATCTGGCCAGCCCGTCAACCCGGGTATTCCTGCCGCCCTTGCACGAGGTCCTGGCCGCGTGGGGCAAGCTGTTCGAATCCGGCACCATCCAAGGGCATTTGGCAGCGAGCCTCACCCGTTCGGTGTCGGGATTCGGCGCGGCCCTCGTGGCAGGCGTTTCCCTCGGTCTGCTGATCGCCTGGTACGGACGGCTCAGTGCGGTGTTGAACCCGCTCCTGGAACTGTTCCGTAACACTGCCGCGCTTGCACTGCTGCCTGTCTTCACACTGCTGCTAGGGATCGGCGAGGAGTCCAAGATCAGCATCGTGGCCTACGCGGCRTTCTTTCCCGTCCTGCTGAACACGATCGCCGGTGTGAAGACCGTGGATCCGCTGCTCATCCGGGCCGCGAAGTCACTCGGCCTCTCGAGCCTCGCTCTGTTCCGCAAAGTGATCTTGCCTTCCGCGGTGCCCACCATTTTCACGGGAATCCGCATGGCCGGCACGGCCTCCATTTTGGTGTTGATCGCCGCGGAAATGGTGGGGGCGAAGGCCGGGCTCGGTTACTTGATCGTGAACGCGCAGAGCAGTTTCCTCATTCCGGACATGTACGCGGGCATCCTCACGGTGTCCCTCCTGGGCTTGGCTGTGAATTTCCTCCTCGTCGCCTTGGAACGGCACTTCTCCCGTTGGCGGACCGCCGTCGGGTCCGGTTCATGACCGTCAATCCAACCATCCCGCAAGTCACAACAGAAAAGGAACAAAATGTCCGTCATCACCGACACAAAGTTGGAATTCGCCAGGCTCAGCTCGCGCATCGGCGCCGAAATCCGAGGCTTTGACCTGAGGGGCGATCTCTCCGCCGAAACTGTGGCTCAAATCCGGGCTGCCCTCAACGAGCACAAGGCCCTCGTCTTCCGGGAAGCCAACATTCTCAGCGACGAGGCCCAGGTGAAATTCGCCAGCCATTTCGGCCCGCTCACCACGGCGCATCCGACCGTGGCTTCTGTGGAAGGCGAAGCCAACGTGCTGCCCGTGGACAGCGAGAACGGTTCGGCCAACAACTGGCACACCGACGTCACTTTCGTGGTCAACCCGCCGCAGGCGTCCACCCTGCGCAGCATCGACCTTCCGTCGTATGGAGGCGAAACCCTGATTGCGTCTTCAGCAGGAGCGTACGCGGATTTGCCCGACGAGCTCCGGAACTTCGCGGACACGCTATGGGCGATCCACACCAACGACTACGACTACTCGGTGCCGAAGAACCTGGAACATGAGAATGCCGATGAGCGCCGCAAGGAGTTCACGCGCATCAAGTTCGAAACCGCCCACCCGGTGGTGCGTGTCCATCCCCTGACCGGCGAGCGCGGATTGTTCATTGGGGGCTTCGCGCAGCGACTGCGGATCGTGGGGCTGTCCAACACCGAGTCGAAGGACATCATCCGCTTGCTGCAGGCCTACGTCACCCGTCCGGAAAACGTGGTGCGCGTGAATTGGGAACCGAACCAGTTGGTGCTGTTCGACAATCGCATCACCCAGCACTACGCCCCGGACAACTACGACGGCCAGCAGCGCAAGCTCAACCGCGTGACTATCGCCGGCGACATTCCGGTGGGCGTGGACGGCAAGCCGAGCCAGTCGATCCAGGGTGACTCGTCCGCCTATTCGGTTGTCGCGCCGCTGTAGCTGCCTTAGCCCAACTGACTCGCAGTTGTTGTCGTTTACAGGGCTCAAAACGACACCTACTGCGAGTCAATTGGGTTTAACGCGCTTTAGGGGAGCTTGCTGCCCCGCGCAGCCACCCACAGGCCGTACCACTCGGTCCGCGTCATGGCTGCGGCAACGGCGGCAGCATCCGCGCAGGCAGCGATCCGCGCCGGGTTGGAACTGCCCAGCACAGGGGAAATGCGTGCCGGATGCTTCATGAGCCACCCCAACAACACGGACTCAGGAGTGACACCCTTTGCTTCCGCGAGCTGGGCGACCAGAGCGGCAGTTGCGGTGTCGGCGGCAGTCTGGGAATCCGGCGTCGAGCCCGTGTACCTGCCCTGGGCGAGGGAACCGTAGGCCTGCAGCTCGATCCCTTGGCTGACGCAGTGCTCCAGGGTGCCGTGCGGGAAGCTGTAGCCGAGGGCGTCGTCGTGGTTGACCAGGACGGCGCTCTCAAGCCAAGCCCGCCGGTGCAGGCTCATCTCCAGCTGGTTGGCCACGATCGGCACCTCCAATTCGTCCTGCAGGAAGGCGATCTGCGCACCGGACATGTTGGACACGCCCAGTTGCCCCACTTTGCCTTCCGCCACGAGCTGCCCGACGGCGGACGCCACCTCTGCGGGTTCCATCAGCGGGTCCGGGCGGTGGAGCAACAGCACGTCGACGTAATCGGTCCTGAGCCGCTGCAGGCTTCCGTTGACGCGTTCCAGGATGGCGTCCTTGCTGAGATCGTAATGTCCTTCGATTCCAGGTTGACCGAGCGTGATTCCGCACTTGGTCTGGAGTTGGATCTTCTCCCGCAGCCCTGGCGTCCGGGACAGCACTTCGCCGAACACGGCTTCCGACTTGCCGCTGCGGTAAATGTCGGCGTGGTCGAACAAGGTAATGCCGATGCCCATGGCGGCTTCGATCGCGGCCGCGGCTTGCTCAATCTCGGCACTCCCATAATCGCTGCCTTCCCATGGACCTCCAAGGCCCATGCAGCCATAGATGAGCCGGCCAGACGCGATTTTGCTCTTTGCAGTCATTTTCAAACTCTTTCACATGCAACTGGCCCGCAGTTGTTGTCGTTTACAGCCTTCTAAACGACAACAACTGCGGGCAAGTTGGGTCAGCGGTCAGTGGTAAGGGGTGGGGACTAGACGATCCAGGCGGTCGTGTTTGCCGGGAGCTTGCCGCCGTCGAGCGGTGCGCTGCTCACGACGACGGTGCCTTCCGGAAGTGCCACGGGCTCGGCGCCGAAGTTCGTCACCGATTGCCAGCCGTTGGGCCGCACGAAGTGCAGCACCGACTCGTTGCTGGAAGGAATCCATTCAAGATCCTCGGCCGCCTGCATTGCCGACCGCAACTCCAGGGCCTCGCGGTACAGCTCCAGCGTGGAGCCCGGAACGTTTTCCTGTTCCGCCACGGCGTAGCCGGCGAACCATTCAGGCTGCGGCAAGTGGGCATGTCCATCGCCGAAACCGAACGACGAACCTTCACTGGTCCACGGCAGCGGGACACGGCAGCCGTCACGGCCGACGTCGACACCCGGGTTGCGGAAGAACGCCGGGTCCTGGCGCTCGCCGTCAACGATGTCGCCGACTTCCTGCAGTCCAAGTTCTTCGCCCTGGTACAGGTACGCGGAACCCGGCAGGGCGAACATCAGCAGCGACGCGGCGCGGGCACGGCGCAAACCGAGCTCGGCGTCGACGTCGGCGACCGAACCGCCGTCGAGCAGCCATTGCTTGCCGTCCTGGCCCAAGCCGTCACGGCCGCCACCCGCGGGCAAACCGTAGCGGGTCGCGTGCCGGACGACGTCGTGGTTGGAGAAGACCCAGGTGGACGAAGCACCGGATGCGGCAGCCTCGCTCAGGTTCTTCGTGATGATGTTGCGGAACTGCTCGGCCTCGAAATCGGCCTGCAGGAGGTCGAAGTTGAAGGCCTGGCCCAGTCCTTCGGGGCTGGCATAGCGGGCGCGGCGGTCCGCGTGGACCCATGCCTCGGCGACGGCCGTCCGTGGCGGGTTGTACTCGTTGAAGACCTTGCGCCACTCAGCGTAGATCTCGTGCACCTCGTCGCGGTCCCAGAACGGGTGGGCGCCCAAAGCGTTGTCGCCTTCCTTGGGCAGCTCGGTCTTGGAGGGCAGGACCTCCGGCAGGTCCTTCGTGAGGGCATGGGCAACGTCGATGCGGAAGCCGTCCACGCCACGGTCCGACCAGAAGCGCAGGGTCTTCAGGAAGTCTTCACGGACCTCGGGGTTGTCCCAGTTGAAGTCCGGCTGCTCCTTGGTGAAGATGTGCATGTACCACTGTCCGGGAGTGCCGTCCGGCTCGGTGATGCGCTCCCACGCCGGGCCGCCGAAGACCGAGTCCCAGTCGGCCGGAGGCAGTTCGCCGTTCTCGCCCAAGCCGTCGCGGAAGATGTAGCGTTCACGGGCTGCCGAGCCCTTCGGGGAAGCCAGCGCTTCCTTGAACCATTCGTGCCGGTCCGAGGAGTGGTTCGGAACGATGTCCGCGATCAATTTGATGCCTGCAGCGTGCAGGGCAGCTGCCATCTCATCGAAATCCGCCAGGGTGCCCAGCTTCGGGTCCACGTTGCGGTAGTCATCGACGTCGTAGCCGCCGTCAGCAAGAGCCGAAGGATAGAACGGGCTCAACCAGACAGCGTCGATCCCCAGCGCTTTCAGATACTGAACCTTGGCGGTAATGCCCTTGATATCGCCCAGGCCATCGCCGTTCGCATCGGAAAAGCTACGGGGGTAGATCTGGTAGACAGCCGCTTGGCGCCACCAGTTGGGATCGGCCATGCGCTCGGAGTCGGTGTGAGTTGCCAAGGTGGCGGTGGAGGACAAAAGAGATTCCTGTTCTGTGTCGACGCTTCGATGGATGGGACTTTTATTTAGAATCTAAATTTAGTACCTCAAGTATTATGTGACGCATACCTACAGGAGGTCAACAGCCATGCCTGAAATCGCGACTGCCACTCCGCAGATGCTCCGGCGGTTCAACGCGGCCACCGTGCTCGGAGCCATCCGTTCCTCCAACGCCGTGACGGTTTCTGAGCTGATGGACGCCACCGGACTGACCCGCGCCACCACCATTTCCGTGTGCGAAGACCTCATGGCCCGGGGCTGGATCCGCGAGCTGGAAAAGGATTCCGATACCTACCAGAAAGGCCGGCCCGCACGGCGCTTCGAGCTCGACGAAAGCGCCGGGTGCGTCCTGGGAATCGACGTCGGCGTCCTCAAAACCACCGTGGTGGTGGCTGATCTACGCGGCAAGACCACGGGACGGGCCAGCAAGCCATTTCGCGCCAGGGAGATCGAAGCCGGGGAACGGATCCGTGTCATCAGCCAAACCGCGCTAATCGCCCTCGAGGCTGCCGGAGTGGCGCCGGAGAAGGTCCTCGCGGTGACGGTCGGGCTTGCTGCCCCGGTGGACCGGGACGGAAACATCCTTGTCAGCCAGCCGTTTTGGAGCCTGTTCGACGTCGGCCTGAAGAAGGCCCTGCACGATCTGCACGGATGGGCGGTAATGCTGGAGAACGATGCCAACTTGGCGGCATTGGGCGAATGTTGGCGCGGCGCCGGCAGCGGCGTCCAGGACCTCGCCGTACTCTTGGCCGGCGAGCGTTTCGGCGCGGGCCTGGTGGAATCCGGCCGACTGCTTCATGGCAGCCGCGGCGGCGCTGGCGAGATGGCCTACCTGGACATGGTGGAGGGAGTAGGCTCTCCCGACGGCCTCGCCGCCCTGGCCAGGTTGTGGGCGGCGGAAGCCTTGGCGGGAAAGTCCAAAACCACGCTGCGCACCGCGGCCGCCCGCGAAGTCACTGCACAACACGTCTTCGCCGCCGCCGCCCAAGGCGACAAGGTGGCGCTGGACATCCTGGACCGGCTCTCGGACCGGCTGGCCCGGGTGGTCTCCACGCTGGCCATCATGCTCAACCCGGAGCTCGTGGTGATCGGCGGCGCCGTGGCAGATTCGGCGTCGGTCCTTCTTRAGCCGACTGCCCGGAAGCTGGCCACGTACACGGCCACTCCGCCGCGGCTCGCGGCCTCACCCTTGGGCGACGCGATTGTGGGCATCGGCGCCGTGCGCCACGCACTGGACCACGTAGAGAAAAACTCCTTGGATCTGGTGTTGCGGCGCGCCTAGTCGCGTCTTGCGGTGCCGGCCGTTTCCCGTCGGCGCGGGCCGCTAGTCCGGCATCGCCATGGTGCGGAGATCCAGCTGGCGCAGCACGCGGTCGGCTACTTCCGGATCTGTGCCAGGCTCGCTCCGCGCAGCGACCACTTCCTGGCGTGCGGCGTCCAAGGCGATGGTCTGCACCGCGATGGCCAGTTCCCTGCCGCGTTGGCGCTTTTCGGCGTCGGACTCATTTTTCAGTGTCCCGTCCAGTAGCTCGGCATGCAGGCGGGTCATCTTTTCCTTGACGAGGGCCACCTTGTCTGCCGGTAGCTCCTTCATCAGGTCGTGTTCTTTGAGCGCAGAGATCGCCGCAGTCTGGGCGCGCTTGGCCAAGAGGCGCGCGGCATCCTTTTCGTGCGAACCGTCCTCGGACGCCTTGAGCACGCGCATGAGCCACGGAAGCGTCAGCCCCGGCAGGACCAAGGTTGCCAGCAGCACCGCGCACGCGATCACCAGGATCTCGTGCCGGGCCGGGAAGTCACTGCCGTCCGCAATGGTGAGCGGCAGCGCGAGCGCGAGGGCGAGGGTGGCCAGTCCGCGCATGCCGCACCACGTGAGGATCAAAACTTCTTTGGGTGACGTCGGCTGCAGCAGGTTCTTCCGTTTGCGGGCAGAGATCGCCAAGAGCCCGAGCCACAAGAAGCGGACAACAAACACCAGCACGCACACCACTGCCGCCGTGCCGATCATGCCGAAAATGGCCGAGCCTTCGTCCCGGATCACATGGCGGATCTCCAGCCCCACCAGCCCGAACGCCAGGCCCGTGGCAAGGAGTTCCACCACATCCCAGAAGGCCGTGCGCGTGACCCGCTCGGCGGCGTCTTGGGACCGCGCGTGCCGCTGCGTCTCAAGCGCGGTGACGACGACGGCGATCACCCCTGAGGCGTGCAGCTCTTCGGCCAGGATGTAGGCGGCAAACGGAATCACCAGCGTCACGGCGCTCCGCGCCACCATGGAGGTCACGAGCTTGGTGATCAGCCTGGTCAACCAGCCCATGGCGATGCCGACAATGACGGCCAGCGCCGCGCCGATGACGAACAGGAGGACGACGTCGGCCCCCATCTTTGTGCCGGAAACGGTCGCCGCCACTGCCGTCTGGAAGATCACGATAGCGGCTGCGTCGTTGAACAAGCCCTCGCTCTGCAGGACGGTAATGAGCCTGCGCGGCATGTGGACGCGGCCGGCGACGGATTCAACGGCCACCGGGTCCGGCGGAGCCACCATGGCCCCCAACGCGATCGCCGCAGGAATGCCGATACCCGGAATCATGAGCCACGCGGCTCCGGCAACCACCGCTGTCGACACCACCACGAGCGCCACGGCCATGAGCAGCAAGGTCCGCCAGCGGACTCGGAACACTGCCCAGGAACTCTTCTGGGCAGTCGCGAACAGCAAAGGCGGGAGGAAGATCGGCAGGATCAACTCGGGTGAAAGCTCAAAGTCCGGGAAACCCGGAATGAAGGTCATCGCCACCGCCAGCAACAGCATCAGCACCGGGTACGGTAGCCGCAGGCGGTCCCCCAAACCCACAGCCAAGACCGTTGCAAGCAGCAATCCAACAATGAGTGCCAACTGGTCCATGTTCCCGATTTCCCCAGACGTCGTAGCGGCAGCGTCCCAGGCACCTGCCGAGGGACTAGTCCTACCAACATATCCCGGCCTGGCCGCCGGCCGGGCGGGGCCGGGTGTGGTCATGGCGGGGCCGGGCGGGGCCGGGTGTGGTCATGGCGGGCGCGGTCAGGCGCCGTGAGGCCGGGCGCGGTCAGGGCGCCGTGAGGGCGTCCACTACAGGCACGGCGCCATCCCGGAACTCGATGGTGCGTCGAACCGTTTCGGGCAGTTCCAGGACCGCGGCAGCCACCAAGGCAACGTTGGCCCGGGAAGTCGCTGTCCCGGCACCCGGGTCCACCGGATCAACCTCAATGAGCGCCGACCCTGGAATGTTGGTTAGCCCGCCAGGGCCGAGAATCGTCCAGTCGAGATCGCTTGCACGGAGGTATTCGTCCGCTGCCGCCTTGGCTTCCGCGTAGGCGTAGAAGCTATTGTCCTCGGGAACGCCGTGGCTGGGTCCGGCCCCGAAGTAAGACACCATGACATACCGCGCCACGCCCGTCTGTGTCGCGGCATCCATCGAGCGGATGGCGGCATCCCTGTCCACCGCATAGGTGCGTTGCGGATTGCCTCCGCCAGCCCCGGCGGACCACACCACCGCGTCGTGGCCGTCAAGCGCAGAGGCGATCTCCGCCGTCGTCGAATTCTCGACGTCGAGGATTACCGGAGCGGCACCAGTCGCCGTGACTTCCTGCGCGTGTTCCGGATTGCGGATGAACGATGTGACCGCGTGACCCTCGTTGCTCAGGATGCGGGACAGCTGCAAGGCCACCTTGCCGTGGCCACCGATGATTGCGATTCGACTCATGGACCTATTCTGTCGTAGCGGTCAAGCCCTCCCCCCACGATGATGGATAAACTCCCCCGGCACGATTATCGGATCCCTAATTTGCAGGATGCATTGGATTTCCGAAGGAATTCCCTAGGAATAATTACGCCTGCTCGGGATCTAGGCACCCCTCCGTTCCGCGACCACTCAGGCCTGCCAAGCGAGTGGGAGCGCAGCCACCATGCACTGGCACTCACTGGGTGGAGACCCCGATACGAGTGTTCCGCTGGGTGCGGGAAACAAAAGCAAGTGGCACCCACTCGTGCGGAGTGAAATTACCATTTCTACACTCAAATCACCTGCAGCAGGAAAAGGAATACCTCTTTCATAAATCTCATTGATGGATTTATCCGAATGGGCGGATTGAGGCTTCCTCCGTGCTGCGCATTTAAGCAAAAGGGTCTCAACAAGCGCCATCCCCTGCGCCTGCGTATCACTTCCCAGGCCAACCAACCGGCTGGCCCCCAGAAACGATAATTTACGGGGATTCGAGATGTATCAACAGGAGTACGGACACAGGATCGGCGGGGACAGGATCTTCGCCTTGATATCCAGGGTGGTGAAAACCATCACCAGGTACAAGGCATCAATAGCTACCTGGGCAATTGTGGCGGCGGTCGTGCTGGCGGCCGTGATGACGCAAAACTACGCACAGGTACTGACACCAGCAGGCACGAGCGCCACAGTCGCCCCGAGCATCGGCTCGGGAGCAGTGATTGCAGCCCCTTCACCGGCCGCAGCCAATCCGACGCCGGCCGCGAGTCCTGCCCCGGCCACCACGCCACCTCTGGCACGGGCGACGGCCGCGGCGCCGGCAGCTCCGGTGCCGGCCGCAGTGGCAGCCCCTCCTGCTCCTGCGCCTGCTCCTGCGCCTGATACAAACTCGTACACAGTCGCCAGCGGCGACACCGTAGGCTCGATAGCCGCCAGGTTCGGAGTCGACGTCAACGCGATGCTGGCGGCCAATGGACTCAGCGCCTATTCCATCATCGTGCCGGGCGAGGTATTGAAGCTCACAGGACCGCCGGTTGCCGTCACCGCACCCGCTCCTGCTCCGGCCCCCGCAGCCGTGTCCGCTCCAGCCCCTGCGCCCGCACCTGCGGTCCGGACCATCTACGTCGCAGGTTCAGGCGGGCAAGCCGCAGTGGACAGTTGCATTGGCCCCATCCACTTCACTCCGACGGACGCATACTCGTTGTTTATCACCGAGCATGATTTCTGCGGAGGGTGGGCACGCTTCTCGGGTATCGGCGTCGGCGAGACGGTGAGCATCCCCGGTTACGGCACGTACACGGTGACGGGACGCGGACAGGTCCCCCAAGGTGGGACCACCAACAATGTCGCTGCCGTATTCGGCGGCTTTCCGCGGGCGGTACTGCAGACCTGCATCCCGGGCACCAACCAGATGCTGGTGATCGCACTCAACTAGTGGCCGGCCCCGCGGTGGGGCTGTCGGCGGGCCCCGTCCTGACCCTCTTTGAGTCCGGATCGTCCTGGTCAGCGGCGTGTCGCCGGCGTGTTGGGCCGAGTTCCTCCCGAAGGAGGTCAGGACGGGCGCTTGGTTCGGATCAGGTACCTGTTCTTGCCGGACCCAAGCCGGCGTTGGATTCTGCTGGATCATTCCCTCGGCCGAGGGTGGCTTGCCCCGTGAATTCAAGGCTCGGGAAATTGCCACATCGAATGATTGAGCAGAATCCGGCGCCCGTGTCCGGAGCATCTGATCGGACCAACGGAAGCCGGGAGTGCTGCACGATATTTGGAATCGGTACCCACACGGAAGCAGACCAGGGGTTCAAGGCCTCTGATCTGCTTCTCCGGATATGGCCGGCATTCTTACGTTCGAGGGGGCTCAGCCCATCGCCGGGGCCAGGACAGGCCGCGGAGCCAGTTGTTTCCGCGCCCAGCGGGCCAGCTTCTTGCCCTTGCCTTTCCACCAGTTGTCCTCGTCCTTGTCGTTGTGCCACCGGAAAATGATCATCACCATCACGAAGACGCCCATGACCAAGTCCGTCCAGGACCAGAAAATAGCGTCAACCAAGACGCTGACCCCCATGACGAGGATTGACGGCACAGCCAGGGTCCTGAAAACGGTGCTGGCCACATAACGGCGGTGCGACCGGGGCACCGACATGGCGCGGACCATGTCAAAACATAGGCACACCACCACCATTGTCTGGCCGATGGACAACAGGACCAGCCCAGGCAAGGATCCCGCGAACATGGCCGCGGACTCCATTCCCGCGCTCACCGGACAACCTCATTCAGCATGTGACGCGGATTGGGCACAACAAAATTGCAGGAAACACACATACGGATAACCCCCAGAGACCAGGAACTGCGCTTGAGACCAACTGCGTCCCATTCAATCGGCTAGCCCTGGGGTCAGTCACGAGTAGTGGGTACTCTATTCTGGTTACCCGGATTACTCGTAGGATCACGCGTTACTCGGTGCCAGATCTCATGGGCCAGTTCTCGACGTAGGGGAATTCTCCCGTTGCGGCTGCTCAATGGGCAGCGCCAAAGCAAACGTGCTCCCCCTTCCGGGCCTGCTCTCGCAGGTGATGCTGCCCCCGTGGCGTTCCACAATGGACTTGGTGATGGACAGCCCAAGGCCGACGCCTGGAATCCCTGCCTGACGGGCGGCATTTGTCCGGAAGAACCGGGTAAAAATCCTGGTGGTCTCGTCCACGGTCATTCCCATGCCCGTGTCCTGCACCTCAAGCTGGACCCAGCCATTGTTCCGGGCCGCCCTGACGCTTACTTGCCCGCCGTCGGGTGAATATTTGATGGCGTTGGACACCAAATTATCCAGGGCCTGTCCCAGCCTCAATGGATCAGCGTCTGCCCAAAGGGGCGCTGGCACGTCGGCGACGAGGCCAACGCTGGCGGCATCGGCCTGCGCTTGGGCAGAAACCAGGCTATTTTCTATCAACCCCGCCAGATCCGTGCGCCGCAAATGCACGCTCTCCACCGCAACGGCTGACAAAAGCAGGTCATCAACCAAGGCACGGAGACGCTCGGCATTGCGTGCCGCGACTTCTAATCCCCTCTTTGTTTCCGGCTGGAGCTTCTGATCGCCGCGGAGCACGAGGTCCAGATTGCCCAGAATCGACGTGAGCGGCGAACCGAATTCGTGCGAAACGTTGGCCACCAGTTCGTCCTTGGCCGCAAGGGCACCGACAACGTCGGTCACGTCCCTGAAAACGATGACCGCCCCGCCGAACTCGTCGTCTAGGTCATTCTTCATGCCACGTGCGGCGGTAGAGATGGCCCGCTGTTCGCTGCCGGCGCCGAACCAGACGAGATAGTCGGAAAATGTTTCACCGTGAACCGCCCTTCGAATGGGGCCCTTTTCAGGTGGAAGCGGGGTCCGCCGGTCCTGGCCGAAAACCAATAGGTCCTGTTCTCCGCGCCCCGACGGGCCTTCCTCTGGCATTGCCATCCGAAGGAATGCCCTTTGTTGGTTGTTGATCAGAAGGGTCTCACCCTTCGAATCGACGGCGACAATTCCGACGTCGATCGTGTCAAGGATTGTCTTGAGCAGTGTCTCCCGCTCCCGGCTGGCGGCAAGCAACTGCCGCAGGGCCTGATCCCGATGTTTCACCCGCCGCTGCTGGAGACGGGCATTGGACCCCGCCAAGCGGATGGAGACTGCCATCGCGAACATCATGAGGGGCAAAAGCACCACCGAGGAAATGTCCGACCCAGTGGGACGGGGCAAGTGCGAAATAACTGGTGGAAGCGCAATGAAGAATGGGCCAACAAAGCTGAGGATCAGGCTTGTCCTGGAAAGGACGCCCGAGGCCGATAACCAGATCACAGGAAAGATAGCCAACGTGATGAGGCCTGGTACCGCAGTGAAGGCGCCGTTTCGCGTGAAGCAAAGGGCAACTAGATCCAAAATGGGGATTGCCACGCCTGCGCTCGGCGCCAAGCGCTCCCAGGGGATCAACAGGCAACTCAGGAACAGGATCCCGTGGAGGAGGACGCCGGTCACGAACAACCAATTCTGAATTAAGCCTGGCCAAAGAGTAGGTGCCGCGATCACCAGGCCCGCGATGATGAGCGTCAGTGGCAATTCACAGACGGCCAACCGAGCCCTGGGTTGGAGTTTTCTGAAGAAACGGGCGGCCGTGCGAAAAAAAGGCTGCTCACTCAAGTCGAGACCCTTCGTTGGAGATTCGCGAACCAATTACTGCTCCGAACGATTCCTGTAACAACCGTACGGAGTCAAYGATGCCCCCAAAGATCGCCAAATACCACGGCCCCGCACGATCGACTTGAAAGTTCGGAGCCGCACATAATCCACATATTAGATGCCAGATGCCTTCGATGCTTGTATCGTGGGTATTTGGGTGAAACTTCCCGCATTGCGCTGGGCTGTGCGGCGGTGTTCACCGACTCGAGGGTGTCATGAGCGAGCCTGGGGTAGCCGTAGTCATTGAGGATGACGAAGATGTGCGAAATTTGGTTGACGCCATCCTCAAAGAAGCCGGATTTGTGGTGCATTCTGCCGCCACCGGACGCGAAGGCGTGGAAGTCGTACGACATCAACACGCGGCGGTGGTGACTCTGGATGTTGGCCTTCCGGATATGGATGGCCACGAGGTCCTGCGGCGAATTCGGGAATTCAGCGACGCATATGTAGTGATGCTGACGGCCCGACGCGACGAACCGGACACGTTGACGGCTTTTCTGACGGGGGCGGACGACTACATCAAGAAACCGTTCTTGCCCCGCGAATTGAGGGCCAGGGTCACTGCCATGATGCGCAGGCCACGCACGGCGGACAAGTTTATTTTGCCGGAGGAGGATCGCACCGGTCCTCCTCCCACCGGTGCTTCGATCGAAGACGACTCGGCCCGCCCGGACAGGCCCGACCAAGCGGTCATCAGGCACAATGGCTTGGCCTTGAACTACAAATCACGCACGGTTGCGCTTCAAGGTTCCACGTTGACCTTGACGCGAAGCGAATTCGATCTGCTCTTCGATTTGCTTCGCGCCAAAGGCGAGGTGCGGACGCGGTCTGACCTCGTTCGAGCAGCACGTGGCGATTACTACGACAACAATGCGTATATCAGCGAAGCCGACGAACGGGCTGTTGAGACCCACATCGGCAACCTTCGCCGAAAGCTCCGAGAAGATCCACAATCCCCGCGCTTTCTTCAGACGGTCCGGGGCGTCGGTTATCGGCTAGCCCCAAAAAGACCGGACTAGATTGTTGACGTCAATCGTTCCGGAGCACGTAGCTGTCCTTTAGCTCGCGGACCGTAGCGTGCCCGCATTCATCTATGGCTTTGAGCAGCGGATGGGCGTCACGCAAATCGCCATTTCGTATGTGTTCCTCCAAGCGTGACGCAAGCAGCGAAAGGCGAACTCCGCCCACCATGGTGGAAGAAGTCCTCAGGCTGAGGATTGCGTCCAGTGCCGCGGCTGCGTCACCGCGTTCGACGGCGGCCGCGAGGATTTCGTAACGGCTCCCCCACAGTTTTGCGAAGTCGCCCGCAAAGGTCCGCGCAATCAGCGGATTGTCCATCTGATCTTCCAGGAGCTGGAATTCTGCGAGGTCCAGTATCGGATGCTCAGCAAGCGGGTCCGTCGGCAGCCCGATGAAATCGTCGGCCGAACCCACACGGCTGGGGTCGGATTCCTCGTTGACCTCACTGGAACCTGAACTGAACATAACCCAATGCTACTTTCTGATTTCCGGAAAAACCCGAACTTATGCTTATCTTAAGGAAATCTTAGGCCTTTCTTGATTTAGCGATTTTTGGCTGGAGTTCTTAATATCRCAAACGAATTATGGGGCTCAGCCGCCACTGAATGCAGTTATGGCGTTGATGACAGCCGGTCCCAGGATGGCGATGAACAGCACGGGGAAGATGAAGAGCAGAAGGGGGAACAGGACCATCACTGGAAGCTTCATCGCCTTCTCTTCAGCACGCTGGCGGCGCTTCACCCTCATGACTTTGGCTTGGACCCTCAAGACCCGGCTGATGGCAATACCGTAAGTGTCCGCCTGAATGACGGCCTGCACAAAGCTTCGGAGTTCAGGAACGTTCGTACGTTCGGCCAGTGCCAGATAGGACTCGCGGCGGCTCCGCCCAACCTGCATGTCCTGGAGCGTGCGCACCAGCTCCTCGGCCAACGGCCCCTTCCCATTTTCCCCGGCCCGGGCCATCGCTCCTTCAAATCCGAGGCCGGCTTCGACCGAAATCAGCATTTGGTCCATGGTATTTGCGAGTTCCAATTGCATGGCCTTTTGACGCTCCTGTCCTTTGCTGTAAAGCATCAAATCCGGGATAAAGTAGCCAAGCAACACGACAAATATCCCCACGAGCTTGATGATCCCGCTCGAACTGTTGGTGCTGATGAACAAGCCAAAGAGGGCACCAAACAAACCCAGCGCCGGTTTTGCTGCGAGGACGCGTCCCAAAGGCAGCGAAGGCGGCCGGCCGGCCAAGGAAAGAAGCCTGTCCAGCTTCTGGACATAGCTTCCGGGGGTGAGCCGGTAGCCAAGGCGCTCCAGCACGCCGGTTCGGCCCTGTTCCTCGACTTCGGCGACGTCGAGGCCCCGTGCCAGGAGTTCCCGGACCACGCGTTGTGCTGTGCGATCCACGGAAAGGAACGACCATCCGAGGTAGGAAAGCGGCAGCGGCACCAGGAGGAGCGACAGCAAGACAAGGGGATCCACGGTTCACCTCAAAACTTCAAGTCGATAATCTTGCGCATCCAGAGCCCGCCGATAGTCATGAGGATGGCCGACGCCGCGATCATTCCCCATCCAAGCGGATGCGTGAACATCGGCTCCATGTAGCCCGGGTTGACCACCATGAGCATGGTGACGATGCCGAAGGGAAGCGCCATGAGGATGTATCCCGAGAACTTTCCCTCCGCGGCCAAGGACTTGATGTGCCCTTTGATCTCGCTGCGCTCTCGGATGGTTTCGTTGACCTGGTCCAGGACCTCCGCCAGGTTTCCTCCCACCTCGCGGTTGATTTGGATTGCTTGGGCTATCCACACAAAGTCCTCGCTCCGCATCCGCGTTGCAGTGTCGTTGAGCGAGGCTTCGAGATCTCTGCCGAGGCTGGTCTCCGTGATGATCCGGCGCATTTCCTCGGCCGTAGGACTGGTTGACTCATTTGCCGCGGCGTCGATCGCACGGAGGATACTATGGCCGGCCCTCAATCCGCCGGCAAGCAGCTGGAGGGTATCGCCGAGCTGGTCATCGAATTTTGCTCGCCTTTTGCCCGCCAAGAACCTGATGACCAGCCGTCCAACCAGGGGTGCAGGGAGAAAGAACAAAACAGCCACCCAAGGCCCGCCAACAATAAGACCGATCAGCGCACCCACGAGCGCACCGGCAATCATGAGGATGACGAAATCCGCTTGGCTCATTCGGAGGCCGGCGTTTTCGAGTTCTTCCCGGTTGAACATCCGAATGTTGCGACGCGCCAGGACGCGATGGAGCACATCGGCCGCCGAGCCTGCGAAACGGGTGAGCTGCGAGCCCGGGCCCACTTGGTAGGGCCGTCTCCGATCCATCGGAACCTCGGGGGTTTTGGGCAGGATCACGGCTACCCCGAAGATCAGGATGGCTGAAAGCATCAAGGCCATTCCGGTGAGGAGCATGCTCACGTCCTTGGTGCCGAAGTCAGCGGAGCGGCGAAAACTCCGGGTGAAACCCGAATGCCCAGGTCTTCGAAGCGGTCGATGAACCGTGGGCGGATTCCGGTCGGCACGGGCCTGCCGAGGAACACCCCGTGGGCGTCTACGCCCGCTGAATAGTCGAAGACAAAGGCATCCTGCAAGGTGACGATGTCGCCTTCCATGCCTTGGACTTCCGTCACGTGGGTGATGCGACGCGTACCGTCGCGCAGGCGGGAGATCTGGATGATGAGATTCACCGCGGACGCTATCTGCTCGCGGATCGCGCGCAATGGCAGGTCCATGCCAGCCATGAGCACCAGGGTCTCAAGGCGCGCCACCGCGTCCCGGGGGGAATTCGAGTGAACGGTCGAGAGGGAGCCGTCGTGGCCGGTGTTCATGGCCTGCAGCATGTCGAGCGATTCCCCGCCGCGGACCTCGCCGACGACGATTCTGTCCGGACGCATACGAAGGGAGTTCCGGAGCAACTCCCGGATGGTTACTTCACCCTTGCCCTCGGTGTTCGGTGGCCTGCTCTCAAGCCTGACCACATGTTGCTGCTGGATCTGCAGTTCCACAGCGTCCTCGATGGTGACGATGCGGTTATCCTCCGGGATGAAGGAGGACAAGACGTTCAAGAGGGTCGTCTTACCGGTTCCGGTGCCTCCGGACACAATGATGTTCAGTTTCGCCTTGACGCACGCGTTGAGGAGTTCGGCCATCTCCGCCGTAAGTGTGCCGAAATCGATGAGATTCCTGATGGTCAACGGTACTTTGCTGAATTTCCGAATTGTCAGCGACGAACCGCCGACGGCAAGCGGAGGAATCACGGCGTTGACGCGGGAGCCGTCCTCAAGCCGCGCGTCAACGAGCGGGGATGATTCGTCGATACGGCGTCCCACCCTCGAAACGATCCGTTCAATGACCCTTCTGAGATGTTCCTCCGAACTGAATCCGGAATCTGTGAGGGTCAGCTTGCCTTTTCGTTCGACATAGATCTGGTCCATCCTGTTGACCATGATTTCCGTCACCTCGGGGTCATCCAGCAAGCGTTGCAGCGGCCCATAGCCGAGGACATCGTCCGCCACGTCCGCCACGAGCCGGCTGCGTTCGTCCGCGGACAGCGGGACCTGCTCCGCGTCAATGATCCGAGTGAGTTCCTCCCGCGCGGTTGTACGCAACTCCTGTTCGCTCACGCTCGAGTCGTTGAACCTGGCTCCCAGCCGCTCGAACAAAGCGGTTGCGGCGCGCCGCTTGAGGGCAGCGAACGCGTCGACGGGTTGTTGGACTCTCGGCTTGGACGAGTCCGGCTGGTCGGACAGTTTGGCTGAGATGTGCGGCTTCGCGGCACCGCCGGGCTTCGTGGCCGAATTTGGCCTGAGCTGCTGAGTTGAGTCCGCAAACGCCGGTTTCACTGGGGAGTAAATGCCCGGATCTGGGGGTGCCGGCATGGGGCCATTTACACCTGCACCGGGGGATGCTTCGACGTTGTCCTCCGCAGCATGTAAGCGTTCAGACAGCTTCATTAGACCACTACCCTTCTGTGCAGTTTCCGCTGTGCCGTAGCGCGCCACACGGGATTGAAGCGTTCGACAAGTTGTTTGAGTCCTTTGACGGCCGGATCCTTCACCGATTCCTGGAGTACGGGAATGCCACGGTTGGTGGAGAACGCTACGGCCTTTGACCGAGGGATGCTGACATCAACGGGGGCGCCGACGGTCGATTCGACGTCCTGGACTGACAAGCCGGACTTGGAATCCGCCATGTTGAGCACCACGTGGCGGGTTTCCGGAAGGAGGTTCAGCCTCCGGAGAATGTCCAGGCCGGAGCGGAGTCCCCGGACGCTTGGAACGTCCATGCCGGTCACCCACACTGCGTCCGTGCATTGTTCAAGCGCAGCGAGGCCGATTTCGGGTAGTCCAGGGGCTGTGTCCACCACCACGTACTGGAACTGTTCGGCGAGTTGTTCCAGCAGCCGCCCCACCTGTTCCGGCAGGATCTCGTCCGCTTCGACAGGGTTTTTCGGCGCGCACAAGGCATAGATGCTCGCCGGGTGAACGGTGAGGAAGGCCTTGAGAACGAGGGAATCCTGGCTGGCCGATGGGGTGACAGCGTCGGTGACAGTGTGTTCCGGATTGAGGTAGAGCCCTGAGGCGACGTCACCGAATTGCAAGTCCAGATCCACGATTACAACGCTCATCGGCGCGATCTTGCCTAACCCCACGGCAATGTTCGTGGCGATTGTCGTCTTGCCCACGCCACCCTTGGGCGAAAAGACGCCGATCACCAAGCCCTTCGGGGAGCCCTGCTGCTTGGGTTCCATGCTGCGCTGGCGGGTGGCGAAGGATTGGCACGCGCGCTCAAGCATGACCCGTATCTGGGCCAGGTCCGCAGCTGGGCTCATGATGTCGCGAATGCCGGACCGCATAGCCTGGAGGACGAATTCGGGATCCAGTTCACTCACAAGGATCACGCTCAGCTCCGGCAACTGCACGTCGAAGACCGTGGCGAGGCGCAGCGCATCCTCTTCGGCTATGTCCGGTCCCAGGATCAGCACCTCGAGCTGTTCCTGGTTGAGGGCGCCGAACAATTCAGCGGGATCGGCCGGCAACACATTCGTGAAGAAGGTCTGAACGCTTCCGGGCAGGCCACCGGCAACGGCCTGACGCAAGCGCTGGTCAAATTCCGTGCTGGGAGTAATCAGGACAAAGCGGCTCATCGGTACACCCCTCCCGGCTGGATGATCGTGGGCCCGCTGTCCTTGGCATCCATCGGCTCTTTGCTGAGCCAGATCTTCTCGAACTCAGCCGCGAAGACAATCTTGGCCGCGTCGACGTCATTTACGGCGACCGTCAACAGGAGGGAGCCGGTGGGAAGGCTGGTGTCTGCCGGATTGGCGGCGGCACCGGAACTGGGACTCGGCGTCGGCTGCTGGCTCGCCCCGGCTTGCGGAGCGCGCTGGACCGCAGTCAATAGGACCTTGTGAATGGTCAATTCAGTGCTCGACTTGTCCGGTTTCGCGTCAATCCCTCCGGCGGACATGGAAATGAATATTCCGACATGGTCACCGGGAACCAACCGTCCTCCTACCACCCGCTGGGGCTCCAGCTGAAACGAGACCTCCTGGAACCCCGCGGGAACCTTCACGACCCCGGGAGTTTTCAGCGCATCCGGGGCGACCAGCCTTTCGGACACCAGCGCCTCGCCGGGGAGAAGGTCGACGGCGGCCACCTTGCCGGCGGAATCGGCGAGGGTGTGCAGCGCGGACTGGGGGACGGCTGATTGCGGGAGTTGCTGGGTGCTTACGGAAGCTTGCATGGATTCCACGGGGGTGCCGGCGGGAATGGACGTCTTGACGATCAAGACGTCCACAGGGGAGAGGTTTTGGACCGCCCGTTGGTCCGCGCCCTGGGCATAGGAAAAGACGAGAACCACCCCTATGACGGCCAGCAGTGCTGCTGCCGATCCTGCCAACAAGCGTGACTTCACTTACTTCTCCTGTGCCTAGAGAACGGGATGGAAAACTAACCTGCGAGGTACACAACGGTGGCTCCATTGGGGTCCACCGGGCCCAATGAATAGCCGTCGGCCAGCGATACGTACTTGACGAAGCTGCCGATGATCCCGCGGCAGTTTCCAGTGCAGGAAAGCGCGGAAGATACATCCGGGCTCGAGTTGCGGAACGCCTCCGGGGTCGAGTTGTTGCCACTGAACTTCCAGCCAGCAACCTTGAAAGCGGCGAAGGAGACGAGGTGGTAGATAGCACCGCTTCCCGTGCCAATGACCGAGTCGAAGACGGGGAGCAGGACGATCACATCGCGTCCAGCCGTGATGGTGTCACTCCACTTTTGAAGCGTGGCCGCACAGTTGTTGGGAAGGCTGTTGCCAGGTGCGCTTCCGCCTTCACTGACGACAAGATTGATCGTGCCGCCGCAGACACCAGCATCTTGGGTGATCCAACCGTACCCGCCAGCAACGGTGGCACCGGCGGGGCCGTAATTGCAGCTAGGGTTGGCGCCGGTTCCGTGGTCCTGGAGAAGTTGGAGGGCGCCGCCGATGTATCCCCTCACCTGACAAATGGAATAGGCGAGCGGGAAGGCGGTCCGGCCGGCGATAGGGCTGCCCCATCGGACACTCGAGGTGGCTACGACGTCGGCTGTGTTGAACCCAACGACGCGCGCGAAGAACAACGAGACGGCGTTCGGAGCCCCGCCCGCCTGCTGGGCTCCTGCGGTCACCGTTACTTTCCGGTTGACAAGGTCCAAGCTGACCGACGTGATGTTGTTCAGCCCGTCCACGGCATTCTTGTTGGCAAGGCTGATCGCGAGCGGAGAAGTGATGGAGCAATTCAGGTCGCTTGTGTCGAGGGCGCATTTCTGTGCAACGCCCAGGGCCGCGGCATCGGCTCCGTTTTGGACTTGCGCCTTCTCGGAGTAGAGCCTTCCCACATCCACCGCTAGCGCGGCGAATCCGAGCAGCACCACCAGCAGGAGGGCAACGAGGACCGCTACCGCTCCGCGCTCTCCATTTTCCCGAAACGTCAGGCCCCGGAGCCTCAGCCGCTGCATACCATGGCTCCCACGCCTTGCATCGCGAACGGCCCGGCAAATCCCGTGAGGGTGCTAAGCGTGTAGTTGATGGTCACGGACATCTGCGCCCCCGATGTGCAGCTGGCCGGACTAAAGGTGAAATTCGTGTCTTGGAGCCTCGGATTCAGCGACACGGCAGCGTTCTTCGCAGCCGTCTTGGCAGCCGTTTGGTCGTTCGAAATTGCCATGACCCGGACTCCTTCGCGGGCTGCGTTCGAGAGCGAAACCTGCGCGTTGTACGCGCGGCTGAATTCGATGATTCCGAAGACCAGGAGCACCAGGATCGGTGCCACCAACGCGAATTCGACTGCCGCGGCACCGCGCTCTGATGCCTTGGCCATGATGTTGCCTTTCAAGAAAACGAATAGTCCAAATCAAGCAGAGTGGCGGCTGCCTGAATGCCGCCGCCACTCGGGGTTTGCTTGGTGTGCCCCGAATTGCCTCCCGGGCACTTTACGGTGCGGCTCCTAGGTGCAGGTGGCAGCGGTGTGGACGCCGCCCGTGGTGCTGCCGGCGGTGAAGCTTCCGCCGCTGACGGAACACTGGATCTGAGTGAACGTGTCTTTCAAGGTTCCACCGAGGAGGGTGACGGCGGCGATGATGACAACTGCGATAAGGGCAACCATGATGCCGTATTCGACAGCGGTGGCCCCGGTTTCGTCACGGCGGACGAGGGATGCGGACTTGCGGAAAATGGAAAGCATTGAGGCTCCTGGCTGAAGACGGTCATAGCAATTTGTCAGGATGCGGGCTATGTCGGATCTAGCCCACCGAACGGACGGACTTACTAGGCACAGGTGCCCGTACCACTTGAAGCGGTGGAAGCCTAGTGCCGCCGCCACTCGAGCTTGTTGTGCCGCGTATTGACCCGAGCACCCTGCAGTGCGACCCCTATTTGGAGCAGCTGGCCGCGGTGTGGACTCCGGCGGTGGTGCTGCCAGCGGTGAAGACTCCGCCGTTCATGGAACACGTGATCTGGGTGAACGTGTCTTTCAAGGTTCCGCCGAGGAGGGTGACGGCCACGATGATGACAACAGCGATGAGGGCAACCATGATGCCGTATTCGACGGCGGTTGCGCCGTCTTCTTCACGACGGACACGGGACGCGGTGTTTGAGACCAGAGAAAGCATGTGAAACTCCTGAGCGAGTTGGGGGATGTAGGCTGGTCCAGCACCAGCTCTCTAGAAACATAGCAACGCCCAAAACCCCATGGCGCAGACCTTGGGACATCCTGTGCTAAGACTCGCGAAGCTGCGCATTTCTTGTGCTAAAGCTAGGGAAAAGCTCACAATCCGGCCTTGGCTGCTTGCGGGCTTCGCAGTGCGTCGGGGCTCCCCTAGCCGGACTCAGTCGCCTTAAACAGAAGCAGCCCAGAAGCTGAACACTTCTGGGCTGCTGTCTCTGTAGCGGTGGGGAGGCTCGATCTCCCGACCTCACGATTATGAGTCGTGCGCTCTAACCAACTGAGCTACACCGCCACGAATGAGAAAAACCTGCGTCAAGCCGGTCAAAAACCGCCTTGACACAGGCCCTCATTCAGAGCCCCCCACCGGAATCGATCCGGTGACCTCGTTCTTACCAAGAACGCGCTCTACCACTGAGCTAGGGGGGCAACGAGTAAATACTCTACCGGACGATATCCCAGGCCACAAATCGGCTGCGGGACAGGGAAAAGCGGCACCGACACAATTTGCATCCGCTCCGGAATGTTGATCCGGAAAGGCGTTGAAACTAGGGCAGGCGGAGCACTTGGCCCGGGTAGATGTGGTCCGGATTGGGCACGGTGTCCGCGTTCACGGCGATCAGGGCGTCCAGGTCAACACCGAACTGCACGGCGATGCCGCTAAGGGTGTCATCTGTTTCCACTACCACTTCGGTCACCCTCCCCGCGCTGGCTGCGGCAACCGGCTCGCTTGCGACAGTCTCACCCGCGGCATCCGGCTCCACAACTGCTCCACGGTCCACTGAGGCGTCCGGGCCGGGACTTTGGGCCATCTCCCCCTTTGGAGGTTCGGCGGCCTCCTCCGGGGCCTCCGGAGCCCGCCCGGCGGCCTTAGCTTCAGCCTTGTCGATGCCGAGGTTCTTCTTCACCCCATCAAGGAATCCCATTTTGGCCCTTTCACCACCCGCGGACAGCCCGAATGGGGCCGCAGCCACGCCCTTCCGCGGCAAAACCGATCCTACGGACAGAGGCAGGCAGTTCCAAGGGCTTGGTTTAAACAGCCAGAGGCCGGCTCGAAAGCCGGCCTCTGACCGAAATCCAGGAACTAGTCCTGTTTACCACTTGCCCTTGCGGTTGAAGTCGCGGTGGCCGGCATCGCCGCCACTGCGCGGCTTGCGTGCGCCGTTGCCGTGTCCGCCGAAGCGGGAATCGCTGCTCTGCCCGCGGTCGCTGTCGCCGTAGCTGCCGGCACCGGCGCTGCTGCGCTCGCTGTACGAACGTCCGCCGCGGTCAGCGGATGAACGCTCGCCGCCGGCGTAGCCGCCACGGTCACCTTCAGATTTACGGAACTCCTTCTTGAAGCCACCGTTGCCCTTGAAGTTTCCGCCACGGTCGCCGCCGGAGTATCCGCCACGATCGCCACCGCGGCCGCCACCGGAGTATCCGCCTCGGTCAGAGGCCGGCTTGCGACCGTTGTCCAGCTCGAGGTGAATCAGCTCGCCGCCGATCCGGGTGCGGGACAGGGCACGCAACTGCTCGGGGCTCAGGTCGGCCGGAAGCTCCACCAAGGAGTGGTCCGAGCGGATGTCGATGCCGCCGATCTGTGCCGAGGAGATGCCGCCTTCGTTGGCAATGGCGCCAACGATGGAACCCGGCATGACGCGCTGACGGCGTCCGACGGCGATCCGGTAAGTGGCGTTGCCCTCGGTCAGGGCGCGGGTGGGGCCACGGGAACCGAACCCGTCCTTGGAGCGCTCGCGCTTCTGGAATTCCGGTGCAGCCGGCAGTTCCTTGACCAGGAGCGGCTGGCCACCCTGTGCCATGACGGCCAGTGCAGCAGCGATCTCCGAAGCCGGAACGTTGTGCTCTTCTTCGTAAGAGGAGATCAAGTCACGGAACGCCGCAACGTCCTCGGACTCGAGGGTCTCCGTGATCTTGTCGGCAAATTTGCCCAAACGCAACGTGTTAACTGTCTCGGCGGTGGGCAAGTGCATCTGCTCCACCGGCTGGCGAGTGGCCTTCTCGATGGAACGCAGCAGGTACTTCTCCCGCGGCGTCATGAACAGGATGGCGTCGCCGCTACGGCCTGCACGGCCGGTACGGCCGATGCGGTGAACGTAGGACTCGGTGTCGTGCGGGATGTCGTAGTTGACCACGTGGCTGATGCGCTCAACGTCAAGGCCACGGGCCGCGACGTCGGTGGCCACCAGGATGTCGATGCGGCCTTCCTTCAGCGCGTCGACAGTCCGCTCACGCTGCTGCTGCGGGATGTCGCCGTTGATGGCGGCAGCCTGGAAACCGCGGGACTTCAGCTTGTCGGCGAGGTCCTCTGTGGCCATCTTGGTACGCACGAACGCGATAACGCCGTCGAACTCTTCAACCTCAAGAATGCGGGTGAGGGCATCGAGCTTGTGCGGGCCCATGACCTGCAGGTACCGCTGGCGGGTATTGGCACCGGTAGTGGTCTTGGACTTGACGGAGATCTCGGCCGGGTTGTTCAGGTACTGCTTGGACATGCGACGGATCTGGCCCGGCATGGTGGCAGAGAACAGCGCAACCTGGCGGTCTTCCGGAGTCTGCTGGAAGATCTGCTCAACGTCCTCGGCGAAGCCCATGCGAAGCATCTCGTCGGCTTCGTCCAGAACCAGGTACTGCAGCTCGGACAGGTCCAGGGAACCCTTGGAGATGTGGTCGATCACACGGCCGGGGGTACCGACAACAACCTGTGCACCGCGGCGCAGGCCGGCAAGCTGGGGGCCATAGGCCGAGCCGCCGTAGACGGGGAGAACCGTGAAGTCATCAATGTGCTTGGCGTACGAGGTGAAGGCCTCGGCAACCTGGAGCGCAAGCTCGCGGGTCGGAGCGAGGACCAGGGCCTGGGTCTTGCGGGAGGGGCCGTTGAGGTCGTGGAGTTCGGCCAGGCGGGACAGCGCCGGTACTGCGAATGCTGCAGTCTTACCGGTACCGGTCTGGGCGAGGCCCACGACGTCGCGGCCCTCGAGCAGGAGCGGAATGGTTGCCGCCTGGATGGGAGACGGCTTCTCGTAGCCGACGTCCTGCAGTGCGGCGAGGACGCGGGGGTCGATTCCGAGGTCGACGAAGCGGATACCCTCTTCCTCTTCTTCGGCCTGGGCGGGAGATTCGGCCGGAGCCTCAGCGGGTGCAGCAACCTTGGCAGGTGCTTCAACTTCAACAGGTGCTGCCGGCTCGATGAACTCAGCGGCAGGGGCTTCGGCGATTTCGGGGGTTTCGACAGTTTCGACGGCGGTCTCTGCTGTTTCGGCAGACTCGGCGGCGGCGAAGGGGTCGTTCAGTGTTTCGGGCATAGGGAAAGTTTCCTCATCCATAGGGGGCCAGTCGGCGCGGCCCGGTTGGGCTTGGCCGCAGTACACGTTGCGGGCAAAAGAACCAGGAGGCTCTGGTGCTCGCAAGAAGTCCGGCGCTGTCGCAATCCCATGGCAGGACTTCCCGCTGCATCTCTTGGCTGCTATCTCAGCAGTCTGTACAGCGTTTTCTTCGCCCGGCTCTCCCTATGAAACTGCCCACACACATTTTGCGGGCCCCAACACTGACCAGTCCTGCCTCAAGAATTGGGCAGGAAAAAGGGATTTCCGGAGTGGGGGATATTTCAATTGTAGGGCACAGACTAGCGTCCTCGTGACACAACTGTCGACGACGGCGGTGAGCTTGCGCACATCGGCACCCAAGTGCCCCTCAAGTCCGGCTCTCTGGATGGCCGTCCGGAAGCAGCTTTCAGGCCTCGACGCCGTTGCGGCGCATGAGTTTTTCGAAGGTGTCGTGGTAGTCGGACTGCAGCAGGACTTCGCCGTCCGCCTCGGCGTCGAGCAGCAGTTGCATGTCCTCCAGGTTGGGGTTGCTGAACCATTGCCCCACAGTGATGCCATGCTTCGGCACAAACAATTTGTGGATGTAATCCCCGGCCGAAATGGTCCCGGTCCTCACCACACGCAGGTAGGTGCCGACCCGTCCCGCCTCCGTGAAGCGCTTGACCCACTGCGGTTCATTCATGCGGCGCTGGAAGGTCGCGCAGGGCACCCTGGGTGAAGTGACTTCAACTTCCACGTCCAGGCCGATTTTCCAGCGTTCGCCGATCACGGCACCGCTGGTCTCGATTCCGGCGACGCGGAGGTTTTCCCCGAAGATACCGGCAGGCATTTCCCGCTGGAGTTCCTTCGCCCAGTAATCGGCGTCGGCTTGGGAGTAGGCATAGAGCGCCTGGTCCTCGCCGCCGTGGTGGATCCGGCTGGCTTGGATGTCTCCGTGGATGCCCAGTTTGTGGACCTTCACCGGGCCCTCGACGGGTCGTTTGTCAATGGCCGTCACCCCAACTGACCCCTCAAGGTCAGGCAGGAGCTCGTGTACCCGGCAAACAGCAAGCAACGATGCGGTATCCATGGATACAGTCTACGTACGCGGCTACGGATCGAAGCGATAGCCCATGCCGGCCTCGGTGTGCAGATGCCGGGGCTGTGCGGGGTCGCGTTCGAGTTTGCGCCGGAGCTGGGCTATGTAAACCCGCAGGTACTGGGTCTCCTTGGCATAGGCCTGTCCCCAGACCTGGGTGAGGATCTGTTGCTGGCTGACCAGTCGGCCGGCGTTGCGCACAAGCAACTCCAGGATGTTCCATTCCGTGGGCGTAAGCCGCACTTCGGCGCCGTCCTTGGTGATCTTCTTTCCGGCCAGGTCAACCAGGAAATCCGCGGTTTGGAGCGTCGGCACCTCATGCCGTGGTGCTGCCCGACGCGAGGCGGCACGGAGCCGAGCCAGGAGTTCATCCAGGCCGAAGGGCTTGGTGACGTAGTCGTCGGCGCCGGCGTCGAGGGCCTCCACTTTGTCTTCCGAACCATGCCGGGCGGACAAGACGATGATGGGCATGGTGCTCCAGCCCCGGATGCCCCGGATGACATCCACGCCATCCATATCCGGCAGGCCAAGATCCAGCACCACAATGTCCACGGGCTGTTGTGCGGCGGCTTTGAGCGCGTCCGTTCCGTTGCCGACGCTGATGGCACGGTAGCCGTGGGCATGGAGATTGATCTGCATGGCCCGTGCGATCTGGACCTCATCTTCCACAATCAGTACCAGGTTCATGGCCGCCCTCCTGTCCACAGCGGGAGTGTGACCACCATAGTCAGCCCTCCTCCCGGAGTCGCCTCCGCCATGAGCGTACCGCCCATGGCTTCAGTGAATCCTTTGGCGACGGCGAGCCCCAGTCCGATTCCGCTGCGTCCGTCCCTGCTCGAGGCGGAATCATCGAGGCGTTGGAAAGGTTGGAACAACTCCAGCACCCCAGCGGGCGCGATCCCCCGGCCATGATCCGTCACCCGCAGTTCACTGGCCGGCCGCCCATCCACGGCAATGCCCGCGCCGGCGCGGGCCACCAGCACAACGTCCGAGTCCGGAGCGTATTTCACTGCGTTCTCCACAAGGTTCGCCACGACGCGTTCCAGCATCCCGGCGTCGGCCTCTATATACGGAAGGTTGGCCGGAAGCTCGTTGCGGATCCGCTCCCCCGGCACGCCGCGCAAAGCCTCCGGCAGGATCTGGTGYCAGCCCAGGCCGCGCAGCAGCGGGTTCACGGCATCGGCGGTGATGCGGGACATGTCCAGCAGGTTGTCCACCAAGTGATCGAGGCGGTCGGCGTAGTCCTCGATGGTGGCCAGCAGTTCACGTTCGTCCTCCGGAGCGAACGTCACGTCCTCCTGGCGCAGGCTGCTGACGGCAAGTTTGATGCCCGCCAGCGGAGTGCGGAGATCATGGGAGACGGCGCGAAGGATGGAGGTGCGCATTTTGTTGCCCTCCGCCAGGCGCACGTTGTCCTGCCTGCTCTTGACCAGCTGCTGCCGCTCCCGCAAGGCCACCACGAAAGCGCCGAACGCGGCGAGCATGCGGCGGTGCTGCTCGGACAGCGGGCCGCCCCGGAGGAGGAGCGTGTAATTGGGATCGACGACGGCGGCATGGTCAGCGGCCGCATGCGTCACCGGCGGTTGGACTCCGGAACTTGCGAGAACCCGCCAGCCCTGTCCAGTCCGGCCCTGTCCAGTCCAGCCCTGTCCAGTCCAGCCCGGGCCGGCTGCGTCCGGCGACTCAAAAGTGGACAACAGCGTCACCGCGTCCATGCCGAGGTTGACTCGGACCTTGTCCAAGAAGGACTCCAGGCTGCCGTCCGAGCGTAGGATGCGCAGGGCCAATTCGCTCAGGGCCTTTGCCTCCGCGCCGGAGTGCGCGGCTTCCTGGGCCCGCCGGGTAGCCAAGCCCACGGCGAGCGCCACACCGCACGCCACGGCCAGGAAGATGACCAAAGTAAAGAGGGTGGAGGGGTCGGCAATGGACAGGGAACCCACGGGCTCGGCCGAAAAGTAGTTCAAGAGGGCGCTGCCAAGGACCGCCGCCACCACCGCTGGCCACAATCCACCGATGGCGGCAACCGCGGCGGCGACGGCCAACTGGAGGAGCATGATCATGGCGAAGTTCCGGTAATGCAGCAACGACACCAAGACTTCTATGGTGACTGGAAGCAGCAAAGCCAGGACGAGGCCGGCCACTATGCGGCGTCGCCCGATCCCCTCGACTGCCGGTAGCGGCAGTCCTGTTCCATTCACCTCCGCCGCGGCCATGCCTCAATTCTGGCACGGCGCAGCGGTCAGCCGCGCGAGAGCGGACACTGCAGGCCGCCCGGGGAGCATGCCCGGCCTTAGGATGCTGGCATGAGCCATTCAACGACGAATACCTCCGATATCCTCGACCTCGATTCCCTCTTGAGCAGCGAGGAGTTGGAGCTTCGCGAGAAGGTGCGCGACTTTACGGACCAGCGCATCCGGCCAAACATCGCCCGGTGGTACGAGGACGCCGTCTTCCCGCGGGAGCTGCCGCCGGAGCTTGGTGAACTCGGTGTCCTTGGCATGCATCTGGAGGGCTACGGCTGTCCGGGCCGTACCGCCGTCGAATACGGCCTTGCCGCAATGGAACTCGAGGCTGGGGATTCCGGCATTCGCACCTTCGTGTCCGTCCAAGGTTCGCTCGCGATGACCGCGATCCATCAGTGGGGCAGCGAAGAGCAAAAGGAACAATGGCTCCCCCGCATGGCTGCGGGCGAACTGATCGGCTGCTTCGCGTTGACGGAGCCGACGGCGGGTTCGGACCCGTCGTCGATGGCTAGCTTTGCGCGTCGTGACGGCACAGGCAACGACGCCGGCTGGGTGCTGAACGGTTCGAAGCGCTGGATTGGGATGGCATCGATCGCCGACGTCATGGTGGTGTGGGCGAATACTGAGGACGGCCTCCGGGGCTTCCTGGTTCCGGCGGGAACTCCGGGAGTCACCGTTGCTCCCATCAAAGCGAAGCTCTCCATGCGTGCCTCGGTCCAGTGCGATATAGGGTTCGACGCCGTCCGGCTGGGTTCGGAGGCCCTCCTCCCGGGTGCCCAAGGGCTCCGAGGACCGTTCGCTTGCCTCAACGAGGCCCGCTATGGCATTGCTTGGGGGGCCATGGGCGCTGCCCGGGACTCCTACGAGGCCGCCCTCGAATATGCCGGAACGCGCATGCAATTCGGCAAGCCCTTGGCGAGTTACCAGTTGACCCAGGAAAAACTCGTCAACATGCTCGTGGAAATCCAGAAGGGCACCCTGCTGGCGCTGCATCTGGGGCGGCTCAAGGATGCCGGCAAGCTGCGGCCGGAACAGATCTCGGTGGGCAAGCTCAACAACGTGCGGGAGGCCATCAAGATCGCCCGCGAAGCCCGCACCATCCTGGGTGGCAACGGCATCACCCTGGACTATCCGCCGCTGCGCCATGCCAACAACCTGGAATCGGTGCGCACCTACGAAGGGACGGACGAGGTACACACCCTGATCCTGGGCCAGCACATTACGGGGATCCCGGCGTTCCGGGGCTAGGCTCCGGAGCCTAAGCTCCGACCGGGACGGGTTCCTTCTTCCCCGCGTCCTTGCGGATGGTCGCGCTGATGACTGCGGCCACGGTGCACATCGCGGCGGCGCCGATCCATGCGTAGGTGTAGTGGCCCGTGGCGTCGCGGATGTAACCGGCCAGGAGCGCGGCAGCCGCGGCCCCGAGCTGGTGCGCGGCGAAGACCCAGCCGAACACCACCGAGCCGTCGGCGCCGAACACCTTGCGGCAGATTGCCGCCGTCGGGGGCACTGTTGCTACCCAGTCCAGGCCGTAGACCACCACGAACAGGATCATGCTGGGTTCCACAGTGGAGCTCAACAGCACGGGCAGGACCAGGAGCCCGACCCCGCGGAATTGGTAGTACACAGCCAGGAGCACCTTGGGGTTGAAGCGGTCGGTCAACCAACCGGAAGCGATAGTGCCCACGATGTCGAAGATCCCGACGACGGCCAGCAAGCCTGCCGCGGTGGTTTCCGGCATTCCGTGGTCGTGCGCCGAGGGAATGAAGTGGGTGCCGATCAGGCCGTTGGTGGTGGCCCCGCAAATGGCGAAACCGGCCACGAGGGCCCAGAAGGTGCGCACTTTGCTGGCGCGTTTGAGCACCTGCAAGGCCCGCACGGCGGCGTTGGGCGTCTTGGCGCCTTCAGTACCCTCCGCATTGGCGCCTTCCGCAGCAGGCGCGGCTGCCGCCGTCGTCGGCTCGCCTTCTTCGGCTCCATAAGGCTGGACTCCGACGTCGGCGGGTGAGTTTTTGAGCCAGCGCAGCACGAGCGGCACGACGGCGAGCGCGCCTGCAGCGATCAGCAGTGAGGCACCGCGCCAGCCGGGGCTCTGTGCAAGGAGGGCGATAAAGGGTAGGAAGACAAGCTGTCCGGCGGCGCTGCCTGCTGTCAAGATGCCGATCACCAGGCCTCTGCTTTTCGAGAACCATGTGTTGGCGATGGTGGCAGCGAAAACAAGGGCCATGGATCCGGTGCCGAGTCCGATCAGCACGCCCCAGGTCAGCAGGATTTGCCAGGACTGGTTCACGAACACCGTCAGGGCAGAGCCGAGGCCGATCAGGCAAAGGGCGATCGCGGTGACGGTGCGGATGCCGAAGCGTTCCATGAGGGCGGCGGCGAACGGCGCAGTGAGCCCGAACAACACGAGGTTGATGCTCACGGCGAGAGACAGGACGGTGGTGGACCAGCCGAACTCCTGTTGCAGCGGAACCATGAGCACGCCGGGTGCGGCGCGGAATCCCGCGGCGCCCACAAGTGCCAAGAACGCGACGGCGGCCACCATCCACGCGGGGTGAAGGCGGCGCTTCCGCGGTGACTTGCCGGCCGAGAGCTCGGTGAGATTGGGTGCGGTCATGCGGTTGGCTCCGATTCGTTCGGGAGGTCAAGTGTCGGCGCCGTGGCCAGGGCGAGCGGCCGTTCCGATCTTGTGAGGCTATGCCAGCTGGTGTTGGCCGCCGTGAGCCGGGACCCGCAATGGGAGCAGGTATCGGCCGATGCCGTCGGCAGTCCGCAACCATTGTGGATGACACGCATATGGGCGTTATCCGTGGGGGCGTCGAGATGTTTCTCGGACCAGATGATGATGGCGTTCAAAACAGGCAAGGCATCCTCGCCTTTGGTGGTGAGGACGTACTCTTGGCGAATCCGGGCGCCGTCCCTGTAGGGCCGCTGCGCAAGAAGGCCGGCCTCAAGCAGCCAACCCAGCCGCTTGCTCAGCACGTTGTCGGCCACCCCAAGGCGCGTCTTGATGGCATCGAATCGCCCGTTGCCGAAGAAGATCTCCCGCAGTACCAGGCTTCCCCACGGGTCGCCGAGGATATCGAGGCCTCGGGCAAGGCTGCACGTCCGCTCGGACCAATCGGATCGTAAAGGCATGGCAAGAGGGTATCTGGCTTTTCTCAAGAAAGCTAGGTCGTGCGGCCGATAAATGGAGATGGCGGCCTTCCGCTCCTGCCGGGAGACCGCCGTCGTCTTCCAAAGAGCTACTTGATCCCTGGCGGGATAAGCACGCCGTCAGGCGGCGGGTCCTGCTGTCTGGAAATTGTGGACATCGTAGAAGGTCATCTCCGGCTGCTGAATTCCGAGTTCCGCCGAGATTGGACCGAGTGTGTCCTGGTAGAAGCTGTCTGCCTGTTCGCGTGTCTGCCACACATCGACAACCCGGGCCCCACCGTCAGTGCCGGACACCCAATGGAACAGCCCGCCCGCGGCCCCCGGTCCGCCAGGGGTGAGTCCAAGACGCTCCACGACTTTGTCGTAGTCGTCGAGGTTGTTGCCGGTGAAATCCATGATTACTGCAATGGCCATAGTGGACCTCCATAGATTGCGGCGGGCGAAGAACCGTCCGCCAATCGCAACCGTAGACCTGCACCCATAGGGGGTCAACAGATTCGTGGACCTTCAGTCCGTGATGTTGCCGATCGCCTGCTCAAGGTCCGCGATCAGGTCTTCGACGTCCTCGATGCCGCAGGAAAGCCGGATCAGGTTGACCGGCACGGCCAGCTCCGTGCCCTTGACCGAAGCGTGCGTCATTTCCGAGGGGTAGTTCATCAAGGACTCGATGCCGCCGAGGGACTCGGCCAGCGTGAAGACCTGCGTGGACTCTGCCACCTTGCGTGCGGCGGCTTCACCGCCCTTGAACTGCACGGAAATCATGCCGCCGAACTTCTTCATCTGCTTGGCCGCGAGCTCGTGGCCAGGGTGGGAAGGCAGGCCCGGGTACAGCACGGCTTCAACTTCGGGGCGCTCGAGCAACCACTCGGCCACGGCCTGGGCGTTCTCGCTATGACGGTCCATGCGCACGCCGAGCGTCTTGAGGCCGCGGGTGGTCAGGAACGCATCCATGGGGCCGGACACGGCGCCAACGGCGAACTGCACGAAGCCGATCTTCTCGGCCAGCTCGGCGTCCTTGACCACAATGGCGCCGCCTACCACATCCGAGTGGCCGCCGATGTACTTGGTGGTCGAGTGGACCACGACGTCGGCACCCAGGGCGAGCGGGATCTGCAGGTACGGCGACGCGAAGGTGTTGTCGACCACCAGGAGGGCACCGGCGTCGTGAGCTACTTTGGCGAGCGCTTCGATATCGGTGATCTTCATCATCGGGTTGGACGGAGTTTCCACCCAGACGATGCGCGTCTTATTCGCGGCGACGGCCGCTGCGACGGCGTCAAGGTTGGACATGTCCACTGGTGTGTTGCTGATGCCCCACTCACCAAGCACGCGGTTGATGAGCCGATAGGTTCCGCCGTAAGCGTCGTTGCCCAGGACGATGTGGTCACCGGGCCGGGCGATCGCACGGATCAGGGAGTCCTCGGCGGCAAGGCCCGAGCTGAAACTGAAAGCGTGGGTGCCGCCTTCCAGCGCGGCCAGTTGCTCCTGAAGCGCATCGCGGGTGGGGTTGCCGCCGCGGCCGTATTCATAGCCGTCGCGCAGACCGCCTATGCCGTCCTGGGCATACGTCGAGCTGAAGTGCAGCGGCGGAACCACGGCGCCCGTGCGCGGTTCGAAGGCCTGGCCGGCATGGACGGCACGCGTGTTGAATCCTGCTTCGTTTGCAGACATGTGAACTCCTAGTGTCAGTTGCTCAGGTAGGCGAGAAGGTCGTGGCGGGTCAGGATGCCCACGGGAGCTCCGACGAACGTCACCATGACGGTGTCGACGTCGGACAGCAGCTCGCGCGCGGCGGAGATGGTTTCGAGTGAGCCGATCACCGGCAGGCGCTCCCCCATGTGCTCGGAGATCTTGTCGGTCAGTTTCGCCTCGCCACGGAACAGCTTGGTGGTCAAGGTGCGCTCATCGACCGCGCCGAGGACTTCGCCCATGACCACCGGCGGTTCCTGCGAAAGGACCGGAATGTGCGAGACCCCGAACTCATTCATGATGTTGATGACATCGCGGACGGTCTCGTTGGGGTGGATGTGGACGAGGTCCGGCATCTCGCCGGTCTTGGACTTGAGCACCTCACCGACGGAGGCCTCCTCGCCACCAGAGAGGAAGCCGTAGGACCGCATCCACTTGTCGTTGAAGATCTTCGCCAGGTAGCCGCGGCCGGAGTCCGGCAGGATCACGACGACGACGGCTTCCTCGCCGAGGTCTTTGGCCACCTGCAACGCGGCGACCACTGCCATGCCGGAGGATCCTCCCACCAGAAGGCCTTCCTCGCGGGCCAGGCGACGGGTCATCTCGAAGGAATCGGCATCGCTGACGGCAATGACGTCGTCCGGCACGGTCTTGTCGTAGTTGGCCGGCCACATGTCTTCGCCGACGCCTTCCACGAAGTAGGGCCGCCCGGTGCCGCCGGAGTAGACCGAGCCCGCGGGGTCCGCCCCGATGACCTTGACTCGGCCGCCGTCGGACTCCGCCCGGTCGGCAGATACATCCTTGAGGTACCGGCCTGTGCCGGTGATGGTGCCGCCCGTGCCCGCACCGATCACCACGTGGGTGATCTTGCCGTCGGTATCACGCCAGATCTCGGGTCCCGTGGTCTCGTAGTGGCTACCGGGGGCGGCGGGGTTGGAGAACTGGTCCGGCTTGTAGGCTCCGGGGATTTCGGACACGAGCCGGTCGGAGACGCTGTAATAGCTTTGGGGACTGTCCGGGGCCACGGAGGTGGGAGTGACCACGACCTCGGCTCCGTAGGCCTGGAGCACGGCACGCTTGTCCTCGCCCACCTTGTCCGGGACGACGAAAATGCACTTGTATCCCTTTTGCTGGGCCACCAGGGCAAGTCCTACTCCGGTGTTGCCAGAGGTGGGTTCCACGATGGTTCCGCCCGGCTTGAGCTTTCCGTCCCGCTCCGCCTGCTCAATCATCTTCACTGCGATGCGGTCCTTGATGGAGCCGCCGGGGTTCACATATTCGAGCTTCACCAGAACGGTGGCTTTAATGTCCCCAGTCACGTGGTTGAGCTTGATGAGCGGGGTATTGCCAATGAGGTCCAGAACGGACTGGGCGTACTTCATAGGTACCAAGTTACCGCTTGGCAAGGGGTGCTCCGATGCTAGCCGTGCCGGGTCCATGTCTAGCCAAGGGATGGCCTCACGGGGCAAGCTAGCCGTGACACCCTCCAAGGAAAGGACATGCACCATGGATTGGACCCTCGAAGTGGTTGTGCTCCCTGTGAGTGACATCGACCGTGCCATCGAGTTCTACCGCGACAAGGTGGGCTTCAACCTTGACCACAACACCACCAACGAGCACATGCACGTGGCCCAGCTGACTCCCCCGGGCTCCGGATGTTCGATCGTCGTCGGCGACCTGCCGGCGCAGAACGAGATGGCGCCGGGTTCCATGCGGGGTCTGCAGCTTGTCGTCGCGGATGCGCGCGCCGCACGCGAAGAATTGCTCGCCCGCGGGGTCGAGGCGAGCGAAATCACGGTCTTTGACGAGCGCGACGGCGGCACGTTCTTCGGCTTCGCCGACCCGGACGGCAACACCTGGGCGGTGCAGGAACTCAAGGTCCGCGCCGAGAAGCCGTTGATTCCGGCCGAGGCCCGCGGGCGCTTCGGGGAATAGGGCCAGCCCGGGACGATCCCGAACTAGGCCCTCCGAGCAATCGCCTTATTCAGCCGATGCAGGGCTTCCTGCCGAAGAGTCGGTCTCCCAGAGGCCGAGGATGTTGCCTTCAGTGTCCTTGAAATACGCGTAGTAGCCCATGCCCGGAACAGCATCCTTGCCCTTGACCACCGAACCGCCCGCACTCTCGATCTGGCCAAGCGAAGCTTCGATGTCTTCGACGTCAACCGTGATGATGGGCGTCTTCAACTCTTCCGAGCGCGGGAACAATGCACCATTGATGGCCCCAGGCGCGCTCGGCATGCCCGTCTGCGGGTCTGAAGGCGTAGTGATTGCGATCGTGTAGTCCATCTCCTGCATGGGGTTGAGCATCCAGCCGAAGGCACCCTGGTAGAAAGTGTTGGCCCGCTCCTTGTCGTCCGCGGGGATTTCGAAATGCACTACACCGGCCATTGCGTTCTCCTGAGATTGTCATGGAAGGCGCAGACGCCCCGCGCCACACGTGGAGTCTAGTCGTGCGGGTTTCGCGGCGTAAGGGCTTGGACGCCGCTCTTTTGGAGTGTTGTCGGACGAGCATGCGACCATGAATGAATGACCATCGTCGATGCCCCACCCGCCGCAGCGGCTGCGGCCGACGCGTCCGTGCGATGGCACTCCGGCGGCCCGTTCGACCTTCTGCAGACACTGGGAATCCTCATGCGCGGCAACGGGGATCCGTCCTTCGCGGTGCGGCATGACGGCGTGTGGATGGCGTTCACGACGCCGGACGGTCCAGTCACCCTACGCCTCACCGCCGCCGGACGGGGACCGGACACGCATGTGGATGCCCAGGCTTGGGGATCCGGCGCGGGTTCTGCGATTAACTCCGTGCCAGCGTTGCTGGGAAGCGGTGACGACTGGTCGGGCTTTGACGAAGCCGCGTTCCACGCCACGCTTCCGCGCATGATCAGGGAAGCCCGACGCCGGAACCTCGCCGTCCGGCTACCCTCCACCGGGCGGGTGGTGGACTCGCTCGTGCCCACGATTCTTGAGCAAAAAGTCACCACTATCGAAGCGCGGCGGGGCTACCGCTACTTGATGTACCGATACGGAACTGAGGCCCCGAGCGCTGGCCGCCTCGCGCCGTCGGGCATGCTCGTCGCGCCGTCCGCAGACCAATGGCTCGCCGTTCCCTCGTGGGAATGGCACAAGGCCGGTGTGGGTCCCCAGCGTTCGGCAACGGTCATGCGGGCGCTGCGATCCGCCGTCGCGCTTGAACGCCTCGCCTCACTCAGCGCGGCGGAAGCCGGAACAAAGATGCAAACCATCCCGGGAATCGGTATCTGGACTGCTGCCGAGGTTGTCCAACGGACCCACGGCTGCCCTGACTCGATCGCGGTGGGCGACTACCATTTGGCCTCGTATGTCGGCTATGCCCTCACCGGCAGGAAAGCGGACGACGCGGGAATGATCGCCCTGCTGGAGCCTTGGCGCGGGCATCGGCAGCGAGTGGTCCGGATGCTCGGGCTCAGCGGCTTCCGCAAACCGACGTTCGGACCGCGCATGACCATCCAGGACCACCGAGGGCACTAGCAACGCGGGGTCAGTTCCGGCCCATGTTGCTGCCCGGCATGGGCCGTAAGTGACCCCGCGTTGGCTTATACGGAGCGGAGTTTCGCCCGCTTGACCCGGACAATGAGACCTCTGAACCCTTCGGCCAGGTCATGGGCGTTGGCCTTGAAGTAGGACCAGCCGGCGCTGGTGAAAGCCTCGTCCCTTCGGTTGTCCCTTGTTTGCTGTTCCCGCGTGAGATGCGGGGCGCCGTCATACTGTACGGCGATCCGAAACCGCCGGTAACCCAGGTCCGCGGACGGCGACCACAGATCGTCCGGATCGAGGCGGAGCTGCAATTCCGGTTCAGGCAACCGCGCATCCAACATGGCCAGCCGCAGGAATGTCTCCTGAAACGAGTCTGCACCAACCCGCATGTCTTCAAGGGCAAGCCGGGCCTTCTCCACGCCTTTCATGTTTGGATGTTGCCGGACAAGAAGGCGCAGCCCTTCCTTGTTCGAGTAGGGTTCCGTCCTTCCTTCAAAGCCCGGCCGGGGCATGCGGATCAACTGATCACCCATGGCAATCACGTACGGCAGCGGCAACTGATGCGCCAGATCGATCCACGTACGGGATGGCGAAGACACCGGAATTCCGTCTATTTCCGTGACTTCGCCAGGGAGGACGCGCACGCGGTGCCCCGTCACTCCCGTCCGGCGGACCCGGGGAAGCTCATGGGGTTTGCTGAGGTGGACCGTCTCACCGCCGCCCAGCCACGGAGGAAGGCCGAGCCGGGTCAGTACCGCGGCGCTCTCATGGGACACCCAGGCGCCCGGTGTTGCCGCGGCAAGGACCCGCGCTCGTTCGGCAAACGCAAACTCACGACCCGCAGGCAAGTAAATCAGGCGACCGCCGTCGGACACATCCCTGGCCCGGAGCCGCTTCGGAGCGACGCCAAGTACACGGGATTCATAGACCGTGAAAGGACGGTTACCGAGTTCCTTCGGCAGCGGAATGATGCGGACCATGGGATCCAGTTTGTCCGCAAATGGACCCCGACAAGGAGTTATCCACAAGCAGACTTCCAAACACGGCAACGCGGGGTCACTTACGGCCCATGTTGCTGCCCGGCATGGGCCGTAAGTGACCCCGCGTTGGACTAGAGTCCCAGGCGAGCGATCGCCTCTTCTCGCATATCGATCTTGCGTACCTTGCCGGACACGGTCATGGGGAAGCTCTCCCGTATGTCCACGTAGCGCGGGATCTTGTAGTGGGCCAGCCTGCCGCGGCAGAACTCCTGGACTCCAACCAAGTCCAAAGCCGCTCCTGGCTTGAGGATGATGCAGGCCATGAGTTCCTCGCCGTACTTGGCATCAGGCACTCCGATCACCTGGACGTCCTGAATGGCGGGATGCCGGTAGAGGAACTCCTCGATTTCGCGTGGATAGACGTTCTCGCCTCCGCGGATGACCATGTCCTTCATGCGGCCCTCGATCACGATGAAACCGTCAGGGTCCATCCGGGCGAGGTCACCGGTATGCATCCAGCCGTCGTCGTCGATTGCCTCGGCTGTTTTCTCCGGCTGGCCCCAATACCCGGCCATCACGGCGTAACCTCGCGTGCACAGTTCGCCGATCTCCCCCCGTTCCATGGTTTCGCCGGTGCTGGGATCCACGATCTTGGACTCGAGGCGGGGCATGGTGCGCCCTACTGTCGTGGTCCTCTGCTCCAGTGTGTCAGCCGCCAGGGTCATGGTGGACACGGGCGAAGTCTCGGTCATTCCGTAGCAAATGGCCACGTCCCGCATGTTCATCTCCTCGATGACTCTTTCCATGACCTCGATGGGGCACAGTGAGCCGGCCATGACGCCGGTGCGCAGCGTGGAAAGGTCATAGGAAGCGAAATCGGGCAAAGCCAGCTCGGCGATGAACATGGTGGGCACCCCGTACAGGGAGGTCCCGCCAAAATCCTGCACGGCTTCCAAGGCTGCCGCCGGGGTGAATCCTCGGCCGGGAATGATGGTGGCCGCGCCGTAGCTGAGGGCATTCAAGTTCCCGATCACCATGCCAAAACAGTGGTAGAACGGCACCGGAAGGACCACCCGATCGCGTTCCGTGTAACCCAGCAGCCTGCCGATCTGGTTGCCGTTGTTGAGGATGTTGTGGTGCGTGAGCGTGGCGCCCTTGGGGAAGCCTGTGGTCCCCGAGGTGTATTGCAGATTGATGGGATCGTGCGGGCCCAGTTCGGCCATGCGCGCCTTGAGCGCTGAGGGCGCGACGTCGTCCGCCCGCTTGAGCAGTTCGGCGTACGTCAGCTCGGCGTCAGTTTGTGGCTCGCCTGCGTTGAGCATGTCCAGTCCGAAATCGGGAAGGAAAACCAGCTCCCGAAGCTCGGGGCAGCTACCCAAAGCCCCACGGGCCATGGCCACATAGTCGCTGTTCTTGTCAGACGGCGCGGCCACCAGCATCCGCATGCCGTTCTGGCGGACCACGAATTCGAGTTCGTGGCTGCGGTACGCCGGGTTGACGTTGACCAGGATCGCGCCCGCCTTCGCCGTGGCGTACTGCAGGATGGTCCATTCGGCGCAGTTCGGGCTCCAGATGCCTACCCTGTCACCCTTGGCAACGCCCACGGCGAGGAGCGCACGCGCGAGCCGATCGACGTCGTCGTTCAGTTTTTCGTAGCTCCAGCGCCGGGCCTCACCGCCCGGCACGGGAGCCGCTTCGATGAGCGCATCCCTTAGCGGGAACTGCGCCGCGACGCGCTCGAAGTTGGCGCCGATGGTCTCTTCAAGCAGCGGGACGTCAGTGTCCCCGGCTGTGTAGGAAAGCATGAACGCACGCTACCAACTGAGCCGGTCCAAGAGAAGACTTTTGCTTGGAAGTCCTACAAAATATTTCGGGAGCTTTCGGGGCCAGCCGGTAAGGTGAAGCCCATGAGTGCACCCATCGACCTGCAGGCCACGTTCATTCCCAACGACGGCGAATTCTTCCGCGTCAAGCTCGCGCTGGAAATCGCGATCGACGAAGTGGTGAACGAGCCGGGCTGCATCCGTTACGAGCTCACCGAGGCCAACGAGGCCAAACTGGTCCTGACCGAGCAGTGGGCTTCCGAGGAGCACCTCGACATCCACTCCAAAGGGATCGCCGTCCAGGACCTCAACGAATCGCTTAGCGCGCTGCTGGCCGAGCCAGTGAAACTCGAGCGTCTCTAACTAGCGTCGGCTGCTCCCACGGGAGCAGCCGAAGCCACTTCTAAGAGTTTTCTGCGCGCTGCTTTGCGATGTGCGCGTGGACCTCATCCATATCGAGCCCCTTGACGGCCTCGATGACCTGCTCAAGCTGGGGTCCGTTCAGTGCGCCCGGCTGGGAGAACACAAGGACTTTTTCGCGGAACGCCATGAGCGTGGGGATGGAAGATATGCCGGCTTCGGCTGCGAGCTGCTGCTCGGCCTCGGTGTCCACCTTGGCGAAGAAAACATCGTCGTGCTTCTCGGAAGCGGCTTGATATGTAGGGGCAAACTGCCTGCACGGGCCGCACCACGCTGCCCAGAAATCCACCAGGACAATGTCATTGCCCTCAATGGTCGATGCGAACTGCTCGCCGGTGATGTCAACTGTAGCCATGCTTCCACGGTACGCGACCGCGCGGGCGAAGTCGCCTTTGTTCGCTACCCGGCAAACCGGGAATAAAGCACGACGACGGCCGCTGGGACCTAGCCGAGCCGAGTCCCTGAGGGAATATCACCAAACTCTTGCGAGCCATTGAACAACTGTTTAGCATGTTAAACATGCGTTCAATAGCTGACGATCTCAGCACCCGCGCCCGCATCCGGGACGCCGCCATTGCCCTGTTCGGCAGGCAAGGCTTCTCCGCCGCCACCATCCGCGCCGTCGCTGCTGAGGCCGGAGTCAGCCCTGGCCTTGTGATCCACCATTTCGGCAGCAAAGCTGGCCTCCGGGAAGTCTGCGACAGCTATGTGTTGGCCGAAACCGCGGGACAGGGCATCCGGAAAACCGACCCTCAAGAGGTGGGGACGCAGATTCAGGAGTTCCTGTCACACCCCGAGCAATACGCCCACGAGATCGCCTACGTCCGGCAGTCCCTCAGCGACCAGTCCGACGCCGGCGACGCCTTCTTTGACGCCGTGGTGGCCCAAACCCGGGCCATTATCGAGGCCGGAATCGCGGGCGGCACCGTCCGGGCCTTCGACGACGTGGCAACCACCGCCGTCGTGGTCGCGACGAATAGCCTTTCGACACTGGTGCTCGGCAGGCACGCGGCCCGGGCAGTCGGGACGAGCGAGCTGGGTCCTGACATGCTCCGCGCGTTGACGCTCCCCACCGTCGACCTCTACACCCACGGTTTCTACACCGACACCCGGTTCCTCGATGCAGCGCGCGCAGCCCTGGAGGCACCGGCGCCTGCACCGGCACCGGCACCGGCACCCACTGGAACGGAGACCGCATCATGAAACAGGCAATCGTCGTCGAAGGCCTGCGCAAGCAGTTCGGCCGTCGGGAAGTCCTGCACGGCATCGACTTCAACGTGGAACCGGGCAGCGTATTCGGCGTCATCGGCCCCAACGGTGCGGGGAAGACCACCACCATGCGCTGCCTGTTGGACATCATCCGCCCAAGCGGTGGACATGTTCAGGTGCTCGGCGAAGATCCGCGCCACGCCGGACCCGAACTGCGACGCAGGATCGGCTATCTCCCAGGCGAGCTATTCCTGGAACAGCGCATCACCGGACGCAGGCTCCTGGACCACTACGCGGCGATTAGCGGCCCAGTGAAACCCGGACGTATCGACGAACTCGCGGAACGTTTGGACCTGGACCTCGACCGCCACACACGCAAGCTTTCCAAAGGCAACAAGCAGAAGCTTGGACTGGTCCAGGCGTTCATGCACAGCCCCGAGCTCCTCGTTTTGGACGAACCTACCAGCGGGCTGGATCCCTTGGTCCAGCAGGAGTTCCTGGCCATGGTGAGGGAAGTCCGCAACAACGGACAGACCGTCTTCCTGAGTTCGCATGTCCTCAGCGAAGTCCAGCAGGCCGCGGACGAGGTGGCGATCCTGCGGGACGGCAAGATCGTCACGGTAGCCACCGTGGATGCCCTCCGAGAGACCGCACTTCGGCACTTGCGGCTCACCGCCAGCGGCATCACAGCGGACGACGCCGGTGCGCTGCTAAGCCGGGTACCCGGCGTCGGGGCCCTTGAGGTGCTCGAAGTGGGCGACGGCGTCGAGGTCTCCGCGGTTCTGGAAGGCGGCTTCCAACCGTTGATACAGGCGCTGTCCACGCTTGAGCTGAAGGACCTGGTGCTGGAAGAGCCTGACCTGGAGGAATCGGTGCTGAAGCTGTACGGAATGCCCGGAAACGGCAAGCGAAACGGCGCTGGACGCAAGCCTTTGGAGGCATTGAAAGGAGCCGGCGATGAATAGGAAACTGCCTCTCTTCAGGCGGGCCTTCCTGGACCCCTGGCGTTCAACCCTAGGCTGGGCGGGCGGGTTAGCGGCTGCGATCGCGCTCTACCTCCCTCTCTTCCCTTCGATCGGCGGCAGCTCGCAAATGCAGGGCATGATCAATGCCTTGCCACCGGAAATGACCAAGGCCTTGAACTACGACCAGATCGCCACAGGCACCGGGTACACCCAAGCCACGGTGTTCGGGCTCATCGGCTTTCTCCTCATGACAATCGCCACCGTTTCCTGGGGCGCTGCCGCAGTAGCCGGTGACGAGGAGTCCGGACAATTGGAACTCACGCTTGCCCACGGGGTGACCAGGATCCAGGTCGCGCTGGAGCGAGCCTTGGCCATGGCGTTGCGCGTGGTCCTGCTCGCGGTGTTGGTCCACGTGCTGATACTCACGCTCAATGAATCGGCGCAGCTGAAAATCAACCCGCAAAACCTGTTCGGTGCCACGGTTATGTTTGCCGGCCTCGCGCTCCTCAGCGGCACGGGGGCACTTTTTGCCGGAGCACTGACAGGGCGGAAAGCATACGGGCTCGCGGTGGGGGCGGCCATCGGCGTGATGGGTTACGTGTTCAACGCCGTGGGCAGGCAAAGCCCGGACCTTAACTGGCTGCTCAATCTCTCCCCGTATCACTGGGCCTACGGCAACTCACCGGTGACCAACGGGGCGGATTGGGCCGCCGCCGGCTGGCTATGGGGAATCTCGGCGGGGCTGGTGTTGCTGAGCGCGGTTGCGCTGCAAAGGCGCGACGTCGGGGCGTAGCAACGCGTGAGGGCGCGCGGACCCAAGGTGCGGAGCGGGACTAGCGCCACAGGTGCGGGCGGGACTAGCGCCACAGGTGCCGAGCGGGACTAGCGCCACAGGTGCGGGGCGGCCTTGCGGGCGCCGGGGAGCCCATTGTTCTCCCGCCACTCGTGGATCCATTCCGGAAGCTCGAGGTCCGCGGGAGGCTCGCCGAACTCAGCCAGGATTTCCTCCTGGCTCACGGGCCGCCCTTTGGCGACAAGCCGCGTGGCAATATGCGCGCGGGCATAGATCTCGCCGTCCACCACCATGCGTTGCTCAAAATAGATGGCCTTGGAATCAAGTCCGATGATCTTGGACTCAATGGTGTATTGCTGCCAGAGCTGCAGGGACTTCCGGAAAGCGATGGTCTCCCCCGCAGCCACCGGACTCCAGCGGCGGCGCCGCATCTTTTGCCAGATCCCTGCACGCACCATGAGGTCGAAGCGTCCCAGGTCCATCAACGAGAAATACATGCCGTTATTGACATGCATTGCGATATCGATGTCCGTGGGCAGCACGCGCATGGGCAGCGACGAGGTATCCCAAACGCTGAGTCGGCTCCGCTTGGACGAAGTGAACAAGAGCAAGAGGGTTCGGAGAAGCAGATGCATAGCCACCATGTTACTACCGAGTAACATTCGGCAATAGCTTTGTTTTGTGTGTCGCTGCATGGCTTGACGTTTACCGCCGGTTCACGTGCCACCGGCAGAATGTCTGAAAACAAATTGCAGAAGGCATTAAGGGGATCCATTGAGCACCACCAAAACCGCCAAGGTACACGTTGATGTGTGGCCGGAACTTCCGCTTCACCAAGAGCTGGTCCTGCAGGACACCCGGGGCAACAGGATCGTTGGCACTTTGGACGGCATGACCAGTGACCGCAGCACCCTGTGGATCCAGTTGTCCGGCGGCTTGGGTCGCCAGCTGGTGCACCACATGGATGGATACTGGCTGGAGCCGGGCAGCGCGAGCTAGCTGTCCCCCACCGGGGTGACCACGCGCCGTCGCGACCTTCTTTAGATTCGGAAAGCGTTTGCGACGCGGCGAGTCGCGTTATTTCGACGCCGGTACGCGGCAAAGAAGGTCAGGAAAGCGCGGCCAGGAGACCAGCGACACGGAAATCCACCGCCGACACCCCTATTCGCCGATGACACCCGAATTCCGGTGTCGATGGTCCATCTGTGCGTCGCAGAGGATTTTCCGCGTCGAACCGCCCGCCCCAAACTACCCGGGCAAACAAAAAATCCCCGGAACCATGTGGTTCCGGGGATTTAATTTTGTGGCAGATGAGGGATTCGAACCCCCGTAGGCGTTGCCAGCTGATTTACAGTCAGCCCCCTTTGGCCGCTCGGGTAATCTGCCGAACTTCAAAAGAAGTCACTCCCGATCATCGTTTCGTTTCCGATCCGGTAAGCGCGAGCAAGACAACCTTACAGAACTTCCGCCGAAGAATCGAATCGAGGCCTGGGAGGCCCAAAATTAGCCGAATTCTCATGCATCGCCGAGTATCCGGCCAGCCAGCTTGGCCTCGAAACTGACGGCTTGCTCCATCGTGATCTGGTTGAGCTGCACCGCCCGCAGCAGGTCAGCGTGGACACCATCCATCCGGGATGCTGCGTCCGGGACCGGGCTCAGGACCACGGAAGCGGCGAGTGCCGCTGCCGCAACCGCACTTGCGGCGGTAGCAGCAGCGACTCCGATTGAACCGGCGGCGGCAGCAGCTGACTTGGTGACGTATCGGACGGCTCGGTGGCTCATAGTGCTCCCTTTCAGGATGGGCTGTTCCAACTGGTACAACTCTGTCCGGGCAGTCTCGGTTCCGGCCCTGCGTCGGCTGTGAGCGAACTGTGAACGTACGGCACACACAGGGCGCTTCCGTACTAGGCTGGATGGCAGACAAAACCGCCCGTTCCGGGCCACATCACCGATCAAAAGGAGAGTCATGGCAGGCGAATCCACATTCGACGTCGTCAGCAAGGTAGATAAGCAGGAAGTTGCCAACGCGCTCCACCAGTCCCAGAAGGAAATCGCGCAGCGTTATGACTTCAAGGGCGTCGGCGCCGAGATCGACTTCAGCGGCGAAAAGATCCTCCTGAAGGCCAACTCCGAGGACCGCGTTCTCGCCGTTTTGGACGTGTTCCAGTCCAAGCTCATCAAGCGCGGCATCTCCCTGAAGTCCCTCGACCAGGGCGAGCCCTTCCCCTCCGGCAAGGAATTCCGCCTGGAATGCTCCATCAAGGAGGGCATTGCCCAGGACATCGCAAAGAAGATCAACAAGATCATCCGCGATGAGGCCCCGAAGTCCGTCAAGTCCCAGATCCAGGGCGACGAACTCCGCGTCACCTCGAAGTCCCGCGATGACCTCCAGGAAACCATGAACATCCTGAAGAAGTTCGAAGAGGCCGATCTCCAGTTCGTGAACTTCCGCAGCTAAGCGTCGGAAGTACGACGACGGCGCGTTGCCCCCTGAGCGGGCAACGCGCCGTCGTCGTTTCATTGCGTGAGGGGCCTGTCACGCCACGCAACTTTTTGATGGCCCGCCAGGCAAGGAACCGCGGGAACTCCACGGCACTGCCGGTCGCGAGAGCCAAAAACCTGCGTGGCGTGACGACTTCGCTCATCGCACGCCGTAATTTTTCCGATAATTAGAACACGTTTTATTTGCGTAATCGCGTCAAACAGGTACTGTTCTTCCTTAGGCGAGCCTAAGTGTGGCTCCCCTAACGAAGGATTCCACATGACCGCCAACTTCCTGATCGGACTGCGCGAAGGCCTTGAAGCCACACTCGTTGTTGTCCTGCTCATGGCCTACCTGGTCAAGACCGGGCGCCGCTCCCTGCTCCCCCGGCTTTGGGCCGGGGTCGGAATCGCCGTGGCCGTGTCCATCGCCTTCGGTGCCCTGCTCACCTTCGGTCCGCAGGGGCTGACCTTCGCTGCGCAAGAGGCGATCGGCGGCGGATTGTCCATTGTCGCCGTCGCACTCGTCACCTGGATGGTCTTCTGGATGGCACGGACTGCCCGCAGCCTCGGCGGTGAGCTCAAGTCCCAGGTGGACAAAATGGCCGACGGCGCCGCGTGGGGTCTCGTGGTCGTGGCGGCCCTCGCGGTGGGCCGCGAAGGACTCGAGACGGCGCTGTTCCTCTGGGCCGCGGCCCAAGCGGCCGGTGAGTCAACGCAGCCCTTGATCGGCGCGTTGCTCGGCCTGGCCGTTGCCGCCGGGCTTGGATACCTGCTGCACCGCGGAGTCCTGAAGGTCAACCTCTCGCGCTTCTTCACGTGGACCGGAGTCGGCCTCATCGTGATCGCCGGCGGCGTGCTCGCCTATGGCATCCACGACCTTCAGGAGGCTGGAATCCTGCCAGGGCTCCACAGCCTCGCCTTCGACGTCTCCGCCGCCATCCCGCCGTCGTCCTGGTACGGCACACTGCTGAAGGGCACCCTCAACCTGTCGCCCGCCACGACTTGGCTCGAAGCCGCAGCCTGGTTGCTGTACGTGATCCCGGTGCTCTACTTCTACATCCGAGCCAACAGCCCCGCACCGGCAAAGTCCTCGGCAAGCGACGCCACAGTGACGGACAGCGCCCGCGCTTCCCGGGCCGCCACCACCGCCTAACCGTTCCCGCACCCCAAAACAGAAGGAAACTCCATGCCCGGCACTCCCCTGCCCAAAATGAGCTTGCCCAAAATGGCTTCCCGTCACCGGAAGTCTCTCGCCCTTGTCGCCGCAGCCGCGGCCGTTCCCCTTGTACTCGCCGGGTGCACGGACAACGCAAAGCCTGCCGGTTCCAGCGCCTCCGCCGGACCGATCCAGGTCACCAGCACCAAGACCGAATGCAAGGTTTCCACCGGCAGCGTCCCCAGCGGCAACCTGAGCTTCGCGGTCAAGAACGATGGCACGGAAATCACCGAGTTCTATCTCCTCGCCGAGGACGGCCTGCGGATCGTTGGCGAAGTGGAGAACATCGGCCCCGGCCTGACCCGCAACTTGGTGGTCACTGCCCCGGCAGGCAAGTACACCACCGCGTGCAAGCCGGGCATGCAGGGCGACGGCATCCGCTCCGCCTTTGAGGTGACGGATTCCGGAAACAAGTCCGCCGTCGACGCCGATTTCCAGAAGCTCCTGGACACCGGCGTCCAGCAGTACGCGGCATACGTCAAGGACCAGACCGAGCAGCTCGTGACCGGCACCAAGGCCTTCGCTGACGCCTACGCCGCAGGGGATGCTACAAAAGCGCGCGCCCTCTATGCTGCAACTCGCATGCACTGGGAGCGGATCGAGCCCGTCGCGGAATCCTTCGGCGACCTGGACCCCAAGCTCGACGCCCGCGAAGCCGATCTTGAGCCAGGCCAGGAATGGACCGGCTGGCACCGCGCGGAGAAGGACCTGTTCCCGCCGACGGGTTACACCACGCTGACCGCCGCAGAGCGCGCCAAGATTGCCACACAACTCGTGGCCGACACCGAGGAGCTCGGCAAGCGCACCCGGACCGTGGAGCTCTCCGCAGACAAGCTCGGCAACGGCGCGAAGGAACTCCTGGACGAAGTCGCACGCGGCAAAGTCACGGGCGAGGAAGAAATCTGGTCCCACACGGACCTCTGGGATTTCCAGGCCAACGTCGACGGCGCGCGAATCGCCTTCGAAAGCCTCAAGCCGGCGCTCGCGCAGAAGGACGCCGCCCTAGCCACGAGCCTCGACGAAAAGTTCGCAGCGTTGCAGGCCGAGCTCAAGAAGCACGCCAAGGGCGACGGTTTCGCGTACTACAACGAACTCAGCCCGGCTCAGGTCCAGCAGCTCGCCGCGCTCGTCGACGCCCTTGGAGAGCCACTGTCCAAGCTCACCTCAGCTGTGGTCCTGTGAGCGGCTGCCCTTTCGGCGGCAAGTCCCCTGACGCGCCCGACGGCGGCACCCAGCCTGCCCTCGGGTCCGCACCTGCCCCCGGTCCCGAGTCCGCGGCCGCGTCGGCACCCGCGTCCGACGTCGGATCCGCCAAGCCGGGCATGTCGCGTCGAGGTCTGCTTTCCCTCGCGGGCGTGGGCGGTGCCGGTGCCGTGGCAGGCCTTGCCGCCGGCTTCTTGAGCCATGATGCCGTAGCAGCCGTGGCGGCCCCGGCCAGCATGGCAAGCGATGTCGTTCCGTTCTACGGCGAACGCCAGGCAGGGATCGTCACGCCGGCCCAGGACCGCCTCCACATGGCCGCCTTCGACGTCACCGTTGAAGACCGGGCGGCGGTGATCAAACTCCTGAAGGACTGGACTGCTGCGGCCGAAGCAATGACCGCCGGCCGCACAACGGGCCGAACTGGCGCCGTCGACGGCCCGTACGGTGCTCCGCCGGAAGACACCGGCGAGGCCCTCGACCTCGCAACCGGCAAGCTGACCCTGACCTTCGGGTTTGGCCCGGGCCTCTTCGGAAAGGACGGCAAGGCGCGATTTGGCTTGGACGGACGCCGTCCCGACGCCCTGATCGACTTGCCGCACTTCCCGGGGGACGCCCTTCAACCAGAACGTACCGGGGGTGACCTTGTGGTCCAGGCTTGCGCTGACGATCCCCAAGTTGCCGTGCACGCGACCCGCAACCTCGCCCGCATCGGCTTTGGCAAGGTCCGCGTCCGCTGGTCCCAGCTCGGCTTTGGCCGGACCTCGTCCACGTCGCGGGCCCAAACTACCCCACGAAACCTTTTCGGATTCAAGGACGGCACGGCCAACCTCAAGGCGGAGGACCCCACGCTGCTCGACCAGCACGTGTGGGCTACCGCCGGAAACCGTTCGGGCGAAGCCTGGATGGCTGGCGGCAGCTACCTCGTCTCCCGGCGGATCAGGATGCACATCGAGATCTGGGACCGAACTTCACTGCGGGAACAGGAAGGACTGATCGGCCGCACCAAGGGTGCCGGAGCCCCCTTGTCCGGCGGGGAGGAATTCACGGCGCCCGACTTCGGGATCAAGGGCCGCGACGGCGAACCGTTGATCGCCGTCGATTCACACGTCCGCTTGGCGCACGCGGACCAGAACAACGGCGTGAAGATGCTCCGCCGCGGATACAACTACACCGATGGTTCGGACGGGCTCGGCCACCTCGACGCAGGACTGTTCTTCATCGCCTTCGTCAAGGACCCGCGAACGCACTACGTACCCATGCAGATGGCCATGGCAAAGAGCGACAAACTGGCCTTGGAATACCTCAAGCACACCGGTTCCGGCCTGTTCGCCGTGCCCCCGGGCATCAAGGCGGGCGGCTTCATTGGTGAGGGCTTGTTCGCATGAAGCCGCCCGTCGTCGAACGCGGAACCAGTACGGTGGCGTAAGGAACCGCTAGCTAGGAAAGCGGCCGCCCGGCCATCCGTTCGAGCCGCTCGATACGCTCGCGCATGGGCGGGTGGGTGGCGAACAGCTTGGTCATGGCACCGCCGCGGAACGGGTTGGCAATCATGAGGTGCGAAGTATTCACGAGGCGCTGGTCCTGTGGCAACGGAACCTGCTTCACGCCTGCCTCGATCCTGCGCAGGGCTGAGGCGAGCGCCAGCGGATCGCCGGTGAGCTCGGCGCCGTCATGGTCGGCGTCGTACTCCCTGGTGCGCGAAATGGCGAGCTGGATCAGCGAGGCGGCGAACGGCGCGAGGAGCGCCATGGCGATCATGGCAATCGGATTGGCGTTCCGCCGGTCCCCGCCGCCGAAGAACAGCAGCATCTGGCCCACCGAGGTAATGACGCCGGCGACGGCGGCAGCGATGGACGAGGTGAGGATGTCGCGGTTGTAGACGTGCATGAGTTCATGCCCGAGGACGCCACGGAGCTCGCGGGCGTCGAGTAGGTTCAGGATGCCCGCGGTGCAGCACACGGCGGCATTCTTCGGATTGCGTCCCGTGGCGAAGGCATTAGGCGTCATGGTCGGCGAAATGTAGATCCGCGGCATGGGCTGGTTTGCCCGCACGGAGAGCTCCCGGACGATCTGGTACAGCTGGGGAGCCTGCGCTTCCGAAACCGGGTAGGCGGCCATGGAGCGGATGGCGATCTTGTCACTGTTCCAATATCCATAAGCCGTTGTCGCGATACCGATCAGGGCCATGATCCAGATGGGCGACGTGCTGCGGGTGCCCACACCGATCACGGCGCCAAGTCCGAGCAACACCGCCCAGAGCACGCCGAATAGCGCTGCGGTCTTCAGGCCATTGTGATGATTATGCACTTCACTACTTTCTTGCAGTTTTCCCACTGTTGTCCCGCGTTTCATGCTGGTTCTGTTCCGATTAACGCCGACGGCGGCCCGGACGTTCCGCCCAACTGACTCGCATTTAATGTCGTTCTGAGCCGCCATAACGACAACAACTGCGATCTAGTTGGGCGTAGGGCTGGGACGGGCTAGGGCACCGGGTGGATGGAATCGTACTGGAGGAAGCCGCGCTGCCGGCGGGCCACGAGCCAGGCCAACACTGCGCACAGCACACCGCCAAGAAGCAGTACCCAGCCTTCACTGAGTGCTTTGGTGACGCCACCAGCGAGCATGTCCCCCACGCGCGGACCTCCGGCAACCACCACGATGAACACGCCTTGCAACCGTCCCCGCATGTGGTCCGGAGTGGCCGATTGCAGGATGGTGGTGCGGAAAACCGCGCTGACGGAGTCCGAGATGCCGGCGAAAGCACAACAGATGGCGGCAGGGATGATCCAAGGCGTCACGCCGTCACGCCCGGCATCGCCCGCGACGACCACCACCAGGCCGAAGGCGGCGATGGAGAAGCCCCAACCCGAGACGGACCACACCACCGCGCTGCCCTGGCGCCTCACCCTTCCCAAAGGTCCGGAGAACAGTCCCGCAAGGAAGGCGCCCACAGCTACGGAGGCAAGCAGCACGCCCACAGTGGTGTCACCACCGCCGATCATGGTGGCACCGATGGCCGGCATGAGGGCGCGCGGCTGGGCGCAGATCATCGCGATGAGGTCGATGATGAAGGTCATGCGGAGGTTGGGCCGGGTGCCCAGGAAGCGGAAGCCCTCGACGACGGAGCGCAGGCCGGGTGCCGACGCGTTCTCGCCCGCGGGCAGGGGCGGAAGCTTGAATAGGCTCCACAGTGCGAAGGCAAAGCTGACAGCATCGATGGTGTAGGTCCAGCCAAAACCGCTCGACGCAACCAGCACACCAGCCAGCAAGGGGCCCGCTGTCATGGAAATGCCCATGTTGAGCATGCTCAGCGCGTTGGCCGCGGGCAGTAGCTCCTTGCGGACCAGCAAGGGAATAATGGCGCTGCGTGCGGGCCCGTTGATGCCTTGCGCTCCGCTTTGGATCGCAACGAGCGCAAACAAGATCCAGACATTGTTGAGTTGGAACCACGCTTGGAGTGCGAGGGCAACGCTGCAGGCCCACAAAACGAGGGAAGACGCGATCGCGACTTTCCGGCGGTCGTAGGCATCGGAAATGGCACCACCGAACAAGCCGGCGATCACCAGTGGAACCAGGGCAAAGACGCTGAGCAGGCCTACGTAGAGGCTCTGCTGGGTGATGCTGTAGACCTCGAGGCTGACGGCAACGAGCGTCAACTGGGATCCGACCATGGACACGGAAGACCCGAGCCACAAACGGCGGAATGCAGGGCTTTCGCGAAGGGGAGTCATGTCAGCGAGGAGTTTTGCCACCGTCCAACCCTACCCATCAGCGCGTTCTCCGACCCGGAGGCGAAGCGTCCCCTTTCCGGAAGCGACGCGTCAGCCCGCCGGCGGTGCCCCGTGCTTGGTAGGCTCCGGAGTTGTGAAAGGAACCGGTTTGGGTTTGGAGCGGCGTCTCCTGTTCCGTTCAGGAATCTGGGAAATCGCGCGTCCGCGCACCCCCCTCACCGAGGGACATGTCCTTATCCGGCTCAGCGACCCGGCCACGCCGTTCGAGTCCGCTTCCGCGTCCGACTGGTTGTTTTGCCACACCATCGCCCGCCACGCCTTGTCAGAGGTCCTCGGCAGTACCCGTTGCGCCCTCATGTTCGCGCATCGTTGGCACCCCCTCGGTGCCGCGATCGGCGAGCCGGCTGCCGAATCTTCCACGCCGACCTTCCACTTGTTCGGGCGTTGGGACGGAGAGCCTACGACGCCGGGAGGGCAGCTTGGGCTGCCGGCCCACCGCCGTGTTGCTGCTGGACCATTGGTAGAACTCGACATCCGGATGCGGGGCGCCTTGCGCAGGGCGGCGCAGTCGTCCTCGAGGTCAGGGGCTCCCCTTGAACTGCTGCCCGCTCCGTTTCCGAGGGTCCGGAGCGGGGTCCCCGTTCACCCAGCCGGCGTCCGCCATACTGTGCTGGCTTTTGAGCCGGCTGTCGCTTCGATTGGTGACCTGTCGCCGTCGGCCGTTCTTGCCCTGGGTGCAGCGGTGGAGCGCCTGCCTTCGGGAAGCGGAATCAGCGGATTCAGCTGTGTCGCCTCGGAAGGCGGCTCCGCCGGACTGGAGCTGCACGTGCTGGGACGCTCGGCCGCCGAAGCCGCCAATCCCCTCGAACGCCTGCTAGGTTCATCTGAAGTTAGCCTCGCCTTATTGTGAAGAACTCATAATAAGTGCTTCAATGGGGGTATGGCAGATCACACGGCAGACCAGGAAGCGTGGGCTTCCGCCCTGCATTCCCACGGACGCCGAGTGACCAAACAGCGTTTGGCGGTTCTCGCTGCCGTTCAGCACAACCCGCATTCCCCTGCCGAAGGCATCCTGGCTGCCGCGCGCAAGGATCTTCCCGAACTGACAGCGCAGTCTGTTTATGTGGTGCTGAGCGACCTCACGGACCTACAGATGCTGCGACGCTTCGAGCCTCCCCACTCCCCCGCGCTGTACGAGACGCGGGTGGGGGACAACCACCACCACGCCGTCTGCATCAGCTGCGGCCGGGTGGAGGACGTCGATTGCGCCGTAGGCCATGCTCCTTGCCTCACCCCGCACTGGGATGAGCACTCCAAACCCATGACCATCCAGATCGCAGATGTGCTGTACCAAGGCATCTGCCAGGACTGCCAGGCCAAACAACAGCTTCCTACTCAAACGCAAGTAACCCACGAAATAGGAGAACGATGACCGCGAACATTTCGACAACACAGTCGGGCGCACCCGTCACCTCGGATGCGCATTCCAAGTCCGTTGGCGCCGATGGTGCCATCATCCTGACCGACCACTACCTGGTGGAAAAGCTCGCACAGTTCAACCGCGAGCGCGTCCCGGAGCGTGTTGTCCACGCCAAGGGTGGCGGCGCTTTCGGTACTTTCAAGACTTCCTCGGACGTTTCGCAGTACACCAAGGCAGCCCTGTTCCAGCCCGGCGTCGAGACGGACATGCTCATCCGTTTCTCCTCCGTTGCAGGCGAGAACGGCTCCCCTGACACTTGGCGCGATCCCCGCGGTTTCGCCGTCAAGTTCTACACTTCCGAGGGCAACTACGACCTCGTGGGCAACAACACCCCGGTGTTCTTCATCCGCGACGGCATCAAGTTCCCGGACTTCATCCACTCCCAGAAGCGCCTCCCGGGCACCCACCTGCGCGACGCCGACATGCAGTGGGACTTCTGGACCCTCTCCCCTGAGTCCGCACACCAGGTCACCTGGCTCATGGGCGACCGTGGCCTGCCGGCCTCCTGGCGTGAAATGCAGGGCTACGGCTCGCACACGTACCAGTGGATCAACGCTGAGGGCGAGCGCTTCTGGGTCAAGTACCACTTCAAGTCCAACCAGGGCGTCAAGACGATCACCGGCGACCAGGCTGAAGAGCTTGCCGGCTCGGACGCGGACTTCTACCTCCGCGACCTCCAGGAAAACATCGCTGCAGGCAACTTCCCGTCCTGGGAACTGCACGTCCAGGTCATGCCCTACGAGGACGCCAAGACGTACCGCTTCAACCCGTTCGACCTCACCAAGGTGTGGCCGCACGCGGACTACCCGCTGATCCACGTGGGCACCATGGAGCTCAACAAGAACCCGGAGAACTACTTCGCACAGATCGAGCAGGCCACCTTTGCGCCGTCGAACTTCGTTCCGGGTATCGCAGCCTCGCCGGACAAGATGCTGCAGGCCCGCATCTTCTCCTACGCTGACGCACACCGCTACCGCGTCGGCACCAACCACTCCCAGATCCCGGTGAACCAGCCGAAGAACCAGGTCAACAACTACAGCCAGGACGGCGCGGGACGCTACCTGTTCAACGCTCCCTCGGTTCCGGTCTACGCGCCGAACTCCGTGGGCGGCCCGGCTGCCGTTGAACCGCAGAACCCGGCCGGCGGCTGGGAGAACGACGGCGAGCTGACGCTCTCCGCACACTCCCTGCACGCCGAGGACGGCGACTTCGTCCAGGCGGGCGCTCTTTACCGCGAGGTGTACGACGACGGCGCCAAGGCCCGTTTGCTGGACACCATCACGGGCGCTGTGGGCGGCGTCAAGAGCGCCGATATCAAGGAACGCGCCATCCAGTACTGGACCAACGTCGACTCCGAACTCGGCGCCAAGCTGCGCGCCAACCTCGGCGCGGGCGAAGGCGAGTCGGCTGCAGAGGCAGCCAACAAGCTCTAACAACCGTCATCGGCCTCTGGCCACAACGAAACACCCCGCCACGGAACTTCCGTGGCGGGGTGTTCCACTTTCCGCCGGGACGGGGTTGCGCACTATAGTCGTGTAAATGAATTCGGGAATCATTTACCTCGTCGGCACATCCGGCCACCCTAACTTCGGCGACGAGTTCATTGCCGCTGCGTGGCTGAGACACCTCGCCGTGGCCCGGCCCGATGCCGATGTCTGGCTGGACAGCCCCCAGCCCGGCATGGCGCAGTTACTTTTTGAAGGCCTGCACCCCCGACTGCGGGTCACCAATACGCTCTGGCGTCTGGTGCACGAGAACGCAGAACTGCCCGCCGATGTGGCCGCGAAGAACATCCGCGATCGAGTCACAGGCCTCGGCACTCCGGCTTACGATCTGGGCATTCTCAAGATGCGGGAAGCCGAGTCGCTCCACCTCATCGGGGGCGGTTACGTCAATGAAACCTGGCCTCACCACGCCGGCTTGGTTGTCGGCATGAGGGCCGTCGGCGAATTGACCGGCGCCCGGCTTTTCGCCACTGGACAAGGCCTCATGCCGGCTCTGTCGCCGGCCTTCGGGGAAACGCCTCTGTTCGGGGGGTTCAGCTATGCCCGTGCACGGGACGAGCCTAGTGCGGCGACGTACGGACTGGACCTCGGCCTCGACGATGCCTTCCTCGGCGCCGAGGCGGAAGTCGCCCGGGCCGACGCGGCCCCGGGGCTATACGTGTGTATCCAGAACGACATGGTGGATCCCGGACGGTTCGAGTCAGCCGTAGAGCTGGCCCGCGCCGAAGTCGAGCGGGCTATCAGTGAGGGCATCGACGCCTATTACGTCGAAGCCATCCCAGGCTTTGACCGGACCGCCTACGAGCGCCTGGCGGACCTCATCCCGGAGGAACGATTCGTGCCGTTCCTCCATGTCTGGACGCACGGCCTGCCGCTCTCCGACCAGCAAACCTGGGTCACCAGCCGTTTCCACCTCCACCTGTTGGCGGCAGCCGCCGGGGCGCGCGGCATTGCCGTGGGAATGAAGAAGGGCTACTACGATGTCAAACATGAATCAGTGACGGCGCTGGGCAGCGGATGGCCGCTGGCGCTGGACGGGGACAGCCCCGCCATGCCGACGCAGGCAGGTCCGATGGCGGCGAACCTGCCTGCACTCCTGGCCCGGAAGCGTTCCGAAGCAGAGAGCCTCTATCCGGCGGCCCCCGCCGAGCCGGCCCGGACTGCCTCCAATACCGCAAAGCTTTTCAACCTTGCGTGGAGCGGAGTCTCACGCCGGTCCAGAGGCTAGCGCTGGCCGGGTCGGCCCGCCACCGCGTCTGCCGCTGACGCTCCGGCCGCGGCAGGGCGGTGGCCCTTCTTTGCGAGCTGGATCTGTTCGTAGAAATGGATCCAGGGGTGTGCCTCTCCGGGGCGGGTTCCACGGAGAGTTTTCCACGGGGTTTTCCACATAGCCGACAATGACTCTGGCTAGCCCGGCCATGTCATCCATAGGATCCTTTCATGAGCACATTTACCGGGATCCCCGCCGCCGCCATCGAGTTCTACGCCGAGCTTGAAGAGAACAACAACCGCGAATGGTGGCTGGCGCACAAGGACATCTACGACTCCGCTGTGAAAGAGCCATTGACGCTGTTACTGGAGGAGCTTGAGCCGCGGTTCGGGCCGGGGAAGATTTTCCGACCTAATAGGGATGTCCGATTCTCCCAAGACAAATCCCCGTACAAGACCGCACAGGGAGCCTTTGCTGCCCACAAGGAAGGTGTGGGCTTCTACCTTCAGCTCAGTGCGGACGGGTTGCTGGTGGGCGGCGGATGCCACTCGCGCACCCCGGAGCAGATTGCCCGGTTCCGCGCCGCCACGGATGCCCCGGCCAGCGGAGAGGAACTCCAGAAAATCGTCGATGACATCGCCGCGGCCGGTTTCGCCGTGGAAGGCGAGAAACTCAAGACCGTGCCGCGCGGTTTCGACAAAGACCATCCGCGTGCCGAGCTCCTGAAGCACAAATCCCTGTCTGCCGGCGTGACCCTGGGAGAACCGGAATGGATGTCTCAGCCCTCAGCCAAGGAAGAGATCGCCCAGCGGTGGGAGGTACTGCGGCCGCTTGTGGATTGGGTCAACGAGCACGCAGCCCCCTAACCGCTGGAGCCGTGACTGTGTGGAGGGACAGACGGCCCCTCAAGACCTAGCGACGGGGTTCCCTGGGAACTGCGTCCCAAGCTCGAGGAGGCCGTGAGTCCAGCGGCGGAAATCACTCCGGTCGCGGGTCAGACCTTGCTGAGGCTGTCCTCGTCGTCGCTGGAATAGCCGGAACCAGTTGGATCGCTCGGGTTGGTGCTGTTGCCGGAGACCGCGGCCTTCGCCGAGGCGAACTTCTCGTTCAGGCGGGRGTGGCGCTGGCCGTAGGCAAAGTAGATGGCGAGTCCGATTGCCAGCCAGATGGCGAAGAAGATCCAGGTTTCCACGGCCAGATTCGTCATCAGGTAGAGGCACAGCACGGCCGAAATCACCGGAAGCACCTTGCCGAACGGAACCCGGAAAGCCGGCTTCAGATCGGGGCGCTTCTTACGCAGGACCAGGATGCCCAGGCTCACCATGACGAAGGCGGAGAGCGTGCCGATGTTGATCATTTCCTCAAGGAGATCCACATTGGTCAGGCCGGCCACGATCGCCACGGCCGCACCACAAATAATCTGGAGACGGACCGGCGTCGAACGCTTGTCGCTCGTCTTGGACAGCGAGCGCGGGAGCAAACCGTCGCGGCTCATGGCCAGGACCACGCGGGCCAAGCCCATGAGCAACACCATGATGACGGTGGTCAAACCGATCAGGGAACCGAAGGCAATGACCTTGGCCGCATCGGTGTTTCCAACAGCCTCGAAAGCCGTGGTCAGGGTGGGGCTCTTGGCTTCTGCCAATTGCGTGTAGGACACCATGCCGGTCAGGGCCAAGGAGACCAGGATGTAAAGCAGCGTCACGAGCGCCAGTCCGCCGAAGATGCCCCGGGGCAGGGTCTTCTGCGGATTCTTGACTTCTTCCGCGGATGTGGCAACCACGTCGAAGCCGATGAACGCAAAGAAGACCAAAGCTGCGCCGGCAAAAATGCCCAGTGTTCCGTACTGCGCCGGAACCGCACCGGTGAGGAAGCCGAAGAAGGACTGCTTCATGACATCCGCACCGTCGGTGCCACCAGTAGGCTGCGATGCCGGGACAAAGGGCGTGTAGTTCGAGAATTTCACGTACGTGAAGCCCACGACGATGACGAATAGCACCACGGCGATCTTGATCAACGTGAAGATGTTGCCCACGCGGGCGGACAGCTTCGTGCCGAGCACCAAGAGAACCGTGAAGATCGCGACAATGAGGAACGCGCCCCAGTAAAGGTCAACGCCTGCAATGTTCAGGGCCGGTGGCATATCTACGCCCATGAGTCCGAACACCTTGCTCAAGTAGATGCCCCAGTACTTGGCGATGACCGCGGCAGCCGTGAAGAGCTCAAGAATGAGGTTCCAGCCAATGATCCAGGCCAGGACTTCACCCATGGTGGCGTAGGTGAAAACGTAGGCGGACCCGGCGACCGGGATGGCGGTGGCGAATTCCGCGTAGCACATGATGGCCAGGGCGCACGTGACGGCTGCGACGGCGAAGGAAATCGTCACGGCAGGGCCGGCAAAGTTTGCGGCGGCCTTGGCGCCGACGGAGAAGATCCCGGCGCCGACAGCGACGGCGACACCCATGATCATCAGATCCCAGGTGCTGAGGGAACGCTTGAGCTTGCGTCCGGGTTCATCGGCGTCCGCAATGGACTGCTCGATTGACTTGGTCCGGAAGAGGTTCATAGAAGAGTCCACAATCTTGATGGGGTGTTTGAAACAGACTCATCAAGGGTAGTGTCCAAGCAATGGACTCTCACATTTGTCCCAAATCGTGAGACGCGAGAACTGCTCAGCCTCAGAGTCTGGGGACGTCCCAGTCCATCAACGTGGAGCGGATGAGGAAGCGTTTGCCCTCCGGCGACTCCACTGAGAAGCCACTCCCCCGGCCAGCCACTACGTCCACCGTCAGGTGGGTGTGGGACCAGTAATTGAACTGTTCCCGGGACATCCAGAACTCCAAAGGCTGGGGCACGTCCTCGTCCCCTAAGTCGAAAAGGCCGAGCAAAACGTCCGAATCTCCTGTAATGAATTCCCCCGCCGGATAGCACATGGGCGAGGAACCGTCACAGCAACCACCGGACTGGTGGAACATGAGCGGCCCATGCTGCTCCCATAACCTCTTGAGCAAGTCGATGGAATCGGCGGTGAGCGCCACCCGGGAAAAGTCTTCCCCGGGCAGCGTCACGGCGGCGTCAAGCCTGTTGTGAGGCATTAGAACCTCAGCACCACACGGCCATCGATCTTGGCATGCTTCATCTCATCAAAGACCGCGTTGACCTCGGAGAGCTCACGTGTGGACACGGTCGGGTGGATCTTGCCCTGCGCGTAGAAGTCCAGTGCTTCCTCCAGGTCCTGCCTCGTTCCGACGATCGATCCGCGGACGGTCAGGCCCTTGAGCACGATCTCRAAGATCGGTGCAGGGAAGTCTCCCGGAGGTAGTCCGTTGAAGACGATGGTCCCACCGCGCCGGGCCATGCCGATCGCCTGCCCGAAGGCCGACGGGTGCACTGCCGTGACCAGGACGCCGTGGCAGCCCCCGGTTTCGCGTTGAATGACTTCCGCAGGATCCTCGTGCAGCGCGTTGACCGTGAGCTCGGCACCGTGCTTTTTGGCGAGAGCGAGCTTGTCGTCGGCGATGTCCACTGCCGCAACGCGCAGGCCCATGGCCACCGCGTACTGGACTGCGATGTGTCCCAGGCCGCCGATGCCGGAAATGGTGACCCATTGGCCCGGCTTGGCCTCGGTCATCTTCAGTCCCTTATAGACAGTGACTCCGGCGCACAGCACCGGGGCGACCTCCACAGGGTCCGAACCCGCCGGAATCCTTGCGGCGAACCGGCTGTCCACCAGCATGTACTCCCCGAACGAGCCATCCACACTGTAGCCCGCGTTCTTCTGGGCCTCGCACAGCGTCTCCCAGCCGGTGCGACAGTACTGGCAGTCGCCACAGGCGGACCAGAGCCAGGCATTGCCCACGAGGTCCCCGACCGCCAGGTCGGTGACACCTTCACCGAGGGCCACCACTTCGCCCACCCCTTCATGGCCAGGCACGAACGGCGGTGAGGGCTTGACCGGCCAGTCGCCCTCCGCCGCGTGCAGGTCAGTGTGGCAAACGCCGCTGGTGATGACCTTGACCAGCGCTTCTCCTCGGCCAGGAGTAGGAATGGGGAGGGACTGGATCTGAAGGTCTTTTCCGAATTCAGTTACTACGGCTGCTTGCATTGTCGTCGTCATTGGCGAAATCCTTGCGTCGTTAGAGGGTTCCAAGTGCTGAGATATGGGATGCTGCCGCTCTCCTGAGGGGTAGCCAGGGTTGATCGGTGGGGAGTGATCTGTGCTGATCACTCCCCACCGGGTTTAGCTCGGCTTAGAAGAAGCCGAGCTTGTTCTCGTTGTAGCTGACCAGAAGATTCTTGGTCTGCTGGTAGTGGTCCAGCATCATGGCGTGGTTCTCGCGTCCGATGCCGGAAGACTTGTATCCGCCAAACGCGGCACCGGCCGGGTAGGCATGGTAGTTGTTGACCCAGACGCGGCCGGCCTGGATTTCCCGCCCTGCCCGGTAGGCGACGTTCCCGTTGCGGGACCAGACACCGGCGCCGAGTCCGTAAAGCGTGTCGTTGGCGATGCCGATGGCGTCGTTGTAGTCGCTGAACTTCGTCACGGACACCACCGGGCCGAAGATCTCCTCCTGGAAGATCCGCATCCGGTTGTGACCCTCGAAAATGGTCGGCTGGACGTAGTAGCCGCCGGCCAGGTCACCGTCGAGCTGGGCCCGGGCACCGCCGGTGAGGACCTTGGCGCCCTCCTGCTTTCCAATGTCGATGTAGGAGAGGATCTTCTCCAACTGGTCGTTGGAGGCCTGGGCCCCGATCTGGGTATCGGTGTCCAGCGGGTTGCCCTGGATGATCTTGTTGGTGCGGGCCACAGCATCGGCCATGAAGGAGTCGTAGATGCCTTCCTGGACCAGGGCGCGGGAGGGGCAGGTGCAGACTTCGCCCTGGTTGAAGGCGAAGAGGGTGAAGCCTTCCTGGGCCTTGTCGTAGAACGCGTCGTTCTGCGCGGCGACGTCGTCGAAGAAGATGTTCGGGCTCTTGCCGCCCAGTTCAAGGGTCACCGGGATCAGGTTCTGGGACGCGTACTGGCTGATCAGGCGGCCCGTTGTCGTCTCGCCGGTGAAAGCGATCTTGCGGATCCGGGGACTGGATGCCAGCGGCTTGCCGGCCTCGACGCCGAAACCGTTGACCACGTTGACCACACCGGCGGGCAGCAGGTCGCTGATCAGTTCCATCAGGACCAGGATGGAGGACGGGGTCTGCTCGGCCGGCTTGAGGACGACGGCGTTGCCCGCGGCAAGTGCCGGGGCGAGCTTCCAGACGGCCATGAGGATCGGGAAGTTCCACGGGATGATCTGACCCACGACGCCCAGCGGCTCGCGGAAGTGGTACGCCGTGGTGTCCTCGTCGAGCTGGGACAGGTGGCCTTCCTGTGCACGGATGGCGGAGGCGAAGTAGCGGAAGTGGTCCGCTGCCAGGGGAATGTCCGCGTTCAGGGTCTCCCGGACGGGCTTGCCGTTGTCCCAGGTCTCGGCAACGGCCAGCAGCTCGACATTCTCATCGATTCGGTCGGCGATCTTGTTCAGGATCGCGGCGCGTTCGGTCGCGGAGGTCTTACCCCAGGACGGAGCCACCTTGTGTGCGGCGTCCAGGGCCAGCTCGATGTCCTCGGCCGTGCCCCGCGCAACCTCGCAGAAGGCCTTCCCGGTCACCGGGGTGATGTTCTCGAAGTACTGTCCCTTGACCGGGGCAACCCACTCGCCGCCGATCCAGTTCTCGTAACGGTCCTTGAACGTGACCTTCGACCCCTCGGCACCCGGCTGTGCATAAACAGTCATCTGTAGCTCCTTTGCTCCGCATGATGGTGGCTTTGCTGTGCCTTCAGCGTAGGAGCGGGGAGGTTGCAAGCAGGTTGCAACCTTGTGGGCTAGATCACTTCCAACCTAGAGACCCGCGGGAAAAGCGTACGAGCTAGGAATCGGGGAGGGCGCCGCACCGAAGGACAGCACTATCTCGTCATGAGCCTTGAGGACCACATCGGTCACAGGAGCATTTTGCTTTGTCCCGTTCACGTAGGCGGTCCAGCCCCCGGTTCCGCCATGCGGCGCTCCGGGGGCGTCCTTGCCGTCCAAGACTCCCCATTCGGTGAGGACCTGGCCGAGCGTGTACTTCAGTCCGGCCGTGGGCGCCTCGATATGGAGGATGCCGGATGTGTCGTGGGTGTGCAGCGCCGAGATTCCGTTTGGCTGCCCGTCCGCTCCGAAACTGAAGCCGATGTCAGCCGGGACGGTGACAGGTTTGCCGTCGACAAGGACGTCCAGGTGGGCGTGGTAATGCTCGGACGTGCCCTCGGCCGTGAGAATGTCCAAGCCGGCGGCCTTGATCCTCTGGGCGCCCGTTGCGGGATCGAGGTCCCAGCCAGCGGCACCCGTAGTGGCCAATGCAGAAGCCGTTGCCGATGACGGCACGGTTTGGGCAGGTGCCCCGCAGGCGGTGGCTCCGACAAGGAGTCCGGATACGGTCAGGGCGACGGCAAGGCGTTTTTTCAACACGGAGGAAGCTTCTTTCGTTTGGCTCGCTCTTACGATACGGGCCGAAACTCCGTATTTCCCGAGTGCCACGCGATAGGCCGGCGTCAGGCCGACAGTTCACGCTCCAAGCGTTCAAGATCGGCGACGACGGCTGCCCGCTTGGGTGAGCGCGGCGGCAGGAGCTTGAGGGCGGCAAGCCGGACATCGACGTCGTTCTTCGCCTCAGGCAGCCCCGCATACTTGAGCAGCGCCTCGGCACTGCCGTCGTTGAGGACCGCTTCGCGCAAGAGCGCGGAGACTCTGTGGCGGAGCTCCACAATTCCGGGAGCCTCCGAATGCGGCAGGACGGCGCCTTTGTAGATCTCCAAGGCGATGCGGTGGGCGCCCCGCTGCAGGCAGGAGAGAACTTGGGCGGCGTCCTGGCCGAGGTCGATGGGGAGCCGGTACGGCCGGGATTCCGGGACTGCCGCTGGATCAAGCTCATGGAGCACTTTGCGCAGGCGCACCATTTCGGCCCGGAGGGTGACGCTGGAACCATCTCCCGGATACAGCGCCAGGGCGAGTTCCTCGGCGCTGAGCCCGTCTGGACGGGTGCCCAGCAATGCCAGGATCTCGCTGTGCCTGGCGGACAGCGGAATGCTGCGCCCTCCGATGCTCAACAATGCCTGGTCACGGCCCAGCAGCTGGAGGCTGTTCCGGTACAGACCGGTGCCCTGCCGCGAGCCGACGGCGGAAGGCGAGTTCCGGCGTCGGGCCGGCACGGCGTGTTTGATGGCCGCGAGTTGCAGCCTTTCCACGCGCAATTGGGCCTGCGCCGCCGCCACGGTTGCTTCAACGAGGGAGAGTGTGTGGGGTGCGACGGCGGCTTCCGTGCCGGTGATGTCGACGACGCCGAGGAGGGCTCCGGAGTCAGGGTCGTGGAAGGGCACCGCGGTGCAGCTCCACGGGTGGACCGAGCGTTTGTAGTGCTCAGCGCCGGAGATCTGGATGCCGCGACCCAAGGCGAGCGCCGTGCCCGGTGCGCTCGTGCCGACGGCTGCCTCGGACCAGTCCGCGCCTGCTACGAACATCATGCCCTCGGCGCGGCGCCTCATCGCAGGATTTCCGTCCACCCACAGCAGCCGGCCAAGCTCGTCCCCCACGGCCACCAGCAGTCCGCTTTCGTAGCTGGGCTGGATGAGGAGCTTCTGGATGACAGGCATGATGATGGCAAGCGGGTGTTGGCGGCGGTATTCCTCAAGCTCGTCGAAGTCCATGGCCACGGGAGCTTCGGGCTGGTCCGGGTTCGCCTTAAGCCGCGCGGATCTCGCCCAGGATTCCTTGATCAGGCGGCGCAACCCGGGAAGCTCCGTCGCGTCGGGAGGCCCAAAGCGCCACGAATCCAGTTGCTCGTGCCCCGCGCGGGCATGGCGCTGCAGCAGCTCCGCGGCGTCGCCGGCCGAAGCTGCCGGATGGATCGGATTCTTCATCGAACTCCCATGACTGGGCGCAGCACAGTACCGGCCAGTCTAGTTGCGAGCCGAGGTTTTGCCTATGGGGAGACGGCGAGGGCAGCCGCATGTTGGGCGAGCTCGGTGATGCGCTGCCAGTCGCCGTTTTCGATGGCGTCGCTGGGTGTCAACCAGCTGCCTCCGACGCAGGACACATTGGGCAGCTTCAGGTAGTCCGGCGCTGAGGCCAGGCTGATGCCGCCGGTGGGGCAGAACTGCACTTGCGGGATGGGGGCTCCGATGGCCGCGAGGTACTTGGGACCACCGGCCGGACCCGCCGGGAAGAACTTCATGGCGTGGAGTCCCCGCTCCATCACGGCCATGACGTCGCCGACGGTGGCGACTCCGGGCAGCACCGGGACGTCAAGGGTGAGCATGTGCCCAAGAAGCGCAGGGGTGACTCCGGGGCTGACAAGGAACTGCGCGCCGGCAGATACCGCGGCGTCGGCCTGGCCGGGAGTGAGGACCGTGCCGGCACCCAGCAGGATGTCCGGTACTTCCTCGGCGATGAGTTTGAGCGATTCGAGGGCGCTCTCCGTGCGGAGCGTCAGTTCGATGATCCGGACGCCGCCGTCTGCCAGCGCGCGGGCCACCGGCACGGCATGCCTCGGTTCGTCGATGGTGACCACGGGAATCACCGGTGAAGTGCGCAGGATGTGTGTGGCGTCAGCCATGGTGGATCTCGTTTCTCAGGCCGTCGAGCCCGTGGTTGTCGATGATGCGGTACCAATGCGTGAGCAACTCGGCGAATCCGGGCCGGTCAGCCACATCGGCGTCGAAGATGCTGCGGCAGCCAAGAAGGGCCGGAACTACGGTGGCTGCCGTCCGTGTGGACGGAAGTGCCGCATGCAGCTCCGCGGCAAGCGGGTCCTCCAGGCTGCCTGCCGAGGTGGTGGCAACGTGCCGCATCCACGCCGCAACCGCGAGGGCAGCCCACCGCGGTTCGCGGCCGGCGTCGAAGTTTCCCCGGACCGTGCTCAGCAACCGCAGGCCGATCTTTTGGGAGCCGTCGCTGCCAACTTTGGCGGTGGTGTGCCCGAGAGCGGGATTGGCGAAACGGCCCAGCACCTGCGCGCAGTAGGTCTCGCCGTCGAGCCCGACGGGCAGCGTGATGGTGGGGAGCACGTCTTCGCTCATCATTCGGCTGCACGCGGCGAGGAAGGCGTCCTCCCCCACCGCATCGCTGATGGTCGTCTTGCCCGAGGCCAACCCCAAGTACGCGAGCATGGAGTGGCTGGCGTTCAGGAGACGCAGCTTTGCGGCTTCCCAAGCGGCGACGTCGGTGCTGAAGAGGGCACCGGCGTCTTCCCACCTAGGCCGGCGGGATGCGAAATTGTCCTCGATGACCCACTGCTGGAACGGTTCGGCCACCACAGCAGCCTCGTCCCGCAGGCCCAGTTCACGTTCGACGGCGTCAAGGTCACCCCGGGTAGTTGCCGGGACCATCCTGTCCACCATGGTGTTCGGGAAGGTCACGTTCATTTCCAGCCATGACATCAGCGGACCCGACTCGACTGAAGGCAGCGCGGCGGCAAACGCGTGCACCAGCTTCCTGGTCAGCTCCCCATTGCCAGGAAGGTTGTCGCAAGAGACCACCGTGATGGGCCCTGCATCAGTTCGTGAGCGCTGCTGGAGTCCCCGCGTGATCTGGCCGATGGCCGTGAGCGGAGGACGTCCAGCGAGATCCGATTGGACATGCTCATCCGCCGCGTTCAACCCTCCGGTGCGGGGATCGATCCTGTATCCCTTCTCGGTGATCGTCAGCGTGACCACCTTGGTAGTTTCCGAAGCTATGCGCTCGGCAACTGTCCCGGGGTTGTCCCTCCCGGAAAGGGCTTCGGTGACGCTGGAGACAATCCGAAGGGGCGCCGCGCCACTGCCCCTCTCGGTCACGGTGAACAGGCCGTCCTGGGGTGCCAACTGCCGCGCGACGGCATCAGAACGCTGGGTGAATCCGACAATCCCCCACTCAGGCTCGCCGGTTGCCGCCATGGCCCGCTCGGTGAAAACAGCGGTGTGCGCCCGGGCGAAGGCGCCCAGGCCGAGGTGGACGATGCCAGGCTTCACAGCCCCCGCGGGGAACAGCGGCTGGGAACCTTCGCGGGAGGCGAGCGCGTCGTAGCTTAGGCGTGCGATGTCAGCTCTCCTTCGCCAGATGAGGCCGCATGTGCCTTCGTCTGCTCAAACGTCGGCACGAACCCGGTGCCGCCCTTGCCGCCCACCACGAGCGAGGCCGCCGCGGCACCGTAGCGGACCGCCGTCGTCAGCTCATCGCCCAGCACCATTCGCGCGGTTGTAGTTCCCACGAAGGCGTCCCCGGCACCGGTCTGGTCCACGACGGCGGGCGCCGGTATCGCGTCAACCCACACTGAGTCGGCGGCGCTCCCCAGTTGAATGCCGTCGGACCCACACGTCACCGCCACGTTCGCGGCGCCGAGCCCTCGAAGCTTCTCAACGGCTTCCTCAGCGGACCCAGAACCCAAGAGCGCCGAGGTTTCCCCAGGGAACGAGGGAGTCACGAGGAACGCTTGGGGCGCCAGTTCGGTGAGGACCGCCGTCGCGTCCTCCACGGAGGTCAACCGCGACCGGAAGTTGGGGTCGAACACAAAGCGGGGCGAAAGTCTCGCCGCTGTGACAACGGCCGCACGCGATGTGCTGGAAATAGCGCAGGCGATCCCGCCCGCCACCACTGCACCGGCGTCCGAAAACACGGCGGGATCGACGTCGTCGGGGCTGAGCGTGGATCCAACGCTGCCGCGGCGGGCATAGGAGAATTCCCGCTGGCCGTCGGGGTCGCAGTGCATCAAGTACACGCCTTGCTGGCCGCGCCTGAACTTCAGCAGTTCCGTGGAAATGCCAAGTTCCCGGATCCTGGCGGCAATCGCTTGGCCGAGCTCGTCGTCGCTCACTACGGATAGCAGCCCGACGCGGGCGCCCGCCGCTGCGGCTGACGCCGCGACATTCAGGGCGTCCCCGGAGATGCCAAGCTGCGCAGGGACGCCATGGGCAAAGGGAACGTCCGTGGCGACCTCTAGAAGGATTTCGCCCATCACGACGACGTCGAACGGCTGCCTTTGGAAACGTTCAGTCACGGCGTTCACCAGTCATGCACCGACCCGTCGAGGCGGCGGTTGACAGGCAGATATTTCGGATCGAAGGAGAACGTTAACGCTGCTTCCTCGTCAAATTCCACCCCGAGGCCCGGGGCGTCGCCGGGATGCATATAGCCGTCTGTGAAGGTGTAGGACGTCTTGAACACCTCGCCTGCCGGGTCCCTGTGGCCCATATATTCCTGGACGCCAAAGTTGGGAATGCTCATGTCCACGTGAAGCGCTGCGGCGAAGGAGACCGGCGAAAGGTCACCGGCACCATGCGAGCCGGAGCGGACGCCGTAAAGGTCCGCAAGGGAGAAAATGCGGCGCAAGTGCGTGATGCCCCCGGCGTGCGAAACGGAAGTGCGGATGTAATCGATGAGGCGTTCCGTGATGAGCTGCTGGCAATCCCAGATGGAGTTGAAGACCTCCCCGACGGCGATCGGCGTCGTCGTGTGTTGGCGGATCAGCCGGAATGCGGACTGGTCTTCCGCCGGCGTCGGATCCTCGATCCAGAACGGGCGGTATTGCTCCAGCGAGGCTCCCAGCCTTCCAGCCTCGATGGGCGTCAGCCGGTGGTGGACGTCGTGGAGGACGTGCACGCCGTAGCCGAACTGCTCACGGACATGTGCCATCATCTTCGGCGCAAAGTCCAGGTACGCCGTGGTCTCCCACGTGTCTTCCTGGGGGACGTTGCCGCTCGCCGGCTCGTAGGTTTTGCCGTCCACCGGCGCGATCCCGTACGTCTTGTCCAGGCCGGGAATCGCCGCCTGGGCACGGATTGCCTTGTAGCCGAGATCGAGGTGATGCTGGAAGTCGGCGCTGAGGTCCTCCAGCGTCGAGCCGCTGGCGTGGCCGTAGACCATCACGCCTTCGCGCGCCGCGCCGCCCAGGAGTTCATACACCGGCATGCCGGCAGCCTTGCCCTTGATGTCCCAGAGCGCGACGTCGATGGCTGCGATCGCCGTCATGGTCACCGGGCCGCGGCGCCAGTACGCACCCTTGTAAAAGTACTGCCAGGTGTCCTCGATGCGGCGTGCGTCGCGGCCGATCAGCAGCGGGCAGAGGTGCTCGGACAGGTAGGACGCCACGGCCAGCTCGCGGCCGTTGAGGGTGGCATCGCCGATGCCGGTGATGCCGTCCTCGGTTTCGATAACGAGCGTGACGTAGTTTCGTCCCGGAGACGAAACCACTACCCGTGCGTCGGTGATCTTCACTGCTTTGGTCCTTTGCGTAGCTGGCAGTAGGTGTCGTTTTGAGCCCTCAAAACGACACCTACTGCGGGTTAGTTTGGTCGGCTCAGCTGCAGCATGACTTTGCTGCTGCCGGATGCCGGGTCGGCCGACACCCTCATGGCTTCGGCGGCTTGGTCAATGCCGAATTTGTGGGTGATGACGGGTGAGACGTCCAGGCCGTTGGCCATGGCCACGAGGGCATCGCTGATCTCATCCACGAAGCGGTAGGAGCCAACCCAGGTGATTTCGCCCGTCACCAGGTCACCAATAGCCGAAGGGCTCGGGGCGCCCGGAAGATTGCCCACTTGGACGATGGTTCCACCACGCGCGGTGGCGCGAAGAACCTGGCCCAGCACAGCGGGAATACCGGTGGCTTCGAAAACAAGCTCGATGTCGTCGGGCAGCGAGCCGCCGCGGGCAACGTTGCGCACGTCGTCGGCCCCCATGGCTTTCGCGACCCGGAGCGAAGCGTCGCTGATGTCCGCCGCGACTACTGTCCTGGCGCCCGCATACTTGGCAGCGGCGATCAGCAGGGAACCGATCGGGCCTGCACCGTTCACCAGCACGTCCCGCCCCGCGAGCGAACCTGCCCTGCTCACCGCATGCATGGCGACGGCGAGCGGTTCCGCGAGTGCCCCGCGCAAGGTGTCGACGCCGTCGGGCAGCGGCCGGAGCTGTGACGCCCGGACACGCTTCCGCTCGCTGAAGCCACCGTCCGTGTGCGGGTCAAAGGCGGCCGAGCCGAAGTACCGGACATGCGGATACAGGTTGGTGCGGCCGGCCAAACGCTCCGGCAAGACGCCGTCGCCTACCAGTTCCGCGGGATGAACGGTGACCGGCTGGCCGACGTCGAAATTCTCGACGCCGGGGCCCATCTGGGCGATGCGTCCGGCAATCTCATGGCCCAGGACGAGCGGCGACGTGAGCGTCGCGGTTCCGGATGCCCCGTGCTTCCAGTAGGAGAGGTCCGAGCCACAGATCCCGCCCCACTCGACGTCGAGCACCACTTCTCCAGGACCCGCGACAGGTTCCGGCCGCTCATCGAGGCGAAGGTCGTTGGCCCCGTGGACCACCACCGCTTTCATACGGCGTCTTCCAAACGGACCATGTCGCGGCCGCGGACTTCAGGCCCGACGGCGGCCGACAGCAGGGTGATCAGCGAGTAACCTATGAGCATTGCCGCCAGCGGCCACCAGTGGCCGGTGATTGCAGTGAGCGTTGCCGCCAACAGGGGGCCGATGGCTGTGGCGAGGATGCCGCCGATCTCCTTGGCCAAGGCCAACTGTGTGAAGCGGGTGCGGGCTCCGAAGAACTCGGCCATGGTGACGCTCTCCATGGCGAAGAGGCTGAGGACGCCCAGGTTCAGTCCTACGACCATGGCAACGGTGATGAGGCCGGTGTTGCCGCTCGTGATCATCAGCATCATGGGGATGGCGAACAAGGCAGTCAAGGCGCTCAGGGTCAGGTAAAGGGGTTTCCGGCCGAAGCGGTCGCCCAGGAGTCCCATGACGGGGATGGTCACGAAGCCCAGCAGCGAACCGTAAACGATGGCCGTGGTGCCGACGCTTTTGTCCACCAGAAGAACGGTGGCGAGATAACCGACGAGGAATGTCTGGACGAGGCCGGAGTTGCCAGCCTGGCCGAAACGGAGGCCAAGCGTGATCAGGAAAGCCTTGCCCTTGCGCTGGTGCAGCGCGGCCTCAATGGTGCTGGTGGCCGGAGTCTTTGCGTTGCCTTTGGTTTCACGGGCGGCGTCTTGCTTGGACGCGATGTCCTGCTTGGAAAGGGCTACCCCGTCGACGACGTCGGCGCGCTCCTCGAACACCGGGCTTTCTTTGAGGGAGCGGCGGATCCAAACAGCGAAGATCATCAGCACGAAACTGGCCAGGAACGGAATGCGCCAGCCCCAGCTGAGCAACTGATCTTGGGGTAGGGCTGCGACGAGGATCGCCCAAAGCGCCGAAGCGCCGAGCGTGCCGGAGTTGGTTCCGAGGCATACGAGCGAAGAGATCAGGCCGCGACGGCGGGCGGACGCGTATTCGGCGAGCATCACCGTTGCGCCGGCAATTTCGGCGCCGGCGCCAAACCCTTGGATGAGGCGCAGCGCGACGAGCAAGATGGGTGCCCAAATACCGATCATCGCGTAGGTGGGGAGCACGCCGATCAGGGTGGTGGACGCACCCATGAGCGCGATGGTGATGAACAGGACCTTCTTGCGGCCGATCCGATCCCCCATGCGGCCGAAGTAGATGGCGCCGACAAGACGCGCGACGTACCCGACGCCGTAGGTCGCCATCGCGGCGATCAAGCCGATGACTGGACTCACCTCGGGGAAGAAGATCTTGTTGAAGACGATGGCCGCAGCCAGGGAGTAGAGCTGGAAGTCCATGAATTCCATGGCTGTGCCGAGCCAACCGGAAACGGCAACCTTGGCGAGGTCGCCAGTGCTTCTGGTGCCTGGCTTGGCCGTGGGTGGGGCGATGCTCTCGGTCATCAATTGCTCCTTTGCAGGCGATGAAAAGTGGAATCGGAGAGTTCTTAGGAAAGGTGCCAGCCCGTTAACGCCCTTGTGGCGAGGCCTTGGGAAGTTTTGTTGGGCTGCTTGGTTACTACCATACAAGCACTACCATTCTAGTCTGTCAACGGACATTAGACTGGACGAGTGGCTACCAAGAAACCAGCAAGTGAACAGGCGCCCAGGCTTTCGGTGCGTGACCAGACCCTGGACACCCTCCGGCGTCGGATCATTTCCCTCGAACTGCCGCCCGGAGAGCCACTGTCCGAAAACGAACTGGCCCAGGAGCTAGGGGTCAGCAGGACTCCGGTCAGGGAAAGCCTGATTCTGTTGCGCGAAGAAGGCTTGGTCCAGGTCTTTCCGCAGATTGGCTCTTTCGTCTCCCTGGTGGACCTCGGCAGAGTCGCCGAGGCCCAGTTCGTCAGGGAAGCCATTGAATGCGCCTCCCTGAGGGACGCAGCAGTAGATAGCGAAGGGATTGCAGGGCTGCGCGAAATACTCACAGATCAGTGGGACGCCGAAGCCGCCGGCGACGTTGACGAATTCTTCCGGCTGGACGAGGACTTCCACCGCGAATTGCTCCGCCTGGCCGGCCATGAAACTGCATGGACCGCGGTGAATTCCGCCAAGGCGCATTTGGACCGCGCACGGCGGCTGAGCCTCATCGACACCCGGCCAGTTTCCACATTGATTGAGCAACACACGGCGATCGTCGATGCCCTGGAGGCCAACAATCCCGCCGGAGCCGACGATTCACTGCGCATCCACTTACGGGGCGTTTTCGACGACGTCAAGCGCATCCAAGCCGCCACGCCCGAGCTCTTCTCCGACGGCACCGTGCCCCGTCCCATCAGGCGGAGCATCGCCCGGCTGGCATAAGGCCCACATCGCAACGAGACCTGGTGGCGAAGTCACTCCGGGTGGAATGCGTACGCCTCAACCTCGCCCAACGCTTCGATCCGGGGCACAGGCAGCCCGGCCTCGGCGACGAGCTCCGCAAAACCATGGCCACGACTGAAGCGATCAAACGTCGCGCGATCCGGGCAAGTGTCGTACACCGAGATCCCACCCTCGGTGGAAAGGCATACATGGATCTTCAGCACGCCGGGCGGCAGGAGATCCACCATGCGTTTGTGGCCTTCCAGAAGCTGGCCGGGATCCCCGTCGAAATGGTAGACGCCCATGAACATTCTTTTCTCCCGTCTCACTTCGCGTTCACAACTACGCCGACAACGCCCGCGCGAGGGCTTCGGGCTTGCGGTCCGCCCACGGTGCGGCATTCTCCAGTTGTCCCGCCAGCCGGAACAGCGTGGCCTCATCCCCGAACCGGCCAAGGAAAGACATACCCACCGGCAGCCCGGTCGAATCGACTCCGAGGGGCACTGACATGGCCGGGTTGCCTGAGATGTTGGCGTATTCACCATCGAACATGAGGAAGCGGCCGGCTTCGCGCTCCCCACGCAACGGTTCTTCCTCGGTTCCGACGAGCGTGCCGAGAGGCAGCGGCGGCCAGCCGACCGTGGGAGTCATCCAGGCGTCGAATTCCTCGAAGAATCCAGCCAGACGACGGCTGAAGCGCTGCAATTCCTGCATGCCAAGGAGGTATTGCCCGCCTGTCACGGCCCGCGAGCGCTCAAGATTGGCTGCGGTGAACGGCTCGATCTCACCGGCTTCCGGCGGCCTGCCCATCCTCTGCGTCCAGTACGCCTCGATCCACGCGATCGCGCCTCCGTAGACAGCCCTGACCGCCCGGTGCCCGGCCCGCCCCAGGCTCTCGGGGTGAGCTTCTGTGACGCTGTGGCCCAGTCCAGCGAGCAATTCCACGGTTTCCTCGAACACCCTCAGGTAGTCCGGATGCACGTGCTGCCCCGAGTTGGGCGTCGCGGTTGCTGCGATGCGGAGCTTTCCAGGAACAGTACCGGTTTCAAGCAGGAAGGGCCGTGCCTGCGGAGGCGCCCAATATGGATCACCGAGCGCCTGGCCGGCCGTCGCGTCGAGTAGTGCCGCCGAATCGCGCACGCTCCGGGTCAGCGCATGTTCCACGGCGAAGCCCCCGGCCACGTCACCATACTCGGGGCCCATGGGGACCCGTCCGCGCGTCGGTTTGAACCCGAAAACCCCACACCACGCGGCTGGGTAGCGAAGGGATCCGCCAAGGTCGTTCCCATGCGCCATGGGAACCATTCCGGAGGCGACGGCGGCGGCGGACCCGCCGCTGGAGCCACTTGTGGAAAGCGATAGGTTCCAAGGGTTCCGGGTGGCACCATGCAGCACCGGCTCGCAGTGCGGGCTGAGCCCGAATTCCGGTGTGTTGGTCTTCCCCAGGATGGCAAGGCCGGCTTGGCGGTACCGACGCACAAGCTCTTGGTCATGGCTCGAGACGTTGTCCTTCAACCAACGCGAGCCTTCGGTGAAGGGCGCCCCGGCGATCTCCAGGGACAGGTCTTTCACCAGGAACGGAACCCCGGGAAACGGCGCGTCAGTTTCGGAGTCGTCCGCCGGGCCTTCTGCTCCAGGTTCCAAGTGCGCGACGATGCAATGCAGAACCGGATCGATCTCCCGGATGCGGTCGCGGCCGGCGTCGAGAAGTTCATTGGGCGAAATCGCACCGCTCCGCACCAGTTCTGCCTGCCCGACGGCGTCTGTCCAGCGGAGCTCCTCGTCCATGGCTCATTTTAGGACCGGGCGTCGCGGGCCGCTAGCCGCGCGAGATCTCGATCATGTCCTCGCGCGGGACCACCTTGATGCGTTCGCGTACGACGCCGGCATCCGGGTTTTCTGCGGTCCAAGCGGCACCGAGGGCTACTTCGTGCGCATCGAGCTTGTTCCAGCCTTCCCAGGTGGTGTACTCGATGCCCCGCTCTTCGAGGAGGTCGATGATGGCCTGCGGGTCCGGATTTTCGGCCGGGGGCAGCGTGAGGCGGTCTTCCAACAGGCAACCGATGGTCTCCAAGGCATCGCCCTTGGTGTGCCCGATGAGGCCGACGGGTCCACGCTTGATCCAGCCCGTGGCGTAGATTCCGGGTACCGGCTTGCCGTCGGCGTCCAGCACCCGGCCGCCGTCGTTCGGGATGACCCCGCGGCGGGCATCGTACTCAAGCTCGTCCAGCGGGGAACCGTGGTAGCCGATGGCGCGGTAGACGGCCTGGATGGGATAGTCCACGAACTCGCCGGTGCCCTTGACGTTGCCCGTGCCGTCCAGCTGCATGCGCTCGAATTTGATGCTGGAGACTTTTCCGGAGCCGTCTTCCGACACGATTTCCACCGGGCTGTGCAGGAAGTGCAGGTGCAGCCGGCGGGACGAGGGCTGCTCGGCTTCGGCATGTTCCTCGACGAGCCAATTGGTCAGCGTGTTGACCATGGTCTTGATCTGGTTGTTGCTGCGGATGGCCTCATCGGAGGCTTCATCAAACTCGAAATCCTCCGGGTACAGCACAATGTCCACGTCATTGGAATGTGAGAGCTCGCGCAGTTCCAGCGGGGTGAACTTGATCTGTGCCGGGCCGCGGCGTCCGAAGACGTGCACATCCGTCACCGGAGAGGCCTTGAGGGCGGCGTAGACGTTGTCCGGGATTTCGGTCACCAGGAGGTCGTCCGCGTGCTTGGAGAGCATGCGGGCTACGTCCAACGCCACGTTGCCGTTGCCGATGACTGCTACTTCCTTGGCATCCAGCGGCCATTCGCGGGGCACGTCCGGGTGTCCGTCATACCAGGACACGAAGTCGGCCCCGCCGAAGGATCCCTTCAGTTCGATGCCGGGGATATCCAGCTCCGCGTCCTTGATGGCACCCGTGGAGAAGATCACTGCGTCATAGAAAGAGCGGAAGTCGTGCAAAGTGAGGTCGCGGCCGTAGGTGACGTTACCGAGGAAGCGGATGTCGCCGCGGTCCAGGACCTTGTGGAGCGCGTTGACGATGCCCTTGATGCGGGGGTGGTCCGGCGCCACGCCATAGCGAATCAGGCCGTACGGCGCGGGGTATGCCTCGAAAAGGTCGATGCTGACCTCGACGTCGCCATCCTTGACCTCGTTGGATTTGGTCAGGATGTCCGCGGCATACACGCCGGCCGGTCCTGCGCCGACAATGGCGACGCGCAATGGACGTTGTGAGGTGGTTTCGGCCGAGTTGGACACCGTGAACCCTTCTGAGACGGGAATCCGCCCCGCGTGGTGGGGCGCGCAGTTTCCAATTCTAGTTCTCCGTTGCCTCCGGATTGTCAGCGGGTGGCAGGAGTGACACGGTTGGGCGAGGAAACTCACACAAACTTTCCGGCCGTACGGTCAGGAATACCTTCGCAACATGTGGTGTTCTTGACATTGTGTCTACGCCCGAGCAAACCGCGCCCGCCCTGTCCGCAAACGCTCCGAACGCAACAGCATCCGCCGCTGCTGAAGCAAAGAGTGCAAAGAGTGAGACGACGGCGGGTGTGGTCTTCGGCATCGGGGCTTACGGATTGTGGGGCTTGCTTCCGCTCTACTTCTTGGTGTTGCAGCCCGCCGGAGCCGTGGAAATCGTCGCGAACCGCGTGGTGTGGTCCCTCATCTTCTGTGCCCTGCTGATCACCATCACCCGGACATGGCGCCTCCTGGGCACCGCTTTCAGGGACCGGGCCGTCCTTGGACCGCTCGCCCTGGCTGCCGGACTGATCGCCATCAACTGGCTCACCTACACCTTCGGGGTCACCACAGGACACGCCGTCGAGGCCTCGCTCGGCTACTTCATCAACCCGCTCGTGTCGGTGCTCCTTGGTGTCTTCGTCCTGAAGGAAACACTCCGCCCGCTCCAGTGGGCCGCCGTCGGAATCGGCTTCATCGCCGTCGGTGTGCTGACCGTTTCGTATGGCAAGCTGCCGTGGATCGCGTTGGTCCTGGCCTTCAGCTTTGGGCTCTACGGTTTCGTGAAGAAGCGCGTGGGGCCGAAGGTCAATGCCATCACAAGCCTCACCGTGGAGACCGTGGTGCTCGCCCCGATCGCCGGCGCCACCATGATTGTCCTCGGCCTCACCGGGGCCGCAACCTTGGGAAGCGACGGCCCGGGCCACTTCTGGCTCCTGGCGGCCTCGGGCATCATCACCGCCGTGCCGCTCCTGTTCTTCGGTGCCTCCGCACGCCGCCTTCCCATGACCACCATCGGCCTGCTGCAGTACTTCGCTCCGATCCTCCAGTTCATCGTGGCCCTGGCCGTCTTCCACGAAGCCATGACGCCTGATCGCTGGGTGGGCTTCGGCATTGTATGGCTGGCCCTGTTGGTCCTGACCGTCGACATGCTGCGCACCGCACGCAAGAACTCGGTCATGAGGAAGAGGGCACGGCTCAGCGCGGCCTAACCATTTTTGCGACGCTTCCCTCGAACGTCAGAGGCCGCTTACGGCATCGAGTCCGCGCGCTCGTAGTCCCGCGGAACCACCACCATAGGCACCGGCAGCGCCCGGAGGATCTTGTTGGCGGTGCTGCCCATGAACAATTTGCTTCTTTCCGCCAGGCGCGATGAGCCGATGATGACCACTTCGCCGTCGATCCACTCCAAGCTGTCGATCGCTTCTTCGATGCTTCGGCCGTGGGCCACCTCTACCGTCACGTCGTGCCCTTGCGGCAGGCGGGAAGCAGCATCGCTCAGGACAGTGTTGGCGTGGCGATGAGCCGCATTGGTGGCTTCTCCGCCTTCGTCGGTGCCGGCGTCGAGCGTTACCAGCGACACGAGCCGCAGCGGCACGCCACGGCGGTTGGCTGCGCCGATGGCGGTGGCGATCGCAGCGTCAGCCCCGGAGCGCTGCCCCGTGGCCAAGGTGAACCGGGTGACGGGCTCAGTGCGGTTGAATCCGCGCGGCGCCAGGGCCACCGGAACGGGCGAAGCATGCAGCAGCCCGTTGGCCACGCTGCCTACCGTGAACCTCTTGAACAGCCCATTGCTCGACGCACCTACCACAATCAGTCCGGCGTCGATCCCGGCGGCCTGGATCAGCCCTGAAGCGAACGATTCAGCAGGCACCGCCCGGAAGGTGGCCTCAACGTCGTCGGGCACTAGCGCGAGGCTCTGGGCGTGCGCGGTCAGGACGGCCTGTTCAGCGGGAGTTGCGCCAGAACTTTCGGGGTACAAACCCGAGTAGGGGGTATGCGCGTCCACGACATACACAAGGTCCAGCACTGCGTCCTGCGCGCGGGCCAGGGACGAGGCCAGGGCAACAGCGTCCGCGCCGCGTTCATTCGGCGTGTAGCCAACTACATATCGCATGTGAAGACCCCTTTGTCGACGGCGAATTCCAGGGCCCGTCCGGGGAATCCGGGCAACGTTGGCCGGTCTGGATTCGCTAGCTAGGCACGACTCTACCTGCGGAAAGAGCTTCCCATACCCGGACATGCCCGTTCTTAAATGCCAAGGATGGACATAGTCACACTATGTCCATCCTTGGCACGCAGAGGTGGGCATGTCCACCTGGGTTTCGGCTAGGCGCTGGCCTTGTGGTTAGGCGTTGGCCTTGATGGCCGCGGCCAGGACCTCGAGTCCGTCAAGGAGCAGTTCGTCGCTGATGACCAGCGGCGGCAGCAGACGGATCACGTTGCCGTAGGTACCGCAGGTCAGGATGATGACGCCTTCCTGGAGACACGCGGCAGCCACGGCCTTGGTCAGTTCGGCGTTCGGTTCCTTGGAGCCGGCCTGGACCAGTTCGATCGCCAGCATGGCACCGCGTCCACGGACGTCACCGATAACTGGGAGTTCCGAAGCGAGCTCGCGCAAGCGGCCGAGGGCGATTTCCTCGATGTGGCGGGCACGGCCGTTGAGGTCGTGCTCCTCCATGGTGCCGATGGCAGCAAGCGCAGCTGCACAAGCAACCGGGTTGCCGCCGTAGGTGCCGCCGAGGCCGCCTGGGTGGACGGCGTCGAGCAGGTCTGCACGGCCGGTGATGGCGGACAGCGGGAGGCCGCCGGCGATCCCCTTGGCCATGGTGATGATGTCCGGGACAACGCCTTCGTGGTTGACGGCAAACCATTCACCCGTGCGGCAGAAGCCGGACTGGACCTCGTCGGCAATGAAGACGATGCCCTTTTCCTTGGCCCATGCGGACAGTGCCGGCAGGAAGCCTTCGGCCGGGACGATGAAGCCGCCCTCGCCCTGGATCGGTTCGATGATGATCGCGGCAACCTGGTCGCCCCCGATCTGCTTCTCGATCATGGTGATGGCCCGCTTCGCGGCCTCGGCACCGGTGATCTCCGGGTTTTCCTCGCGGAACGGGTAGCTCATCGGCATGCGGTAGACCTCAGGCGCGAACGGGCCGAAGTTGGTCTTGTAGGGCATGGCCTTGGCGGTGAGTGCCATGGTGAGGTTGGTGCGGCCGTGGTAGGCGTGGTCGAAAGCGACCACGGCGTCACGGCCGGTGGCCAGGCGTGCCACCTTGACGGCGTTCTCCACTGCTTCGGCACCGGAGTTGAAAAGCACGGTGCGCTTCTCGTGGTCGCCCGGGGTGAGGCGGTTCAGCTGCTCGGCGACGGCGACGTAGCCCTCGTACGGGGTGACCATGAAGCAGGTGTGGGTGAAGTGCGCTGCAGCGTCCTGGACGGCGGCGACGACGGCGGGATCCGAGGCGCCCACGCTGGTCACGGCGATGCCCGAGCCGAGGTCGATGAAGGAGTTGCCGTCGACGTCGCGGATGATGCCGCCGTCGGCGTCCTCAACGTAGACGGGAACGCCCGAGGAGACGCCGGCAGCGACGACGGCCGCGCGGCGCTCGTTCAGGGCCTGGGACTTGGGGCCGGGGAAGGCGCCGTTGATGCTGCGCTTCTGGTCCAGGCGGTAGGAGAGTTCGTGTGCTGTTGCGGTCATGATGGTTCTTTCTTTCTTACGCGTCCAGCGCAGACATGACGTGCTTGATGCGCGTGTAGTCCTCGACGCCGTACATGGACAGGTCCTTGCCGTAACCGGACTGCTTGAAACCGCCGTGCGGCATCTCAGCTGTCAGCAGGATGTGGGTGTTGATCCAGACCGCACCGAAGTCCAGGTCGCGGCTCATCCGCATGGCCGTGCCGTGGTCCGTGGTCCAGACGCTGGAGGCCAAAGCGTATTCGACGTCGTTGGCCAGCTCGAGCGCCTCGGCCTCGGTGGTGAACTTCTGGACCGTGATGACTGGTCCGAAAGTTTCCTTCTGGACGACGTCGTCGCTCTGCTTGGCGCCGGTGATGATGGTGGGCTCGAAGAAGAATCCCTTGTCACCCGCACGGTGGCCGCCGGTTTCGATCTTGCAGTTGGCCGGCAGGTGCTCCACCACCGAGTTCACGGCGTTGAAGTGGTTCACGTTGTTGAGCGGACCGAAGTAGTTTTCGTCGTCGTTCTGCGAACCGGTGTGCAGCGTCTTGGTGTGCTCCACCATCGCGGCAACCATGTCGTCGTGAATGGAATCTTCAATCAGCACGCGGGTGATGGCCGTGCAGTCCTGGCCGGCGTTGAAGAAGGCGAACTCCGCGATGGCCGCGGCGCTCTTCTTGATGTCGGCGTCCTTGAAGACGATGGCCGGGGCCTTGCCGCCGAGCTCCAGGTGGGCACGCTTGAGGCCCTTGGCCGCTCCGCTGGCCACGGCAATGCCGGCGCGTACGGAGCCGGTGATCGAGACGAGGCCCGGGACCTTGTGCTCGACCATCATGGCGCCCGTAGCCCCGTCGCCAAGGACCACGTTGAGAACGCCGGCCGGGAAGATCTCCCCTGCCAGACGGGCCAGGACCAAGGTGGATTCCGGAGTGGTGTCGGAGGGCTTAAGAACCACGGTGTTTCCTGCGGCGAGGGCGGGGCCGATCTTCCAGATGCCCATGAGGAACGGGTAGTTCCACGGTGCAACCTGGGCCACGACGCCGATCGGTTCGCGGCGGACGTACGAAGTGTGTCCCTCGAAGTACTCGCCGGCGGACTTGCCTTCCATGATGCGAGCGGCGCCTGCGAAGAAGCGGAGCTGGTCTGCGCCAGCGGCAACTTCCTCGGAGGCGATGAGGGCGCGGACCTGGCCAGTGTTGCGGTGCTGGGCCTCAACGAGCTCGTCGCTGTTGGCTTCAATGGCGTCAGCGAGCTTGAGCAGCATGAGCTGGCGCTGGCCCGGCGTGACATGCTTCCAAGACTTGAAGGCTTCCTTCGCTGCATTCATGGCAGCATCGACGTCGGCCGCCGTAGAGATAGGCGCATGAGCGACAATCTCCCCGTTGGTGGGGTTCACGATATCGAGCAGTTCGGTGCCTGCGGGCGTGACGAACTCGCCGTTGATGAAGTTCTGCAAGGTTTGGACCACGGTGTACAACCTCTTTCGGTGTCTAGGCATTGGTTGCAGCTGCTCCGAGCCTATGTCAGCGCCCGGCAGCGCGGAATAGTCAGGTGCACACCCAGGCTCCCTCGACTTAGTGCGAATGACCAGTGCCGGGATATCCTTTTTTGCATGGCAATGTCACTCGCCGCGCTCGTCGCCGTCCACTCTCTGAGGCTCCGCAAAGCCGGCCTCGCGGAAACCACCTGGAACGAAGATATCCGCTGGGTGGCTGTGACCGAGCAAGAGGATCCCCAGCGCTTCCTCAATGGCGGCGAGCTGATCCTGACCACTGGGCTCAGGCTCAACGGGGCCGCGGAGCAGCGCCGCTTCGTGCGCCAAGTCCAGCGAGCGGGCGCCGTCGGCATCGGCTTCGGCACCGGGCTGACCCACGAGGCCGTGCCTCCCGCGCTCATTGCGGAAGCGAACCGCTGGGGCCTGCCGCTGGTGGAAGTCCCTTATGAGACCCCTTTCATCGCCATCGGCAAGCTCGTGGCCGATTCCCAATCCGCTGACCACTATTCCAAGCTGGAACGCCTCATCGCCGGGCACCAGATCCTCGCCCGGGCCCTACTGACCGGCGGCGGGCTGGGCGAACTTCTCAAGCAGTTGGGCAGCATGCTCAGGACCGACATCGCGCTCACCCAATTCAGCGCCCAGCTTTACAACAGCGCGGCTGGCAGTCCCCCACCGACGGCCGAGGACTGGGCATCCTTCCCCATCCCGACGGGCCGCCGCGACGCCTGCACACTGTGGATCAAGCAGCCTTTCGGCGACACCGGAATTGTCGGTTATGCGCAGAACCTGATCAGCGTGGAACTCAACAACATGGTCAAGCAGCGCCAAAGCCAGCGGGCTTTGGCGGGCCAAGTACTCGACGATGTCATCCACGGAACCCTGGACTCGGTCGAAGCCGCCCGCCGTCTGGCCGGCGTCGGAATCAACAGCACCCGAAAGAACGTGGTGCTGCTGGTGGTCTCCGCCGCACACCACAAACAGCTCGGCAGCACCTCGCTGCCGCAGTCCCTCGACGGCGGTGTGACCGCCGTCGTCGGGAAGGATCTGGTGACCGTGGTGCCCGACGACGGCAGTTCAGCAAGCGCGCTGGCCAAGGATCTCAGTGATCATCTTTTGGAAGCCGGGATCCACGCGGTGATCGGTATCGGCGGTGCCTACACCAAGCCGAACGGCGTGCGCTGGAGCTACTTCGAAGCGCGCGACGCCGTGGCGCACGGCTTGCCGGTCAACGAACCCGAGCGGCTCAGCCTGACCTCGCTGCTGCTCGCGAGCGAGGACGTGCCGCTGGCCGACATGGCGAGCGAGGCCCTCACTCCCCTGCGGAAGTTCGACGCCGCCCACGGCTCCGAGCTCGTTTCGACCCTGGAAAGCTACCTCAACCACAACGGCTCGGTGGCGGCTGTCGCCGAAGCCCTGACCCTGCACCGAAACACAGTGCGGTACCGACTGGCGCAAATCACGGACCTCACCGGCTACGACCCCGCCCAGACGCCGGACCGGGTGCAGCTGTGGCTTGCCCTGGCCGTGCAGAGGCTGGGAGCTCGCAACCCGCGCTAGCCGAGCCGAAGGCCCGGCCGCGGGGGGCTAGCGGAAGATATCGGCGGCCACGCCCATGATGATCCTGTCCCCCGACGTCGACTTTTGGAGGAAGTCCACAACAGCCCAATCGTCCAGTGAAATGCATCCAGCGGTAGGCACCTTGTTTTCGTGCAGGAAGATGGCAAATCCGGCATCCTGGATGATCGGAGAGTCCGGAGGACGGTTGTAGTTAATGACGGCCCCTTGCCGGTAATCATGCTGTCGGCGCGTTGCGAAGTACCACATGTTCTCGTCATAACCCACCCACGAACTGGACTCGAAGTACGTGTTGTAGGTGCTGGTCCACGGATTTCCACCCCAGCGCGAACCTGGGTTCAACGTGCGGTACGGCAGAGCTGTGCCTGGATTACCCAGACCGAATCCCTCTGTGACAGAGAACGATCCTGTGGGCGAGTAGTTGTAGCGGGTCGGACCTGAGGGAACCCCAGGCGGCTTGAAACCGCTGGCTCCCACAAAACCGTTCGTCGTCCATTCTGTCACGTACAATCCTGCCACCCGCTTGCAGTACGCAACACCGGCGTAGGACTGGCCATAGGCGGCGGTGTAGACCAAAGTCACGTGGTTGGCGTTGCCCGAGGAGTATTTCACTCCACCATCGTTCAGCCGCGTGCACTCGCTATTCCTGTAGTCGAGGCTCGCGGCTGGGGTCCATGTCAGGTACCCGCCCTGGAAGGCTTGGGCACATTCTCCGTTGATGCACTTTTCGGGCGACGCAGGATAGCCAAGGTAGCTCAGGTGCCATCCCATTTGCTGGTACTTGGCCCTCATGCCCCCTCGGACGGGCTGCGCCCCGGTAACCGACGACCAGAAGATCAGGCCTGCTTGAAACGGCTGGTAACACCCGCCGCCGGACAGCCCGCATACCTCGCTGTCGAGGGGGTAACCAAGGTAGCCTCCGGCAGGACCGCCCAGGCTGTCATATAGCGAACGGATGCCTCCAATGACACCGTGCGCGCCGGTCTCGGGAGACCAGTAGATGACGCCGCCTTGGAATTGCTGGAGGCACCCCGAGGCTGGCTGGCCACAGATCACGTCGGTGATGGGGTAGCCAAATCGTCCGTTTTCGAACCCTGAACCGGCCCACGCAGAACGAATGCCGCCGCCGCTCGTCTGCGCACCGCTGGCCGGTGACCAAATGATGCCTCCACGCTGATACATCTGGTAGCAGCCGCCGGCCTTCAGCCCGCATATCTCGCGGGAGGTCGGGTACCCCAGCCAGCCAGATTCAGCCCCGGACCTGGCATAGGCTGCGCCAATGGCCCCAGGCGTCCATACACCGACTGCCCCCGACGCTGGGCTCCACACAATTCTGAGATTCCCGAAATTTTGTTCGCAGCCAGAACTCACAAGGCCGCATGATTCCGGGGCGGTAGGATAACCCGCCTGGGCATAGCCACCGTAAAACCGGAACAAGGCTCCGCCGATACCACCTTTGGTCCAGACAGTCTGAAGACCCCCAACAGGATTCCAGGTGATATCCAAACCACTAGAGAACCGCTGGAAGCAGCCATTGCCTGCACATTGTTCATCGCCCACCGGGTAGCCGAATGCGGATAGCTGTCCGCTTGCGTGCCACTGAGGACCTGTCTTTCCCACCGTAAGCAGCACCGCGTTAGCGCCCGTGGACGGCGCTGAGTAGATGCGTCCGCCGGCAAACAGCTGGACGCAAAGGAGATTCTGCTCGCACGATACATTCGATGTCGCGGGCCCCAAAGGTCCCGCTGCCCCGCCCAATAACTGCCATTTGGCCCCGATCACCCCGTCGGGAATGATTTCTTCCTGGGCGTGGACCTGGGCCGGAGCAGGCTCAGGTGTCGGAGTGGACACGGGCACTACGTCCTGGGTTGGAGCCGGCGCGGGCGCCGTAGTCGGTCCCGTCGGTTCCTGTGTCGGGACCGTGGCAGGGGTCGCATAAACGGTGGGAGACGGCGTGGGAAACGGTGTGGGAGACTCCGCCGGCGAAAGATTCACGGCGGTTGCCGCCGTGGGCGCGAGTCCAACGGCCACAACGGCAGCCAGAACACACATTGCTAGGATGCGGACGGCCCGGGTGGCACTGTTTGCCATCATTTGGAAACCACCGCCTCACACGTGGAGCCGGCGGGTGCCGCGTGGGCGACTTCCGCGGCATGGACCTCCGTGCTGGCACCGGCAGCAAGTTCCTTTTCGATCATCGAGTGACCAGCAACGCTGCTTGTGGTGCCCACGGCGATGGCGATGGTGTACTTCACCGCCGCCGTTCCCGTGTTGGTCAGTGTCCCGGAGAAAGACCAGGTTCCGTTGGCGTCGGCTGCGCATCGCACATTCTTCAGGGCATCAGTCACGAGAGCGTCAGGAGACGGTGCGGCCATGCTCTCCGTGGGCGCCGACGTAGGCGTCGGCGTGGGCGTCGAAGGTGGTGGGGCAGCACTCGGAGGTGATGCTGAGGACGGCGAGGTGCAGGCGCCCAAAGTAAAAAGTCCTACTGCACAAAGCACGACGGTTAATGGCCAGTTCTGCATTCTTCCCCCAAAAAATGATCACAACCTGCCCAGAATTGTGTTTCTGGCCAGCAACAGTTGCGAGACTACCAGTGGCCGAACATCATGTGCGAGATTCACCACAAAACTTCGCGCATCAAACATCAAACGTCTAACCTTTAGATATGGCTTCAACTCACCCGACATCCCACGCAATGGAAGCAACCACTGTGCCAGGCGCCCGCGGAACGGTGGCACCCAAATCCCGGGTGATCGCCGTCGTCGGGATCATTGCCGTCATCCTGATCGGACTGAATCTGCGCGCCGGCATTACCAGCGCGGCTGCACTGTTCCACGAGTTGCAAACATTCCTCGGCTACGGGGCACTCGTGGCGTCGGTCCTTCCGTCCATCCCCTTGCTGTGCTTCGCCGTCGCGGGACTAGGCACGTCGTGGCTGTCGCGCCGGATCGGCGTAGAGAAGTCGATCTTCGTGGCTCTGGCGATGTTGGCTGCGGGCCTCCTGGTACGCAGTGTCCCCGCAACTGGCGCCCTCCTTGCCGGAACGGTGCTGGCGATGTCCGGCTTGGCGGTGTGCAACGTGGCCATGCCGTCGTACATCCGCGAGCACTACGCAGCAAAGACTTCCATGATGACAGGCCTCTACACCTTCACCATGTCCGGCGGCGCGACCTTCGCCGCGGCGGTCAGCGTGCCACTGGCCCAGCAACTTGGCTCGCCGTCGATGGGTCTGGCCGCATGGGGCATCCTCGGCGTCGCCGCATTGCTTGGCTTCCTCCCGATGGTGCTCCACACCCACCGCTCGTCGCGCAAGGCCGGCCAGGAACACGTTTCCATGTGGCCGCTCCTGCGCACACGGCTTGGACTCCTGATCACCTCCATCTTCACGCTGCAGGCCTTCCTTGCTTATGCCGTGATGAGCTGGTTTGCCTACATTTTGACGAGCCAAGGACTCAGCGCCTCTGAGAGCGGCCTGCAGTTCGGGCTCATGCAATTGGTCTCCGTGGCCGCCGGCATGATCCTGCTGGCCATCGGCTCGCGGCCCCGCATGATGCGGCCGGCCCTGTACTTGGGCAGCGGGGCGACGCTGCTGGGCGTCCCCGCCATGCTATTGCTGCCGACGTCGCTCGCGGCGGTTCCCGCGGTGCTGTTCGGTTTCGGCCTGGGTATCTTCCCGCTGGTCCTGGTGATCATCAGCCGCAGCGGACGTACGACGGCGGAGACCACCGCCATGTCCACCGTCGCCCAGTCCGTGGGGTACTTGATAGCGGCCTTGGGACCGTTCGGCATGGGCCTGCTCCACAGCGCTACCGGTTCCTGGACACTCCCCTTGGCGCTCTTGGCCGCGGTGGCCCTTGCCCTGATGGTGACCTGCCACTTGCTGACCAGCAAGCGCACGCCGATCAAGGCCGGACCAAGGCCGGTCCTATGAGCCTGATTCCTTCGCACCGGCCCGTCCTTGCCGATGAGGTCACCAGCCAGCTGCGCAGCATGATCCAGTCCGGAGAATGGCCGCTACAGGAGAAGATTCCGGCCGAGCCGGAGCTCATGGCCTCACTCGGAGTCTCGCGGGGCACGCTCCGCGAAGCCATCAAAGCACTGGCGCACAGCGGAATGCTTGAGGTCCGACGCGGAGACGGCACGTATGTCCGTGCCACCAGTGAGATTTCCGGCGCAGCCCAGAGGATGTACAAGGAACACACACAGGAGCACGTAGTCGAGGTACGGGTGGGGCTCGACACCCAGGCGGCCCGGCTAGCCACGAAGCATGCCACGGCCGAGGACATCGCCGCCATGCGGGCCCTTCTCCAAGTGCGCCACGACGCGTGGCTCGCGGCCGACTACCCCGCTTGGGCCCGCGCGGATTGGGACTTCCACGAACGGGTGGCGCTGGCTTCGGGGAATCCATTGCTCCACCAGTTGTACGTGTCCTTCGGCGGGGTCTTCCACGACGATCTCCTCCGCCAGCAGCGCAAGGCCGGCTTCAATGGCATCCCGCACGAGGGCCACGACGAGCTCGCCGACGCCATCGAAGCACGCGACGAAGTGGCCGCCGTCGCGAGCGTGTACCGCAACCTGGACTTCGCCGCGGAATGGATCAACAACTAACCCCGAACGCCCGCTCACCTATGCCGGGGTTTTCCCCAACGCTCGCTCATTTCTAGTGAGCGAGCGTCCGCCGGAAATGCCCCCAAAGATGAGCGAGCGTCCAGTCACTCATGGGTGTCGCGTCTCAGTTCGACGCCGGCGTCCGCCGCCCCGCGGAAGGGCGCGTCGATGAGCACCACGTCGCGGCCGGCCCGGTGCAAGAGACTTGCGGCGACGCCAGCCCGGTAGCCGGAGGTGCAGTGCACCCAGGTCTTCGTGTCCGGAAGCTCATCCAGACGGAGCAAAAGCTCGTGCAGCGGTACGTTCAATGCCCCTTGGACGTGCGACGCGGCAAATTCCTCGGTACGACGCACGTCCAGCACGATTTCGCCCAGGGTTCGGTCCTGAATCAATCCCGTCCAGTCGGTGCGCGGATAACTCACCAAAGGGATGCCCGGGGCCAGCATCTTGGGGTCCTCGCCGACTGCCGCGTCCGGGGAGTCGATTCCGATCCTTGCGAGGTCGCGTATGGCTTTCTCGACGTCGTCGTGGGCTCCCAACAACGTCAGCGGCCGATTCCATGGCAGGACCCAACCCAAGTAGCTCGTGAAGCTCGATCCGGTCCCGTATTCAAAGGCCACACTGCCGCGCAAATGGCTCGCGGCGAATGCCATGCGGTGACGCAGGTCCACCACCCATTCCCCGGCGTCGAGCCGGCGCTCCAGCTCCGTGGGATCCACTGATTCCGGCACATCGAGCACGGCAGGGCCGGGCCCCAACGCGTTGAGCGGGCTCATGTGCGCGTAGTAGCTCGGGTAGGCCGTGACACTGGCCAAGAGGTGCCTGACAAAGTGGTCTTCGTCCGGGTCCGTGAGCGCATGGTTGGTGGCGGCTTGCTCGCCGATGGTCGAAGTGGGGATCTTGCTCGCAGGGCCAATGGAGCAGAAAGAGCCGAAGCCGTGAGTGGGATAGAGGAGCGCGTCCGGTTCTGCCTCAGCCACCAGACGTCGAACGGAGGCGTACTGCTCGTGGGCCAGACCGGCGGTGTCTTCCGGGCCAATCAAATCCGTCCGGCCCACCGAACCGTAAAGCAGGCTGCCACCCGAGAACACAGCTTGCCGGACGCCTGTTCCTGGGTCGGGGTCCGAAACCACATAGGCCAGGTGCGTGTGGGTATGGCCCGGAGTGGGCACTGCCTTGACGTTCAGCCTACCGACCCGGAACGCCCGCCCCGGGAGAATAGGCTCGCGCTCAAACGCCACGTTGTCTGCGGCGTTCACCAGATAAACGGCGCCATGGCCCCGCGCCAGCACCAGCCCGCCGGTCACGTAGTCGTTGTGGATGTGGGTTTCAGCGATGTGCGTGATCGCCACACCGGCGTCCCGGGCGGCTATATCGACGCGGTCGGTATCACGCTGGGGGTCGATCACCAGCGCCACCGTGCCGTCATGGACGAGGTAGCTGCGGTCCCCCAGTTGGGTCGTTTCGACGACGACGACGTCCATGCGCAGAGTCTAACCCCGACAACACGCAACGCGGGGTCACTTAGCGCCCATTCCGATGCTCCGGATGGGCGCTAAGTGACCCCGCGTTGTAGAAACTAGACCTGGGCGGCCACGCCATCGCGCGAAATGTCCACCATGTCCTCGCGCGGCACAACCTTGATGCGTTCGCGCTGGACCTCGACGCCGTGGGACGTGCCGGCGTCGGAAGCGGCCGCGCCCAAAGCAAGCTCGTGCGCGTCCAGCGCCAGCCAGCCTTCCCAGCTGGTGAACTTCACGCCGCGGGCGTCCAGGAGATCGACGACGGCGTCCGCCTCGGGAACTGCGGCGAATGGCAGGTTTTCGCGATCTTCCAGGAGGTACGTGACCGTCTCCAGCGCGTCGCCCTTTGTGTGTCCGATGAGGCCGATGGGGCCACGCTTGATCCAGCCCGTGGCGTACAGGCCTGGAACGTGCTCGCCGGAAGCGTCCAGCACGCGGCCGCCGTCGTTGGTGATGACGCCCTTCTTGTGGTCGAACTCGACGTCCGGCAGGGCGGAGCCGAAGTAGCCGATGGCGCGGTATACGGCCTGGACCGGGTAGTCGACGAGCTCGCCGGTACCGCGCGCGTTGCCGGTGCCGTCCAGCTCGGTGCGCTCGAACTTGATCGCGGCAACCTTGCCCGGGGTTTCTGCGGAATCCACGATCTCCACCGGGCTGTGCAGGAAGTGCAGGTGCAGGCGGCGGGAGGCCTTGAGCTCCGAGAGGTCCTCGGGCTGCTCGGCGATCCAGTTGGTGAGGGTACCCACCATGGTCTTGGTCTGGTTGTTCGTCTGGATCTGGCGGTCAGACTCTTCGTCAAACTCGAAGTCCTCGGCGTACAGGATGATGTCCACGTCCTTGGAGTGGGACAGCTCGCGGAGTTCCAGCGGGGTGAACTTCACTTGCGCCGGTCCGCGACGGCCGAAGACGTGAACGTCCGTGACCGGGGAAGCCTTGAGTCCGGCGTAAACGTTGTCCGGGATTTCGGTGACAAGAAGGTCGTCAGCGTGCTTGGACAGGACGCGGGCCACGTCCAGCGCCACGTTGCCGTTGCCGAGCACAGCCACGGAGGTGGCTTCCAGCGGCCATTCGCGGGATACGTCCGGGTGTCCGTCGTACCAGGAGACGAAGTCGGCGCCGCCGAAGGAGCCTTCAAGCTCGATGCCCGGGATGTTCAGGTCCGCATCCTTGATGGCGCCGGTGGCGAAGATGACGGCGTCGTAGTGCGTGCGAAGGTCTTCGATGGAGATGTCAGTGCCGTAGTCGACGTTGCCGAAGAAGCGGATGTCGCCGCGGTCCAGGACCTTGTGAAGGGCGTTGACGATGCCCTTGATGCGGGGGTGGTCCGGGGCAACGCCGTAGCGGATCAGGCCGTAGGGGGCCGGGTAGCGGTCGAAGAGGTCGATGCTGACAGTCAGCTCGCCGCTCTTGACGGCCTCGCTTTTGGTCAGGATGTCAGCTGCGTAGACGCCGGCCGGGCCGGAGCCGACGACGGCGACGCGCAGCGGACGTGCAGCGGTTCCTACGGTGGTGCTAGATGACACGGCTGTGTTCCTTTTCAGTGTGCTTCCCAACTGGCTCGCAGTTGTTGTTGTTTTGAGGGCTCAAAACGACACCTAATGCGAGCTAGTTGGGTGAGGGGCTAAGGGGTAACGACGCGGGGCTTGTTGGGGGTCAGGGTGCTGTAGTCAGCGGTCTTGAAATGCTCGGGGGCGAAGGGGCTCACGCGCACCACATCGCCGATCACAATCACCGCGGGATTTGCGACGCCGGTGGCCTCGGCTTGCTCGGCAATGGTTGCCAGGGTGCCGATCGTGACGCGCTGTTCGGGCATGTAGCCGTTCTCTACGATACCTACCGGCGTGTCCAAGGGCATTCCGGAGTCAGCGAGGGCGGCCGCGGATTCGCGAAGTTTGGCCACACCCATGAGCAGGATCACGGTGTGGTCGGGACGGGCCGGAACCTCGGACAGTTCCTCGTGGCCGGTCACCACGCTGAAGCCCTTCGCGAGTCCACGGTGCGTCACGGGAATGCCTGCTGCCGCAGGCACGGAGATCGCCGAAGTCACACCGGGAACCACTTCAACCTCGACGCCGTTCTGCCGGCAGAATTCCGCTTCCTCGCCACCCCTGCCCAGGACATAGGGGTCGCCACCCTTGAGCCGGACCACGCGGTGGCCGGCAAGTGCTTCCTCCACCAGGATGCGGTTGATCTCCAGTTGCGGCACGGGGTGGTGCCCGGGGGTCTTTCCGACCTCGATCACGCGGACGTCCGGAGCGAGTTCCTGCAGCAAGTCGCGCGGTCCAAGACGGTCGGCGACCACGACGTCGGCCTGGCCCAGGAGGCGACGGCCGCGGACGGTGATGAGTCCGGAGTCTCCAGGACCGCCGCCAACAAGGGCGACGCTTCCGGTGGAAGCACGACGACGGCGGAGCGGTAAGTCTCCCGTCTCAAGTGCGGTAGCAACGGCGTCGCGCAGGGCCATGGCACGGCGGGGATCTCCCCCGGCGTTGATCGCGATCTTCACGTCGTCCACAACGGCGACGGCGGGCGTCCAAGCTGCCGAGGATTCGTGGTCCGAGGCGTTGACGCACCAAATGCGCTGCGCCTCGGCGTCGGCGGCTACCTGGGCGTCAACAGCGGCAACGCCAGTGGCCGTCTGGACGAACCAGACGCCGTCGACGTCGGAAGAAAGGTAAGCGCGCGGCTCCCAGGTGAGCAGGCCGGAGCCGGCGAGTTCGCGGAGCGTGTCAGAGGCTACGGGAGCCACCACGGTCACCCGGGCACCGGCGTCGAGCAGTCCCTTGGCGCGTCGCGCAGCCACGGGTCCGCCGCCCACCACCAGCACCGGGCGGCCGAGCAGCCGCAGGGCTGTGGGGTAGATGTCCTGTATTGCCATGAAAAAACTGTAGGGCCGGGCCGTAACATGCTTCAAAGGTCCGGAAACACCAGTTCACGCTAGGTAACCCAGCGTCACATTACGCTCGAGCTGTAGGTGCTTCCCAGCCGATCGCCGGAGCCACGTATTTGGCGATGTTTCCCAGCAGCTTGACGTTGTAGTCCACCCCGAGTTGGTTGGGCACGGTGACCAGCACGGTGTCGGCGGCCTGGACCGCGGCGTCCTTCGCGAGTTCCTCCGCCAAGGTATCGGGCGCACCGACGTAGCTCTTCCCGAAACGCGACAGGGCGCCGTCGAGCATGCCCACTTGGTCGCGGTTTTCCACCTGCGCGCGGAGCCCGAAATAGTGTTCGTCCTCGGCGTCCACCACGGGAATGATGCTGCGGCTGACCGAAACGCGCGGTTCGAAACCGTGCCCGGCGGCGGCCCAGGCTTCCCGGAACATGGCGATCTGCTCCGCCTGGAGCTGGTCGAAGGGGACCCCGGTATCCTCGGTGAGCAGGGTGGAGCTCATGAGGTTCATGCCTTGTTCCGCGGCCCACACGGCGGTCTTGCGGGTGCCGGCGCCCCACCAGATGCGCCGCGGCAGCCCGGACGACGCCGGCTGGATCGGCAGGAGGCCGCGGCCGCCGCCCATGAAGGAGGGATCGGCTTCGGCCACGCCATGGCCTGCGATGGCGTGGCGGAACACTGCGGTGTGGCGGCGGGCCATCGCGGCGTCGTCCTCACCCTCGGCAGGCGCGTAGCCGAAGTACCGCGCGCCGTGCAAGGCCGGCTCGGGTGAACCACGGCTGATGCCCAACTGCAGCCTGCCTTGGCTGATGAGGTCCGTGGCCGCTGCTTCCTCGGCCATGTACAGAGGGTTCTCGTAGCGCATGTCGATCACGCCGGTTCCCATCTCGATCCGGCTGGTCCGGGCCGCGATGGCCGCCAACAAGGGGAACGGCGAGGCCTGCTGGCGCGCAAAGTGGTGCACGCGGAAGAAGGCTCCGTTGATACCGAGCTCCTCCGCCGCGACGGCCAAGTCGATCCCCTGGAGCAAGGCGTCGCCTGCCGAAGGAGTCAGCGAACCCTGGACCGGCCCCCAATGGCCGAAGGAGAGAAAACCGATTCGTTTCATGCCCGCATCAACCACGGGGCGGTCCGGGGAATTCCTTCAGGCCGCGCCCGCGTGGGGCGTGCCTACCGAAAAGAAGGGCCCGACGGCGGAAGTCGCCGTCGGGCCCTGCTTTCAGTTAATCCGCAAAACCATTGACGTCCGTCTCGGTCAAACCTAATATGGAATCGATTCCAGGAATCGATTCCATATCCCTACAGCCAGTCAGTCAAAGAGGATTAGCTATGGCCAACTCCCAGTTTGCGACCATGCCCACCGTGCATTCCCCCGCCCCGAAGTCGTCTTGGCGCGCCGCCATGGCCAGTACGGTCGGCTCCGTTCTTGAGTACTACGACTTTTTCGTCTACGGCACACTTTCAGCCCTGGCCTTCGGGCAGGTGTTCTTCCCCACCGGAGATGCCGGCACGTCCACATTGCTCTCCCTGGCAAGCTTCACGGTCGGCTTCATCGCCCGGCCCCTTGGCGGGATCATTCTTGGCCATTTCGGTGACAGGCTGGGACGCAAACGAGTGCTCCTCTTCACCTTCATGCTGACCGGCATTGTGACCGTCCTCATCGGTTTCCTGCCCAGCTACGCCCAGGTAGGCCTGCTTGCCCCGGTTCTCCTGGTATCACTGCGTGTCCTACAGGGCATTGGCATCGGAGGCGAATGGGGCGGTGCTGCGTTGCTCGCCGTTGAGCATGCACCCACAAAGAGCCGCGGCTTGTTCGGCAGCCTGGTTCAAGCCGGCGCCCCCCTCGGAGTCATCCTCTCCTCGGCCACCGTGGCTCTGCTGACAAGTGTCATGAGCCGGGCCGACTTGATCGCGTGGGGTTGGCGCATTCCTTTCCTAGCCAGCCTGCTTTTGCTTGCAGTCGGCGTTTTCCTGCGGTTCAAAGTGGAGGAAAGCCCGGAGTTCACGAAGATCAAGGCTGAGAAAGCCGAAGTGAAACTGCCCGTGCTTGAGGCATTGCGGAAGTATCCGAAAGAGATCGTCTCCGCCGTGTTCATCCACACGAGTGACACCACCCTCGGCCTGATCCAGGGGGTCTTTGTCCTCGGATATGCCTCCGGAGTCCTTGGCTTCAGCCCGACGATCGTTCTCTTGGCGAACGTGTTCTCTTCCGTCGTGAACCTCATTGCCACGCCCTTCGCCGGCGCATTGGGTGACAGGATCGGGCAGCGGCGCGTGCTGCGCGCAGGCATGGTCATGCTGGCGCTCTGGGCGTTCCCCATGTTCTGGCTGATCTCCAGCGGCACCATTGCCGGGCTTTTCATCGCCATGGGTGTGGGCGGCGTCCTCGGCGGCATTTTGTTCAGCCAGCAGGCCACCTTTTTCGCAGACATGTTCACTCCCGCCGTCCGCTACTCGGGCATGTCCATCGGTTTCCAAGTTGGCACCGTCCTGGGCGGCGGCTTCGGCCCCCTCATTGCCCAAGGACTGAGCAAGTCATCCAACGGCGCAACCTGGAGTGTTTCCCTCTACATCGCCATCATCGCAGTTCTGGGCTTCGTCGCAGTCTCCGTGGTCAAGCCGCGATTCGGCGCGTCTCAGGGCCTCACCGCACGCCGCTGACAACTGCCGCCAGCCACGCATCTCTCCGCAACCGAAAGCACTCAAGCAATGCAACCCTCAGACTCCATGTTCAAAGGCACCATCGGCCGCACCGTAGCCGAGTCAACACCGTGGTGGCCGGAAGCACGCCCCGGCCAAGAAAAGCGCCCCAACATCGTCATGGTGATCCTTGATGACACGGGCTGGTCCGACCTTGGCTGCTTCGGGTCCGAGATCGCGACCCCAAACATTGATGCGCTGGCGGGCAACGGTGTCCGTTTCAACAACTTCCATGTGACTCCGCTTTGCTCTCCCACCCGCGCTTCGCTCCTGACTGGCCGCAACCACCACTCGGTCGGCATGCGCTTCCTCGCCGATACGGACACAGGGTTCCCCAACTCCCGCGGCGCCATACGGCGGGATATCCCCATGCTCCCCCAAACGCTGCGCGAGCAAGGCTACGGGACATACTTGGTGGGCAAATGGCATTTGGCGCCGCTGCACGAAATCACAGCTGCCGGGCCTTTCCACAACTGGCCGCTGGCCCGTGGATTCGACGGATATTACGGGTTCATGGATGGTTGCACGGACCAGTACGAACCAGAGCTGTACCGGGATAACCACCCCGTTACTGCGCCGCGGACCGAAAACTACCACCTGAGCGAGGACCTGGCAGCCCAAGCCGTCGGATACGTCCGAAACCACATCGCCTACCGCCGCCACGACCCCTTCTACCTCCAGCTCGCCCTCGGCGCCACCCACGCCCCTTTCCAGGCTCCCCGGACCTTCATCGATAAGTACATTGACATCTTCGCCAAGGGATGGGACCAGACCCGCAAGGACCGGCTCGCCCGGCAGATCGAGCTGGGCTTGGCTCCTGCGGGAACGAGGCTGGCCGAACGCAATGCCGGCGTGATTCCGTGGGAAGAGCTCAGCGAAGAAGAACACACCGTCTACTCACACTTGCAGGCGGCTTTCGCCGGGTTCCTCGAGCACGCCGACACCCAGATCGGCCGGCTCATCGAAACGCTCAAGAAGTGGGGTGAATACGACAACACCATATTCGTCCTGCTCTCGGACAATGGAGCCAGCCGGGAAGGCGGGCCGTTCGGCGATGTGGACACAAATGCTCCCTACAGTGGCATCCGGCGCACGGCAGTTGAACAGCTTCCACTCCTGGACAGGCTGGGAGGCCCGAAGGGCGGCGCCCACTACCCCGAAGGCTGGGCCATGGCGGGCAATACCCCGTTCCGCCAGTACAAGCAGTTTGTCGACCTGGGCGGTGTCCGTTCGCCGCTGATCATGTCCTGGCCAAATGGCGCCACCAACCCCGGCGCAGTCCGCAGCCAGTTCTTCCACGCCGTTGACATGGCACCGACCCTGCTGAGCCTGGCCGGAATCGAGCCAACCCCTGGAATGGACGGCACGGACATGGCCAAGGCTTTGGCATCCGACAGCACGGATCTGGGCCGCGATACCCAGCACTGGGAAACCCTCGGCCACCGGGCCGTCTGGAATGACGGATGGAAGGCCGTCACCGCCCACATTCCCAGCCAGAGCTACGAGGACGACACCTGGCGGCTCTATGACACCCGGAACGACTTCTCCGAAAGCACCGATTTGGCGCAGTGGCACCCGGAACGGCTGCAGGAACTCCAACGGCTCTGGTGGAAAGAGGCCAGCACCCACGATGTGTTCCCGCTGGATGACCGGACTCTCTACGAGCTCATCACCGACCGCGGACCCCACGGACTCTACGCCGACACCACCATGGTCCTCCGTCCGGGCCAGGGTCACGTCCCGCTGGCCAGCGCCGTCACCGGTTCCAACCGAACCATCACGGCGACGGCTTTCGTCAACGGCTTCGACGCCAGTTGCTCGGGCACTCTTCTGTCCAGCGGTAGCATCCAGGGTGGCTATGTGTTCTACGTCCTGAATGGCGGGCTCGTGTTTGAACACTCGTTGCTCGAAGATCGCGTCAGGCTCTCCGCAGCGTCCCTTCCCGCGGGCAATGTGCAGCTCGGGTTCCGAATCCTTTCGCGCGACGGACGCTCGGCCGACGTCGAGCTCCTCGTCAACGGCATTGCCGTTGACCAAGGCAGCATCCCGCATGTGTCGGCTCACCTTTCCTTCTGGGGGCTCGACGTCGGACACGCACCGGGTAGTACTTTCACCGAGGCCTTCCGCGGTCCGTTCCCCTTTACCGAAGGTGCGTTGGATCGCATCGAAATCGCCGTTCACCCTGCCTACGACGACAACCAAGAGCTCGCTGACGCGATGCTCGCCAGCGAGTGAGGAAATCCATGAACAACGTTATCCTCGACGTCGACACAGGCGTGGACGACGCCTTGGCCCTGATGCTGGCGCTTGCGGCTCCTCAGCTCAATGTCTTGGCCGTGACGTGCGTTGGCGGCAATGTGGGTCTCCCCCAGGTAGTGGAGAACACGCTGCATGTGCTCCAACTTAGCGGCGGCGGCAACATCCCGGTGGCCGCCGGCATGCACAGACCACTCTTGGAAGCGCCCCAGGATGCCAGCTACGTCCACGGCCACAACGGACTTGCCGATATCGAGCTGCCGCCACACGGTCTGCAGCCGGTGCGTGAGCACGCCGTCGAGCTGATGCGATCCACACTTCTCGGCAGCGAATCCCCTGTCACCTTGATCGCGCTGGCGCCTATGACAAACATCGCCGTCCTGTTGCGCATGTATCCGGACGTCATTAACCGGATCGAACGAATCGTCTTCATGGGCGGCGCGATCGGAGCCGGCAACGCCACTGCCGCGGCCGAGTTCAATACCTGGCACGATCCCGAGGCCGCAGCGATAGTGATCGGTTCCGGGATCCCTATGACCATGTATGGGCTCGAACCGTTCTATGAAGTGACGTGCGACCCGCGAACCATCGACGAGCTCCGCGCTTCCGGCAGGAAGCACATGGCTTTCGCTGGACAGCTGTTGGCCCACCTGGCCACTGTGACTGAAGACGAGTCCAGGATCGCTGATGCGGGCCACGCGGCGATCGGCGATGCCGGTGCCGTTTGCGCTGCCATCGATCCCGAAGGCCTCCGCCTCCGTCGGGCACCAGTGGAGGTGAGCCTTCAAGGTCCAGCCACACGAGGGCAGACTGTGGTCGATCTGCGCACTGGTTTGGGTGCGGGCGGCGAAGTGAACGCCGGCGCGGGCGGAGGCATCGACGTCGTCCTCGGGGCCGACGTCGAACGCTACCGCCGTTTGTTCCTTGACTCGCTGGCGCTTCTGCCGTGAGTGYGCCAAGTCAGGGGCGGCGGCGCCCTAGCGTGCCACAATAAGGTCGATGCCCAAGACACCAAACGCCCCGCCTTCCGCGAACATCCTGGATGTGGCCCGCGCCGCCGGCGTATCCCGCACCACGGTTTCCCGTGCGATGAACGAGCCCGCTAGCCTCTCCAGCGAGACTCTTGCGCGTGTGCGCGACGCCGCCGCGGCTCTGAACTACGTTCCACGGACTGCGGCACGAAGCCTCCGCAGTGGCAAGACCAACACGGTCGCCCTGTTGGTCGGGGACATTTCCCAGCCCTTCCATGGTCGACTGGCCAAAGCCGTAACGCACGCAGCAGAGGACCGGAACATGAGTGTGCTGCTATGCGATCTGGACCATAGTGAGGACCGTCTTGTGGGGTTCCTTGACCGGCTTCCGTTGCAGGGCACTGACGGCATCATCATCGCCACCGCCGACGACCTCACCGCTCCGGCGGTGCGTAATGCCATGAGCCGGGCATCGGAGGGTGGAACCCCGGTGGTCATCACCACGGCGGAGCCTGTGATCCCGAACGTGATCTCTCTCGCTGCGGACTACGCACGGATAGCCTACGAAGCCACTACGAGCCTACTCGCCGATGGTCGGCACGACATCATCTTGGTGGGCGGCCTGCAAAGCACCTATATCGGCCGTGAACTCATGACCGGTTACACCCGCGCGCTCAAGGAATCCGGTGCGCGAGGCGAGGAAGTGGCGTCCCGGGTTTTCAAGAGCTTGTATTCCTACGAGGGTGCCCTGGATATCGTTTCCGGCTACCTTGCCGGACGAGAGCCGCTGGACGGGGTCGTCGTGGCGACAGTGCCGATGGGCCTTGGGGTCGTCCGGGCCATCGAAGACGCCGGACTTTCCATCCCCGGTGACGTAGCAGTGATTGCCTGCGAGGACGTCCCGCTTGCCAGCCAGACGCGTCCTGCCTTGAGCACCATGGGTGTGGACGCACAAGTGAGCGGTTACGAACTCATGGAGGTCCTCTACGGCGCAATCACCGGCACCGAAACCAAGCCGTCAGCCCTCCCCATCCTGACCACGGTCCGGGATACATCCCGCTAAGATCGTGCGCTTAGCGAGTGCTCCCCGCCAGCAGGCCACGGCGAAGCAGGAGGCGGCGCTCAATCGGCGCGAACACCAACAGTTCGATCAGGATGCCCACGAACAGGATGGCCAGGATCGCGGACATGACCGTGGCCATGTCGGACAGGGTGCGGCCCTGGTCCAGGAGCGAACCGAGCCCGAAGCCAATGGTTCCGCCCACCGCGATGATTTCGGCGGCCATGAGCGAACGCCACGAGAAAGCCCAGCCCTGCTTGAGCCCGCCGAGGTAGCCGGGAAGAGCCGCCGGCAGGACAATCTGCAAGGCCATCTGGATCCGGGATGCTCCGAGGACTTTGCCCACGCTGCGGTATTGCGGCGGAATCTGGTCGACGCCGGAAATCAGACCGTTGATGATGGAGGGGATGGCGCCCATCAGGACGACGAAATACACAGTCCCGTCCGAGAGTCCGAACCAGATAATGGCTGCGGGAACCCAAGCCACGGACGGCAGTACCTGGAGTCCGGAGATGAGTGGGCCAAAGGCGCGGCGCAGCGGTTGCACCTGTGCGAGGAGCAGGCCCAGCGGAGTGGCCACGGCAACGCTAATGAGGAACCCGATGACGCCGCGCTGAAGCGAGGTCCAGACGGCTTCCTGGGCTTTGCCTTCGGCCCAAAGAGCACCGAACTGGCCCAAGACATCGAGCGGGCCGGGAACCTGGTCTCGGCGTTTGAAGCCCAGCGAGACATAGAACTGCCACGCCAGGATGAGCACCAGGAGCGCCGCGATCGGGAGGATGATCCGGGTCCAGTCGATGCGCGCCTTGCGGTGTGCGTCCGACTGCAGCTTGTCCAAGCCGGCCTCGAGGTCCCGGAGTTCGTCCGGGTTTCCCTTCAGGGACGGCGAGGTGATGTGGCGGGACTGCGGGGCTGCTTCTGTTGCGGCCTCAGCGGCGTTCTCCGCAGTCTCTCCCGCGACGAGTCGCGTTTCTTGTTCAATTGGCATGGCGGCGGATCTCCTCGCGCAGGCGGCGGGTAATGGTTCCGGTCAGTTCCCCGGCACGGCCGGCGTCGGTCCGATGTTCCTCGGTGACGTTCCATTCGGCCACAACCCGTCCCGGACGGGAGGACAGCAGGAGTACCCGCTGCCCGAGCCGGACGGCTTCGCGCACGTTGTGGGTCACGAACACGATGGTGCGGCCCGTCTCCTTCCAGATCCGCTCCAGCTCGTCGTGGAGAAGGTCGCGGGTGATGGCATCGAGCGCGGCAAACGGTTCGTCCATGAGCAGCAGTTGCCGGTCCTGGGCCAAAGCGCGGGCCAGTGCGACGCGCTGCCGCATGCCGCCGGAGAGCTCGTGCGGGCGCTTGTCCCCCGCACCACCCAAGTGGACGAGGTCCAACAGTTCGCCTGCACGGGCAGCACGCGACGCTTTGCTGGTGCGGCCGGACTTGTCGGCGAGTTTCAGCGCGAGTTCGATGTTGCCCCGGGCCGTGAGCCACGGAAACAACGCAGAGTCCTGGAACATGAAGGCGGCGCCGTCGCTGGGCACCTCCAGAGCGCCCGACGTCGGCTGGTCCAGTCCCGCAAGGATGTTCAGCAGGGTGGATTTACCGCAGCCGGACGCGCCGAGCAGGGCGACGAACTCGCCTTGCTCGATGGTGGCGTTGACGTCGTCCAGCACCGGGGCGCCGTCGCCGAAGCGTTTACCCAGGTGTTCCAGTACGACTGGCATGGTCCCGTCCTTCGTTTGTTGCTTCGTTGTTGAATGTGCACCCAACTAGCTGGCAGTTGTTGTCGTTATGAGCCTTCAGAACGACAACAACTGCCAGTCAGTTCAGTCTTGGCCCAGTCCGGCGGCCGACGTCTTCTGTCCGGTGACGCTGTTGAGCGCGCGGAGGTCGAAGATCCCGTTGATGTCGGCCGGTTTGGTGATGCCGGCGTCAACCCCGTCCTGGAGAAGTTTCTTGTAGGTTCCGGCGAGCGGATCCACGGTGAAGGTGATGTTCTTCAGCGAGCGGTCGATGACGTCGGCCGGGAGCGTGCTGCCTGCGGTCGCCTTCAGTGCGGCGTTGATGGCGTTTGCCTTGTCCGCGGCCGAGGCGGTGTTGAGCCACTTGACGGAGGCCTCGTGGCCCTGGAGCAGGGCTGTCACCGTGTCGGGGTGCTCGGCGGCGAACTTCTTGCTGACGATCAGGATGGTGGTGGGGAACTGGCCCTTCTCCCACAGGTCCTTCTCGTCCACCAAGACCTTGCCGCCAGCCTGGAGCACCAACCGTGAGGCCCACGGCTCAGGCAGCCACGCGCCGTCGAGCTTTCCGTCTTGGAAGAGCTTGAGGGTCTGGGCGTTTTCCGTCGGGTTGATGGCGACGTCGCCTCCGCCGTTCGGGTTGGTCTTCAGGCCCTGCTTGGCAAGCCAGGCGCGCAGCGCCACGTCCTGGGTGCCGCCGAGCTGCGGTGTGGCGAGGGTCTTGCCCTTGAGGTCCGCGGCGGAGTTGATGCCGGGCTTGACCACCAGCTGGGCGCCGCCGGAGGCTGCGCCGGCGATGATGCTGATGGATGCGCCCTTGCTCTGGACGAAGGAGTTGATGGCCGGGTTGGGGCCCAGGTACGCGGCGTCGATCGCCCCGGCGTTCAGGGCCTCGATCGCGGCCGGTCCGGCGTTGAAGATCTGGGTGGTGAGCTTGGTGCTGCCCAGCTTGCCGGCGATGATGCCCTTGCTGACGCCCACCAGCGCGGGGGCGTGGGTGACGTTGCCGAAGTAGCCGAGGCGGAGTTCTGCGGCGGGCGTCGTTGCCGCCGCGGCCTGGGTTTCGTTGTTCTTCGCGACCACCGATGCGACGGCGGCACCGGCACCGATCAGCAGGACGAGTCCGACGGCGATGCCGATCTCGAGAGTGCGGCGGCGCTTGGGCTTGTTGGTCTCGCCGGCGACGATGCGCGTGGTTCCCGGGTTCGAGGCGGGCGGCGTGGGTTCTGGGGTGTTTGACATAGGGGAATCCTTGGGATGCGTTGCGGAAGGGGCTGGGCGTCTATCAGGCCCTGCGACATCGCCCCGAGAGGGCAGGCAAGGACGAATCCGATGAGGTCATGGATTCACCATAAGGACTGTCATATTTGCCGTTCAATGACCCGGAAACCCGGGGTCACGCACGTTCACGCGGCGTCACAATTGGGGCGTCTCCAGCACAAAAAACCGCAGCTTGTTTCCCATCCCGGACCTTGAAGGCGGGGTTTGGGAAACAAGCTGCGGTTCCAGTTACCAAGAAAGTCAGATGACGTAACGTTCGTCCTCGTGGTCGCCCGGGTGGTCCTTCACCAGGCCGGCGGCCAGGGTGTTGCCGTCCACGGGGTCGATCACCAGGAACGCGCCCGTGCGGCGGTGGTGCAGGTAGTTCTCCAACGGCAAGGGCGCGGCCAGCCTGAGCTGGGCGTTGCCGATGTCGTTCAGCTCGAGGCTGGAGGCGGCCTCCACGTTGAACGTGGCCAGGTCCAGCTTGCCCGTCACATTGCGGACGAGCGCCTGGACGGTTCGGGTCCCGTGCTTCACGAGCACCTTGGCACCTTCACGCAACGGCTTGGGCGAAAGCCAGCACAGCGCCGCGTACAGATCGGCCGAGCTCTCGCGCACGGTCCCCGCGGCGGCAATGGTGTCACCGCGGGCGATGTCGATTTCGTCGGCCAAGCGGATCGCCACGGACTGCGGAGCGGTCGCCTCGGCCAACTCGCTGCCGGCGAAGTCGATCCCCGTCACGGTGGTGATCCGGGGCTCGTGGCCAGGGCTCAGGACAGTGACCTTGTCGCCAAGCTTCACGGTCCCCTCCGTGATCTGGCCGGCGTAGGCACGGTAGTCGCGGTACGCTCCGACGTCGAGCCCGGCGGCGACGGCGTCGGGAGCCAGCGCGCCCTGCGGACGGATGACCAGCTGGACCGGGAAGCGGAAGCTCTCCAGGTGGCTTTCGAGCTCGTCGGCGGCCGGGAGGGTTTCCAGCACCTCGAGCAGGGCCGGGCCGCTGTACCAAGGGGTACGGTCCGAGCGGTCCACGACGTTGTCGCCGTCGAGCGCCGATACCGGGATGACCGCGACGTCGGCAATGCCATCGCTGCCCAAGCCAAGCTCGCGGGCAACCTTCTGCACGTCCGTCTCGATCTCGCGGAAGACCGACTCGCTGAAGTCCACGAGGTCGATCTTGTTCACAGCGACGATCACGTGCGCCACGCGGAGCAACTGCAGCACCGACAGGTGGCGGCGGGTCTGCTCCAGGACTCCCTTGCGGGCGTCAATGAGTACGACGACGGCGTCCGCAGTGGACGCGCCCGTCACCGTGTTCTTGGTGTACTGCACGTGACCGGGGCAGTCCGCCAGGATGAAGCTGCGGCGGTCGGTGGCGAAGTAGCGGTAGGCAACGTCGATGGTGATGCCCTGTTCCCGCTCGGCACGAAGGCCGTCGGTCAGGAGGGCGAGGTCGATCGCCTGGCTGCCGGTTGCACCGGCTCCGCCGAAGCCACGGTCCGCCGAAGTGCGGGCGACGGCGTCGAGCTGGTCGGCAAGGATCGCCTTGGAATCGTGCAGCAGGCGGCCCACCAGGGTGGACTTGCCGTCGTCGACGGATCCAGCCGTGGCGAAGCGGAACAACGTGGATTCGCGCAGCCCGGTCTCCAGGAGTGAAGTCTCAGTGCTCATTAGAAGTAGCCGTCCTTCTTGCGGTCTTCCATGGCTGCCTCGGAGATGCGGTCATCTGCACGGGTGGCGCCACGTTCGGTGAGTGTGGATGCGGCAACTTCGACGACGACGTCGGCAACGGTGCGGGCGTCGGAAAGGACGGCGCCGGTGCAGGACATGTCGCCTACGGTGCGGTAACGCACGAGTTTCGTCAACACTTCCTCGTGTGGTTTCGGCATGGAAACCTCACCGACTGCGCGCCACATGCCATCGCGTTCGTAGACCTCGCGCTCGTGGGCGTAGTACAAGCCGGGCAGCTCAATGCCTTCGCGCTCGATGTAGCGCCACACGTCCAGCTCGGTCCAGTTGCTAATGGGGAACGCGCGGACGTGCTGGCCCACGGTGTGGCGGCCGTTGTAGAGGTTCCACAATTCGGGGCGCTGGTTGCGGGGATCCCACTGGCCGAACTCGTCGCGCAGGCTCAGGATGCGTTCCTTGGCACGGGCCTTGTCCTCGTCGCGACGGCCGCCGCCGAAGACGGCATCGAACTTGTTGCGCTGGATGGCATCCAGGAGCGGCACGGTCTGCAGCGGGTTGCGGGTGCCGTCGGCACGCTCGGCAAGTTCGCCACGGTCGATGAACTCCTGCACGGAGCCGACCACGAGCTTCAAACCCAGGCGCTCCACCGTGCGGTCACGGAAGTCGATGACCTCGGGGAAATTGTGGCCGGTGTCCACGTGCAGCACGGGGAAGGGAACCTTGCCAGGCCAGAACGCCTTGGTGGCAAGGTGCAGCATGACCACGGAGTCCTTGCCGCCGGAGAACAGCAGAGCGGGCTTCTCGAACTCGGCAACAACCTCGCGGATGATGTGAATGGCTTCGGACTCGAGGGTGTCGAGGGAGGAAAGGCGCTCCGCCGCCACGCGCTGGGCGGCAACCGGCGTCTCAGCAAGGTCCTTTTCCAGCACTGACAGCTCCGTGTCCTCGTTGGTGATTTGGGTACTCATACGTGTAGTCCGCATTCTGTCTTGTCGGTTCCAGCCCAGCGGCCGGAACGGGGGTCCGCTCCCGGGGCCACTTTCCTGGTGCACGGCTGGCATCCAATGGACGGGTAGCCCTGGCTCAGGAGGGGGTTGACGGGAAGGATGTTGTCTTCGGAGTACTGGACCAACTGGTCAAAGCTCCAGTCCGCCATCGGGTTGACCTTGACCAGACCGTTGGTCTCATCCCACGTGATCAGCGGCGTGTTGGTCCGGGTAGGGGCTTCGTCGCGACGAACGCCGGTGAACCACACTTCGTAGCCGGCGAGGGTCCGGCGCAGCGGCTGGACCTTGCGGAGCGCGCAGCACTGGGCCGCGTCCCGGGCGAACAGGTCCTTGCCGAGAAGGCGGTCCTGCTGTTCCACGGTGTTTTCCGGGAGCACGTCCACAATATTCACACGCAGGTTCGCGGCGACCTCATCCCGGGTAGCGTGGGTTTCCGGGAAGTGGTAGCCGGTCTCCAGGAAGAGAACGTCGACGCCGGGAAACTGGTCCGCCACGAGGGCGGGCAACACGGCATCGGCCATCGAGCAGGCCACAGCGACGGCGGGCAGTTCAAAGTTGCGGGCCACCCAGGCGATGACGTCGCGGGCCGGCGCGTTCCAACCGAGCTCAGCCGCGCCGGCTTCGGCGAGGGCCTTCAGTTCATCGTGGGAGCGAAGGTTGACGGTGGATGTCACTGGAGATCTCCTTCATCAGCGGAGTGTGCCCATTCAGCGAAGGTCTGGCCCTCGGCGCGGTCGGCCACGAACTTCCGGACCACCCGCTCCACGTAATCGGGCAGGTCCTCGACGTAAACCTTGAGGCCACGCACGGTGCGTCCGAGGCCTGCTTCTTCGCGGTTGGAAGAAGCCAGTCCGCCGCCCAAGTGGACCTGGAAGCCGGGGGTGGGATCGCCGTCGGGCGTTGGCAGCATCATGCCCTTGAGCCCGATGTCCGCAGTCTGGATGCGGGCGCAGGAGTTCGGGCAACCGTTGATGTGGAGGGACAGTGCCTGGGGCAGCTGGCCGCTGTCCGCGAGGTCCGCAAGGCGGCGTTCCAGCTCAGCAACGGCAGTAGCTGCGGTGACCTTGGTTTCCACAATGGCCAGCTTGCAGAACTCGATGCCGGTGCAGGCGATGGTGCCGCGGCGGAACACGGACGGGCGGGCGGAGAGGCCCAGGGTATCCAATTCGGCGACGAGAGGCTCCACCTGCTCTTTGGCAACGTCCAGCACAACAATCTTCTGGTGCGGGGTGGTGCGCAGGCGCTGCGAGCCGTGGGCTTCCAGGGTGTCCGCCAGCTTCACGAGCTGGCTACCGGACAAGCGACCGGCCAGCGGCGTGGCGCCGATGAAGAACTTGCCGTCCTTCTGCTCGTGGATGCCAACGTGGTCGCCCGGAGTTGAAGGCTTGGGGGCAGCGGGGCCGTCGGAAAGCTTGAAGCCGAGGTATTCGTCTTCCAGAATCTGGCGGAACTTCTCCGGCCCCCAGTCGGCCAGGAGGAACTTCAGGCGGGCCTTGGTGCGCATGCGGCGGTAGCCGTAGTCGCGGAAGATGCTGGTGACGCCGAGCCACACTTCGGCGGCTTCCTCAGGCTTCACGAACGCGCCGAGTCTCTTGGCCAGCATGGGGTTCGTGGACAGCGCGCCGCCCACCCAGAGGTCATAGCCGACGCCGAGTTCGGGGTGGACCATGCCCACCAACCCGAAGTCGTTGATCTCGTGGACAACGTCCTGCGAGGGGTGGCCGGTGATGGCGGTCTTGTATTTGCGCGGCAGGTTGGCAAGCTCGGGGTCGCCGATGAAGCGCTCCGCGAGTTCGTTGATCAGCGGCGTCGGATCGATGATCTCGTCCTTGGCGATGCCGGCAACCGGGGAGCCCAGGATGACACGCGGGACGTCGCCGCAAGCCTCGGTGGTCGATAGGCCAACGGATTCGAGGCGGCGCCAGATCTCCGGCACGTCCTCCACACGGATCCAGTGCAGCTGGATGTTCTGGCGGTCGGTCAGGTCGGCGCTGCCGCGGGCGAAGTCCACGGAGATCTGGCCGATGACGCGCAGCTGCTCGGTGGTGAGCGCACCGCCGTCGATCCTCACGCGGAGCATGAAGTACTTGTCCTCGAGCTCGTGCGGCTCAAGCGTGGCGGTCTTGCCGCCGTCGATCCCGGGCTTGCGCTGGGTGTAGAGGCCCCACCAGCGGAAACGGCCATGCAAGTCCGTGCCGTCGATCGAGTCGAAGCCGTGCTTGGAGTAGACAGACTCGATACGCTCACGGACGTTGAGCCCGTTGTCTTCCTGCTTCCAGGTTTCGTTGGCGTTGAGCGGCGCGGTGCCGTCGACTTTCCACTGGCCGTGGGGTTTCGCGGCAGGACGGGCGGTGCGGGCCGGGCGCTTGGGTGCAGCCTCGTCCGCAGACGCTCCGGCTAGAGCTGTATCAGTCATGCATCGACTGTAGGGCTGGCCGGAGAGGCGTAACAAAGGGTCCGGAAACGAAGAGTCACCTAGGGAAACATTTCGTCACGAACCGCCGAGGGGCCTTGTCCACCTGGCCGCGCCGTGCATTCCGAAGTACAGCTCAGGAGCGCGCGGCAACAACCGCGTCGTAGCGTTCCAGGGCGATTTCCGCGAGGACCGGAGAGGGCAGCAGCGGTGCCGTCACCACGTCGGCCCCGGCCTTGGACAGCTGGTCGTGGAAGTAGCCCGTGGCGAGCAGGTACGAGGACACAATGACCCGGCCGCCGTCTTCGGTGACTTCGGCGCGCAGGGCGGCGACACCGTCGGGCACGTTCGGTTCGGCACTGGCGCCATAGGCGACGCGCACCTTGTTCGGCAGCAGCTCGGCGAGCTGGCGCGCCTGCTCTTCCGAATCGACGGAACCGTCCGGCAGCGACGAGCCCGCGGCAGCCAGCAGGACGCCGTCGTCGTCGCCCAGGCCTGAGTCGCGCAGCCGTGCGGCGAGCAGCTCAGCGAGCCGCGGATCCGGCCCCAACGGCGGCGCCGCGGACACCTCCGGACGGGACTTGATCGCCTTGGGGATGTCCACCTTGACGTGGTAGCCGGTGCTGAGCAGCAAGGGAACGACGACGGCGGGCGCACCTTCCGGGAGGCCCGTCACCACGCCGGACAACTCGGGCTCCTGGACGTCCACGTAGGCCTCAACAACGGTCAGCCCAGGCCGGAGGGCCTCGATTTCGGCGATGACCTGGCGGATGGCGGCCTGCCCTTCGACGTTCCGGGTTCCGTGGGCGCACGCGATCAAGACGGGGCTGTTCATGGGTGCAAGCGTAACGTTGGGCACGCACGATCTCCCGACTGTGAACGAAGAATGGAGCCGCATTTGTTCACTTTTGACCTCGCGCTGGTGTGGCTTGACCTGGCCGGCGTCTTCTTTTTCGCGGTGTCCGGATCATTGCTGGCGGCGAAGAAGCAGTTCGACATCATCGGCTCGCTTCTCTTGGCCTCGCTCGTGGCCCTGGGCGGCGGTGTTATCCGCGACATCATCATCAACGCCGGGCCGCCCGCGGCGTTCACTAGCCCGGTCTATCTGCTGCCGCCGCTGTTAGCCGCGATGCTGGTGTACTTCCTGTTCTCGAGCATCCAACGCTTTACTTCCCTCTTGACCCTGTTCGACGCCGGCGGCCTGGCCTTGTTTTGCATCACGGGGACACTCAAGGCGCTTGCTGCTGGGATGAATCCGGTGGCTGCAATCCTGTTGGGCGTCACCACGGCCGTGGGCGGTGGCCTGCTTCGAGACATCACGGCCAACGAAATCCCTACCCTCTTCAACGCCCGGGATCTTTACGCCCTGCCGGCCTTCACTGGCGCAGCATTGACGGCGTTGCTCTGGAATATGGGAGCCTTCAACGGGCTGACGGCCGCCTTGATTGCCGTCTTGGTTTTCGGGTTCCGGGTGGTGGCTTGGCGCCGCGGTTGGCGGGTGCCCTTGGCGGTCCGCGGATGGCATCGCGCTGGGGTCTCATCGGGCGCCGATTCACGTGTCCGTGATTAGCTAGGATGGGAGCATGACTGACATGTTCCTCGAGAAGTTCCGCGCGCTTGTACCGAAGTATCTCGAGGACGAATGGCAGGAAGAAGACGGCCTGACGGCCTCTGAACTGGATGAGGCCCTGTCCGCACACTCGTTCACCATTCCCATGGTCTTGCGTGAGTTCTATCTCGCGATCGGTGGCTGCGAAGACCTCATGGAGGCCTACCACTACTTCTGGGACCCCGAGGAACTCGAAGTGGACGACGAAGGCTTCCTCATGTTCCTGGAAGACGAGGAAGAACAGTTCACCTGGGGCTTCCGTGTGGGCGACCTCGGCGTTCCGGATCCGATCGTCTGGCGCCGCAATAACGCCCGCGGCCAGTGGAAGTCCGAAGAAGGCACGTTCTCCGAGTTCGTGTTCGACATGTTCGACTGGGCTTTCAGCGACGAAGACTAGGGTTGCTTCACGGGGCCGGAGCTTTCTCCCCACCTTTGGGCCAAGTTGGGCCCCCGAGCCCATCGTTTCCGGGGCTGGTCCTCGCCGGGTCCGCCAAAACCGGGGAGTTTCAGCGGCCTCGTTGGCGAAGGACTCGGAGAACCTCGGCTAAGACGGCTTCTCGGTGATACACGATCTGCGAATAGTCGTATCTGAGAACCAGGTAGCCGTTCACAGTGCCCGCGTTGTTGCGGCGTCTGTCCTTCTTGACCTGCCGAGGCTGTAGGTGGCTCTCCCCGTCCACCTCCACGATCAGCCTGCCGTCCCGCAAGAAATCCACAATGCCTATTCCGGGCAATTCGACCTGCGTCTCGGTACGGATGCCGGCTTGCCGAAAAAGAATCCGCGCCAGGACCTCGATCGGAGAATCTGCCGAACCGTCGACCAGTGTGAGCGCCTTTCTGGCCACCCCGTTCCGGTTGCCGGGCAGCCTCTCACGGAGGTAATCAAGATTGGTCCTGCCTTGGAGGAGGGCACTCTCCACCATGATGGCCGCCTCAATTTCAGGCAAGCAGCGGAGGGAATGGACCAGCGTGTCAGTCAGGCTGGCCACTGGACGGAGGTGCTGAGTCTCCACAACGGATTCGCGGTGGATCACAAAACCCTTGGCGTTGCCGTGCCTGCACAGCAAATGGAGGGTCTGAGTTTCGTGCAGCACCCAGACGCCATTGTGCCGGGCCCCGGAGACGCACGTAAGCAACCCGTTGGCGCTGAGGGCAGCGACGATATCCTCTTGCGCCACCGGCAAGGCCAGAACACCGTGGCGTCGCCGCACGATTTCGCCGCCAGCAACGGCAGCGCGGATGGCACGGTCCGAGAAGCCGGCCTGTTTGACAGTGGCAGTTTTCGCGGCGGAGCCAGCGTAGTTCAGGAAGCCAACGAGGTCCATAAGTCAACTCCAGCAGCACGGCGATGACGTTGAAATGCCGTGGTTTCGTTATGTGGACAACCGTCAGCTGCCCAAACTCCCCTGTTTTGACTGAGACAACCGGATTCTGACCCCGAGAATCCAGCCCTCTTGGATCAAGGCTGCGCCAAAGGTGGGGATTTCAGGACGGAACGCGATGGCCAACCCAAAACCCGGAAAATCTCTTGACCGATAAAGTTGCACCCATGACAAACCTGTCATATGCTGTAACCGGATTCACTAAATGCCTCCGGTGAGTCTGATGCGAACGGAGATTATGGTCCCGGTTCGTTGCAGCGCGTGACTCGTAGCGTTGCAAGGAACCGGGGCCATTGCATTTAAGTGCGTCCCCGCCCAACTGGCTACGGCGGTGGGCCCACGCCGCCACCCTGAGCCCAACTGACTCGCAGTTGTTGTCGTTATGAAGGGTCAAAACGACAACAACTGCGAGTCAGTTGGGACTGCGGGTCGCGAATCTAGCTGGCGCGCTCCACCACGGCGTGGGCAAAGTTCGTGAGCGATTCCTTGACCACGCCTTCGGGCAGCGGTTTCAAGGCCTCGATGGCTTCCGCGGACCACTGACGCGCGATGACCCACGATTCGGCGGTGACGGGATGCTCACGCAGCCCGGCGACGGCCAGCGCCAGCGCCTCATCGGAGGACAAGTCGCCGTCTACCAGCTTCAAGAGTTCGACGGCGGAGTGGTCGCCATTGTCGGCGGCCTTGCGGAGCAGCAAAACGGGCAGGGTCGGCACGCCTTCGCGGAGGTCAGTCCCCGGGGATTTGCCCGACTTGACCTTGACGCCGGTGACGTCAATGACATCGTCGGCTAGTTGGAAGGCCACGCCCACCTTCTCGCCGTATTCCACCAGCACGTCCTCGAAAGCCTCGTCCGCACCCGCGAAGATGGCACCGAGTTGTCCGGAAGCAGCAACCAGGGATCCGGTCTTGTCGGCGATGACGGAGAGGTAGTGCTCCACGGCGTCCTCGCCTTCACGCGGGCCTACGGTTTCGTGCAATTGGCCGAGGCACAGGCGCTCGAAGGTGCGTGCCTGGATTCCCAGTGCACGCGAGCCGAGCTCGGAGACCAGGATCGAGGCCCGGGCGAAGATCAGGTCGCCGGTGAGGATTGCCACCGAGTTGCCCCAGACTTCATGGGCCGTGGGGGCGCCGCGGCGGAAGGGAGCGGAGTCCATCACGTCGTCGTGATAGAGCGTCGCGAGGTGCGTCAGTTCAACCACGACGGCGGCCTGGACCACTTCCGGGCGGGAGGCGTCGCCGAGGTGGGCACACAGGAGAGTCAACAGCGGGCGGATCCGCTTGCCGCCGGCTTCCACCAGGTGACGCGACGTTGCGTCAGCCAGGGGATCCGAGTTGGCGATTGCTTCGCGGAGCTTCTTTTCCACGCGGGCAAGGTTGGTGGTGATGGCAGGTCCCAGCTCCACGTCCTTGGCGATCGCCGCAAAACCGGCAGGAAGCTGCAGGCCCGTGGCGATCGCGGTGGTGGTGGGAGCGGGTTCGACAGTGTCCGGCAGGCCGTGCCCGGCGTGCGTCCAACTGTGTTCGGCAGAGTGAGTCACGGGTTAACCCTAACTTTTCGCGGTGGAAAGCGTTGATTCGGTGCCGGCGCGGGTAGATGCGGCGGTTGACGTGGTGTTGGAGGTGGCCGGGACCAGCATCTCGAGAACGCGGATGACGCGATCCTCGAAACCCTTGGCGGAGGCATCCGTGAGGTTGGCGAGGACTCTCACCACAAAGCGCATCAGCACCGGAATGGGCATGCCGGTTCGCAGTGCGAGTTTCATGACGGCGGGCTTGCCAATGAGGGCCGCAAAGATGCGTCCCAGGGTGAAGTGTGAACCCCATTGGTCCCGCACGTAGTCCGCGTAGCGAGAAAGGTGCGCGTCGGCGTCGTCGTGCGTCCATCCCGCGGAACGGGAGCGCGAGGACGCGTCAATGATGAACTCGGCCGCAAAGCGGGCGGACTCCATGGCGTAGGAGATGCCCTCGCCGTTGAACGGGGAAACCATGCCGCCCGCGTCGCCCAGGAGCATGAGCCCCGGCGAGTAGTGCGGGGTGCGGTTGAAGCCCATAGGCAGGGCGGCGCCGCGGATCTCCCCCACCTGGTTTTCGGGCGTGTAGCCCCATTCGGAGGGCATTCCGGCGGTCCACTCGCGCAGGACTTGTTTGTAGTCGAGCTTGCCGAATTCCTTGGAGGAGTTCAGGATTCCGAGGCCAACGTTGGACGTGCCATCCCCGACGCCGAACGCCCAACCGTAGCCGGGCAGCGGTTTGCCGGATTTGCCGGGCAGCTCAAGCCAGCCTTCCATCCAGTCGTCGTCGTGGCGGGGCGAGGTGAAGTAGGTGCGGACGGCGACACCGAGCGGGCGGTCGTCGCGCTTGTGCATACCGAGCGAAACGGCCGTGCGGGTTGAGTTTCCGTCTGCGGCGAGGACGACGTCGGCATGGAAGTCGCGCGTTTCGCCCGTCTTTCGTCCGGACTCGTCGAGGAGTGCGGCCCGTGCGCCGATGACCCGCCCGGCGTCGTCGCGCAGGGCTTCGGTAACACTGTGGCGTTCAAGCACGACGGCGCCTGCCGCCTGCGCGTGCCGGGCCAGCTCTTCGTCGAATCCGAGGCGTGTGCGGATGAGCCCGTACGTGGGAAAATCGGCGACTTCGGGCCAGGGCAGCTCAATGGTGCGGCCGCCGGCGATGAGGCGGAGCCCCTTGTTGCGGCGCCAGCCCTCGGCTTCGGCGTGCCGGAGGCCGAGTTTCTGGATTTCGCGGACCGCCCGCGGAGTGAGGCCGTCGCCGCAGACCTTTTCGCGAGGGAAGCTGGTCTTTTCCAGCACCGTGACGGCAATGCCAGCCTGGGCAAGGTAGTACGCGGCGGTGGACCCGGCTGGTCCTGCGCCGACAATGAGTACGTTCACAGCGTCCTTGTTAATGAGCCGGTCAGCGGGACTGATCGCCGGCTTGGCGGCGCGGCTTGATCTGGCGCCGCAGCTTGGCCACGGGGACGCTAGCTGTGTGCGGAGCGGCAGGCTTCTGGGCCCGGTGTACTGCCACGATTCCACCGCTCAAGTTGCGGTAGTTGACGTCCGTCCAGCCAGCTTCCTGCAGCCAGGCGGCCAGGTGGTCCTGGTCCGGCCAAGCGCGGATGGACTCGGCAAGGTACACGTACGCGTCCGGGTTGGAGGAGACCTTGGTGGCGATGGCCGGCAGCGCGCGCATGAGGTATTCGGTGTACATGGTGCGCCAGAGGGGCACTACGGGGGCCGAGAATTCGGCAATGACCAGTCGTCCGCCGGGCTTGGTGACGCGAAGCATTTCCTCGAGGGCCTTGTGCGGTTCGTTGACGTTGCGCAGGCCGAATGAAATGGTGCACGCGTCAAAGGAGTTGTCCGCGAACGGCAGGTTGGTGGCGTCCCCGGCAACGAAGTTGATGTCCGGGCGGCGGCGCTTGCCAACCTTGAGCATCCCTAGCGAGAAATCGCAGGCCACAACGTCCACTCCGGCGTCGGCATACGGCTCGCTGGAGGTGCCCGTACCTGCAGCCAGATCCAGGACCTTCTGGCCTACCCGAACATCCATCGCTTCCACGACGACGCGGCGCCAACGCCGGGTCTGCCCCATGGACAGGACATCGTTGACGACGTCGTATTTGGGGGCGACATCGTCAAACATCGTCGCAACTTCGTCCGGACGCTTTTCCAAGGATGCTCGGTTCACCCTGCAATTGTCTCAGACAAATTTGGGAAGAACTTTCGGGGCACTCCGTGCCGGCGCGGGTTCTCCTTGGGGCGCGACGGGTTTCCGTCTGGAGTTCCTGCCAGCCGACGCGGCTCCCCTTGCCCGCGGGAGTAATGTTGTTCCATCATGACGAGCACGCTCCGCACCTTGACAGTCCCCCTCGATGTTGATTCATCCTCCGGGGGGCTGCCGTCGTTTCTGGTCCGGGACGACGTCCTGTGCTGGTCCCGCCGCGAGAACGGACTGGTGGGCTTTGGCGAACTCGAACGCTTCACTGCCACCGGGCCCGATCGCTTTCTTGAGGCCGATATCTGGTGGCGCCATCTCGTCATCGAGGCCGACATCACAGATCCCCTCGAGATCCCCGGCACCGGCCCCGTGGCCTTTGGTTCCTTTGCATTCTCCAAGACCTCCCCCTTCGAATCGCGCCTGATCCTTCCAGAAATCGTGGTCGGGATCCGGGATGGGCAGTCATGGCTCACCCAGTTAACGCTCGACGACGTCGAACTCACCGAGGCGGGCGCCCTCACCGCACTCGCGGGCTGGCTCAGCCCCGCGGACGGTGAGCTTACCGCGGCGGGAGGCTCCGGCGTCGGGCACCCAACTGACTCGCATTTGTTGTCGTTTAGAAGGCTCATAACGACAACAAATGCGAGTCAGCTGGGGGACGGGAAGGTCACGCTTGAGAGCGGTTCACTGAGCGAAGCCGACTGGATGCAGGCCGTTGCGGACGGCGTGACGGAAATCCGGACGGGAAGGCTCGAGAAACTCGTCCTCGCCCGCGATGTTGTGGCAACGTTACCCGACGGCGTCAACGCCGCCCAGGTGCTCCGGCAGCTGGCCAGCCGATACCGCGAATGCTGGACATACGGCGTCGACGGCTTGGTGGGTGCGACGCCGGAAATGCTCATCCAAGTGGAGGGCCGGACTGCTCAGGCGCGAGTCCTGGCCGGGACGTTGGACCGCCGTGACGCTGTGGGGATGGACGGCTCCCCCATGGAATACGCCGAACGGGTGCTGGCCGGTTCCGAGAAGCAACGGCATGAGCATGAGATCGCCATCCAATCGCTGACCACGCAGCTTGCACCGTTCTCCGAGGCCATGAACGCCCACAGCGAACCGTTCATCCTGGAGCTGCCCAATGTCTGGCATCTGGCATCGGATGTGAAGGCTGAGCTCGCCGATATCGAGGGACATGTCCCTACGTGTTTGGCCCTGATCAACGCACTTCACCCCACGGCCGCCGTGTGCGGGACACCTACCTTGGTTGCCGGGGAACTGATCCGGGAGCTTGAGCACATGGATCGAGGCCCCTACGCGGGACCGGTCGGATGGCTCGACGCCGCGGGCAACGGCGAGTGGGGCATCGCGCTTCGTGGTGCAATCATCGAGAGTCCGAACACCGTGCGCCTCTATGCGGGCTGCGGGATCGTTGAGGGCTCCGTTCCCGAGGCTGAGCTGGCCGAGACGTGGGCTAAATTCCGGCCGATGCTCGAGTCCCTGGGGATTAGCAGCTAAGGCCCCAAACCCAAGGATTCCGTTCGAAACCTGCCCTCCCAACTGTCTGGGGTGCGAGACAATAGCCACGGTGGGGGTCTTGATTTTTTGCTTGGTAGGTTATCCAATAGTAAAACTTAGTTTTCTGTGACGCACATCTCATGTTCGGCGCTACACTATGAACCGATTAGTTTCGCATCCACTGCAACAAAAGGTAAGAAAATGCAGAAATTCCGTTCGCTTCCGGTCAGTTCGACGCTCAAGGCTGCAACCATCATCGCAATCGGCGCCCTGGCACTGACTGCCTGCACCAACGCCTCAGAGGCGGGCCCGTCGAGCGCCGCCTCGCCTTCCGGCAGTGCCAATGCAAGCTTTGACCCCAGCACTATCACCAAGGACGACACCCTGGCTGCACTGGTCCCCGCGGCCATCAAGTCCAAGGGCACGCTGACCGTCGGCTCGGACACGACGTATGCTCCTGCGGAATTCCTCGGAACCGACGGCCAGACCCCGGTCGGTTACGACGTCGACATCGCCAAGGCGATCGGCGCCACCCTTGGCCTGAAGGTCCAGGTGCAGACTGCCGAATTCACGGGCATCCTCCCGGCCCTCGGCCCCAAGTACGACCTGGGCATCTCGTCCTTCACCATCAACCCTGAGCGTCTCGGCGCCGTCAACATGGTCAGCTACTTCAACGCCGGCACCGCTTGGGCCGTGCAGAAGGGCAACCCGAAGAAGTTCTCCTTGGATGACATCTGCGGCAAGTCCATCGGCGTGCAGACCGGCACCGTTCAGGAAGACCCGGATCTCTCCGGCCGCAACAAGAAATGCGCAGCTGACGGCAAGCAGCCGATCAACATCGTGACGCTCAAGAACCAGACCGACGTCACCACCCGGCTGGTCAACGGCAGCATCGACGCCATGGCAGCCGACTCCCCCATCATCGGTTACGCCCTGACCCAGACCAACGGCCAGCTCGAGCGGTTCGGCGACGTTTACGACGCCGCTCCCCAGGGAATCGCTGTCGCGAAGTCTGACACCGCCCTCGCCGATGTCATCCAGAAGACCCTCACCAAGCTCATGTCTGACGGCTCCTACAAGAAGATCCTCACTGGCTGGGGCAACGCCGAAGGCGCCATCACCAAGTCCGAGGTCAACCCGGCGGTCAAGTCTTGAGTATTCCCGCCACCGATAACAAATCAGGTGCACAGATGGATCATCATCAACAAGGCCACGCAGCGCCGGTGCTGAACGACGCTGTGCCGGTCAGGCATCCGGGCCGCTGGATCAGCGCCATCATCGTTGTTGGCGCCGTGATCCTTATGATTCAGAGCGCGATCACGAACCCCAACTTCCGCTGGGACGTGGTCGGGACCTACATCCTGGACGTCAAGGTCGTCCAGGGCGTGGGCTGGACCCTGCTGCTGACCGTCGCGGCAATGGTCTTGGCGATCGTTCTGGCCATCCTGCTGGCCGTGATGCGCCAGTCCGACAACCCGGTCCTGCGCTACACAAGCTGGCTCTGGGTCTGGTTTTTCCGCGGCACCCCGGTCTACACACAGCTTCTCTTCTGGGGACTAGTCACGGTTCTTTATCCCACGATTTCCCTCGGGATTCCTTTTGGCCCTCAACTCGTGAGCTACGTTCTCTCGGACCCAACCCACGGCCTCATCCCGGCCATCCTGGGCTTGGGCCTGAACGAATCGGCCTACTTGGCCGAAATCTTCCGGGCCGGCCTGAAGTCCGTGGACAAGGGCCAGACCGAGGCCGCCGAAGCCCTAGGCATGGGCAAGGGAAAGATCATGTGGCGGATCGTCCTGCCGCAGGCCATGCGCATCATCGTCCCGCCCACCGGTAATGAGACCATCGGTATGCTCAAGACCACCTCCCTGGTATTGGCCGTGCCGTTCACTCTCGATCTGACCTTCGCGACCAACGCGTTGGCCAACCGGATCTACCTACCCATCCCTCTCCTGATCATTGCCGCCTTCTGGTACCTCCTGGTCACCAGTCTTCTCATGGTGGGTCAGCACTACATCGAGAAGTATTACGGCAAGGGCGTGGATACCAACCAGGCTCCAGCCCTCATCAACCCCGCAGCTGCCAAGGCTGCCGCGGCAGTCGCACCGAGCGCAGAAGCAGAGCCGTCGTTGAAGATGGAATTCCCCGAGGAGGAGGCAAAATGACGATCACCACCCAGAAACCGCTGGTACGGATCGAAGGCCTCCACAAGTACTTCGGTCCCCACCACGTCCTTCGCGGCATCGACCTGACAGTTAACCAGGGCGAAGTGTCCGTTGTCATCGGCCCGTCTGGTTCAGGCAAGTCCACGATGCTCCGCTGCGTAAACCTGCTCGAAACCATCAGCGCAGGTCGCATTTCCGTCGGTGACCAGCTGATCGGCTACCGCGAAGTCAACGGCCGTCTCCACGACCTGAAGGTCAAGGAAATCGCCGCGCAGCGCCGGGAAATCGGCATGGTCTTCCAACGCTTCAACCTGTTCCCGCACAAGACCGCGCTGTACAACGTCATGGAAGCTCCCGTGCAGGTCAAGGGCAAGAACAAGGCAGTCGCCAAGAAGGCCGCCCTCGAATTGTTGGACCGGGTGGGCCTGGCTGACCGAGCCAACCATTACCCGGCACAGCTTTCCGGTGGCCAGCAGCAACGCGTCGCGATCGCCCGGGCCCTGGCCATGGAACCGGAATTGATGCTCTTCGACGAACCCACCTCCGCCCTTGACCCCGAACTCGTGGGCGATGTGCTGAACGTGATGAAGGATCTGGCCAAGTCCGGCATGACCATGATCGTGGTGACCCACGAGATCGGCTTTGCCCGCGAAGTCGGCGACCGCCTGACCTTCATGGACGGAGGCGTGGTGGTGGAATCGGGCGACCCCCGCGAAATCATCGCCAACCCCCAGCACGCACGCACCAAGGAATTCCTCAGCCGCGTGCTGTAGGTTCGGGCTGCCGACACGCAAAATGCCCTGCGCGGCTGGAATTCCAGCTGCGCAGGGCATTTTGTGTGTCGCTGGGCATTTTTGCGCTACGCCCCGAGCAGCACCTGGGACACCGCAGCCTTGATGCGCGCGTGCAATGGACGCAGGCCGGAACGGTCAGTGCGTACCTCGACAATGCTGCGCCCCTTCAAAGGCGCGGCAAGCGCCGTGGCGAGCTCCGCCGTCGTACGTACCGAAATGTGCCCGACGCCGTATGCCGCGGCCAGCGCTGAAATGTCGACGCTGTGCGGGGTGCCGAAGAGGCGCTCGACGGCGGTGCCGTAGCCGCCGTCGTCCTCCACCTTGCCGTGCTCGAGGAGGCCGAAAATGCCCCCACCGGCGTCGTTGAGGACCACGATGCGGAGGTCCGGTCCTGGTTCTCCGGCTCCAAGGAACAGGCCACCGGCGTCGTGCAGGAAAGTGACATCGCCCAGGAGGAGGGTGGTTTCGCGGCCCGCGCCAAGGGCGATTCCGGTTGCCGTGGAGATGGTGCCATCGATGCCGGCGAGCCCACGGTTCGCGAACACCGTGGCGAGGGGCTCGGAGCTGGGCTGTCCGGCGAGGTCGACGTCGCGGATGCCGTTGGAGGAGCCCAGGACCAGCTGTCCGCGCGCGTGTTTCCAAACGGTGGCTCCCACGGCGGGACCGTTGGCTGCCTGCTCCGCCTCGAGGATGCCGTCGAGCGCATGTTGGGCTGCGGCCCCGGCCAGGAGCCAGGCGTCGAGCCACTCATCCGAGCCACGGCCAGCGAAGCCAGCCAACTCAGTCAGCGAATCAAAGCGTTCCTCGCTGCGCCGGCCATGTTCGTACCAGGCCACAGGAACGGGCTCGTACATGGCGGCGCGAAGGTCTCCGCGGGCCAACAAAGAGGCGACGGGCCTCGACAGCGTAGGCCGACCGAAGACCACCACCCGCTCGATCGGCAGTGCAGAGCCACGCCCGAAGTTGTCCAGCATGAGGCGGTACGGCCCGACGGCGTTGGGACCGAAGCGCGCGTTGGACGACGGCTCGGCCAACAACGGAAGGCCGTGGGCGCGGGCGAACGCCTCGGCGACCGGACCGGCGTCGTGCCCCGCCAAAACCACCGTCCGCCGTTCCGCTAGTTCGGCGGGAGCGGGGGGCATGCTCAGTGGCTGGGGACCGGAGTCGTAGTGGAAAACTCCGTGTCCCTTGGTGGCGGGCAGCGCCTCGCCCGGTTCCGGAACCAGTGGCTCGCGGAACGCCAGGTTGAGCTGCACCGGCCCGGGAGGCGTGTCTTCAAGGGCGCCCGTTGCAGCATAGATGGCAGTCTCGACGGCCCTCCGCGGGTTGCTGCCAGCGGCGATGTCGACGGCGAAACGAACGTGCTCGCCGAAGAGGTCCAGTTGGATGGTGGTCTGGTTGGCGCCGGTGCCGTGGAGCTCGGCAGGGCGATCGGCTGAAAGGACCACGAGGGGCACGGCGGCGTGGTTGGCCTCCATGACCGCGGGGAGAAGATTCCCGACGGCGGTGCCCGAGGTGGTCAGGACGGCCGCCGGGGCTCCCGTGGACAGGGCCAGGCCAAGGGCCGTGAAACCGGCAGAGCGCTCGTCGATCCTGACCAGGAGCCGGACGTTCCCGGCCGCTTCGGCCTCGGCCAGCGCATACGCCATGGGTGCCGAGCGCGAACCGGGAGAGACCACCACGTGCCGCACACCGCCGTCGAGCAGCGCCTTGACGGCGATCCGGGCAGCGGCGAGGGAGCTCAGGGAGCCTTGCGAAGTCACCGCACCAGTCTATTAGCGGCGCCTCCCCTCCAACGCTCGCTCACCTATGGGCGCCAAAACCCAAACGCTCGCTCACCTATGGGCGCCAAAACCCAAACGCTCGCTCACCTTTGGGCGCCAAAACCCAAACGCTCGCTCACCTTTGGGCGCCAAAACCCAAACGCTCGCTCACCTTTGAAAGCAAAGGTGAGCGAGCGTTTCCCTGCCGGCAGGACGTCAGGGGAAGGGGAAGGGCTAGCCGTCCTTGCGGAACACCTGCACGATCGACGGCCGCGGGGCGCGGACCTGGCCGGCGGCCGGGGTGGCGCCGGCGCCCACGTAGTCCGGGAAGTACGAGTGCGGAGCGTCGAAGGAACCTTCCTCGCCCGGGTGCTGCACGGCGACGAATACGGTCCGCTCGTCGTCGTGGACTATCGGTCCGCAGGTCTCGGCGTCGCGCGGTACGGCGAGGAACTGTTCAACCTTGCCGCGTTCGCTGCCATCCAGGGTGACTTTGAAGAGACCGTCGGCATACCCAATGGACGACGGCGCGCCGTCAGTGGCGATCCACATGTTGCCTGCCGAGTCGAAGGCCACGTTGTCCGGGCAGGAAATGGGCGAGACCTTGTCGGCCGGGAAGCCAGAGAAGTATGTGGAGGAGTTCTTGGCGGGATCTCCACAAACCATCAGGAGCGTCCAGTTGAAGCGCGTGGACGTCTGGTCGCCGGTTTCGGTGATCTCGACGATGTGGCCGTCGCGGTTCAACGTGCGCGGGTTGACCTCGGTGGCGCCTTCTTTGCCGGGCTTGCCGCGATCCGAGTTGTTCGTGCAGACCACGTAGACCTTGCCAGTCGCCAGGTTCGGCTCGACGTCTTCGCAGCGGTCCATCTTCGTGGGACCGACCTTGTCCGCGGCGAGGCGGGTGTACACCAGGACTTCAGGAACGGACATGCCCGGAACAGCGGAGACGCCGTCGACCACCAGCGGAAGCCACTCGCCGGAACCGTCGAATGCGCCGTCGGACGGAAGCTTGCCACTGCCATCGATTTCGGCTGCGGGAGAGTCGCCCGTGAATTTGGCCACGTAGAGATCACCTTCGGAGAGAAGGTTCATGTTGTTCCGGCGCGCCGCCGACGAGTCTCCGGCCATGTACTTGCCCTTGGAGACGAATTTGTAGAGGTAGTCGAAGCGCTCGTCGTCGCCCATGTATGCCACCACATGGCCGGACTCGGCCACGATCACGTTGGCGCCTTCGTGCTTGAAACGACCCATGGCGGAGTGCTTCTTGGGTGTGGAGGAGGGGTCGAACGGGTCGACTTCCACGATCCAGCCAAAGCGGTTGGTTTCGTTGGCGTAGCCGGCGTTACGAGTGTCGAATCGCTGCTCGTCCAGCTCCCACTTGCGCGCGGTGGCCTTGGATGTAAGCCCGTAGCGCTTGTCGCTCGCCGAGGTGCCGGGAGCCGCGAAGTAGCCGTTGAAGTTTTCCTCGCCTGAAAGGATGGTCCCCCAGGGAGTGGTGCCGCCGGAGCAGTTGCCCAGGGTACCCTTGATGGCCCGGCCCGAGGGGTCGTCGATGGTCTTGACCAAGTCCGTGCCAGCGGCGGGGCCGGTGAGCTCGTAGGTAGTGTCTGTCAGGAAGCGGCGGTTCAGCTGGGCACCCTTGACGTAGTTCCACGGCTTGTTCTTGTTCTTGCGCTCGAGTTCAACAACCGTGAGCCCATGCGCGGCACGCCCGATCGCGCGCGCCTCCGCAGCCGCCAAAGTTGCCGGGAACATGATGTTCTCGTTGGTGTACTCGTGGTTGGTGAAGAGCACGGCACGGCGGTCCTTGGAATCCGGGATGGGCAGGATGTCCGTGTAGTCGTTGTTGTAGCCGAACTGGCGGGCCTGTGCCGCTGCGGTCTGACCGTTCAGCTCGAAGGCCGGCGAGTCGGCAAAAAGGGGATCGCCCCAGCGGATGATCGGCTGCCACGCGAAGCCTTCCGGCACGGTGAACTCATCCACGATGTAGTCGACCGGCTTGATCGGGGTGAACTTGAGTTTGGCCTTGTCGAAGCCGGCCTTCGCAGCAGCCGAAAGGCCGGGACCGCCGTCGGCCACTGCCTTTTCAGGCGCAGCGAGCCCGCTCAGTACGACGGCGAGCGCACCGGCGGCGCCGAGGCCCAGGGCGGCGCGGCGGGACACAGCCGCGGAAGCGACATCGCGGAAGTAGGCGTTGGAGCTCGTGTTGCAAACGTCGCCGGAACAGGCGTTGTCGCACTTCAGGGCGCACGTGACGGGACTGCGCTTGCCCTTCGTATGGCCGAGCATGGGGAGCAAGGCGAACTTGCGGTTGGTTGATTCAGACATGGGAATACCTCCGGGGATTGAGTGATTTCCCCACCCTTGCAGCGCCAGCGGAATCCGAGAGGACGCTCCGGTTAAGTTCCGGTGAACTCCCAGCATTTTCACAGTTATCTATGCATGCAGGAGCGCATACACGCGGCGGAGTCGGTCCAGCCACCAGTCGCGACGTTCAGCGGAGGCCGCAAACCGCTCCAGCAGTTCCTCGTCGGCGACGGCTTCGCGGACGCGGATGGCGCCGTCGTCGGGCACTAACGGATCCCGGGTGATGTCCGAGGCGAACAGCCGCACGGTCCCCAGCCCGCACGCGTACGGCAGTTCCGGCAGCGCGGCGGCGAGCGCGAGCCCAGCGCGGATCCCCACGGAGGTGTCCAGCGCCGAGCTCACGACGGCGGGAAGCCCGGCTTGCGCCACAATGTCCAGCGCGCGCCGCACTCCCCCAAGGGGCGCCACTTTGACCACGACCAGGTCCGCCGCGCCGGCTCGGGCCACCTTGAGGGGATCATCTTCCTTGCGGACGGATTCATCAGCGGCGATGAGCACGGGCGTTCCCTGCCGCGCGAGCCGACGGCGGACTTCGGCGAGTCCTTCGATCTGCGGCACGGGCTGCTCGGCGTATTCGAGCCCGACGGCGGAGAGCCGCCCGAGTGCCTCGACCGCCTGGGGCACGTCCCAGCCCGCGTTCGCGTCCACGCGGATCGCGGCGTCCGGCAGGGCCTCCCGGACTGCGGTGACGCGCGCGACGTCGTCGGCCAGTTCCTGCCCGCGCTCGGCGACCTTGACCTTGACGGCGTCCACGCGGCCGAAGCGTTCCAGGACCTCGGGCACCCGGGTGGCAGGTACGGCGGGGACGGTGGCGTTGACGGGAATGGTGTCCCTGAGTGGCGCCGGAAAACCCTGCCAGGCGGCTTCGACGGCGGCGGCGAGCCAGCGGGAGGCCTCGGTGTCGCCGTACTCGGGGAACGGACAAAACTCGCCCCACCCGGCCGGGCCGCGGAACAGCAGGGTTTCGCGTTCCATGATGCCGCGGAACTTCACCCGCATCGGAAGGCTGACTACCGTGGCGGTAGCGAGGAGCTCGTCAAGTGTGGGGACCGCTTGGGGGCTGGCGAGCGCGGCAGACATGGCTTCACTCTAGCGTGGTGATCGCTGGGTCGAGTTGCCGCCCGGCTGTTTGTGGTGAGGGCGGCGGATGGTGTTCGAAGTGCAGGAGGGTTCGCTGGAAGACCGCCATATGTGAAGGAGGGTCGGAGGAAAGGGGGGTCATATCTGCAGGAGGGTTCACTTCCGAAGACGCGCAGAATACGCTGATGCAAGCTGCCCTGTTTCCAATCCCCCGCCCCGTTTCATCGCCTTCCCTGGCCTTATCCCTTTCCCCATCACTCTCCGCCCCTTCCCTACCTTGGAGCTCATCGATGACAGGTTGGAATGCCGAAAACCTCGCAGGTTCGGCGGGCGCAGGCGCCGTGACCCTATTGGCGGGAACATCTTTTTGTGTGTCCGCAGCTAACGGCGACATGGACCAATTGCGCCCCCACGGAATGTTTTTCCGGGACACGCGGTTCGTTTCCCACTGGGTGCTCGCAGTGAACGGCCACGCCATCGAGGCCCTGGGCTCACCGGTCCCGGAGCCCTACCGAGCTGATTTCATCGGCCGGGCGGCACGCACCGACGGTCTAGCAGACAGCAATCTGTTGATCGAACGCCGACGGAGCTTGTTCGGCGGAGTGCGCGAGGAAATCACGGTCAGGAACTTTTCCAACAAAGCCACTCGATGCACTGTTTCGCTGACGGTGAGTGCTGATTTTGCCGACATCTTCGAAGTCAAAGAAGGGCGAGCAAAGCACGAGAGTGTGCATCTGGCGCAGGGAAGCAACGGCGCCCTGGTCCTTGAATCCCAGCGGCAGGGGCGGCATGTCCTGGTCACTGTCGACGCCCCGAGTGCCGTGGTTGACGGTGATGTCCTCAGCTATGACATCGCCATCGGGCCCCAAGGCCATTGGTCAACAAGCGTGACCGCCACGCCAAGCATCGACGGGGTTGGACCGGATGCCGACGCCTCTGTCTGGGGCAGCCAGCGTCCCTACGACGTCCCGGAAGAGAGGTTGCAGGAGTGGCACGGTAAGGTTCCCCAAACCGACGTGGCCAACCACGCCTTCCAAAAGGCGTTGGATCAAAGCAGGGCGGACCTCGGCTCGTTACGGATCTTCGATCCCGACCATCCCGGGCGCACGGTGGTGGCGGCAGGATCGCCTTGGTTCATGGCCCTCTTCGGCCGGGACTCGCTCCTGACTTCGTTCATGACCCTTCCCCTCGACCCCTCGCTGGCCTTGGGTACCCTCCAGACTCTCGCAGACCACCAGGGCCGCACCGTCAATCCGCTCAGCGAGGAGGAACCCGGGCGAATCCTGCATGAGGTCCGTCTCGGTGCCAGTACGGGCCTGGCCCTTGGGGGTGGGAGTGCCTACTACGGGTCGGTGGATGCCACTCCGTTGTTCGTCACGCTTGCCGGGGAGCTCACCCGCTGGGGATTCCGTTCCGAAGTCACGGAATCCCTCCTGCCTGCGGTGGACCGGGCCTTGGATTGGATCCGCGATTACGGAGACGCCGACGGGGATGGCTTCGTAGAGTACTTGCGGGCTACGGACCAAGGACTGCTCAACCAAGGCTGGAAGGATTCCGGGGACGGCATCAATTTCGCCGACGGGACATTGGCTACGCCACCAACCGCACTGTGTGAAGTCCAAGGCTATGTGTACACGGCTTATCTCAGCCGGGCCCTCATGGCGCAAGAGGACGGAGATGCGAAGCTGGCTGCGGTGTGGGGTGCCCGGGCGGCCGAGCTCAAGCGTAAGTTCAACGAGCAGTTCTGGCTCCCTGAACGCGGCTATTTCGCCATCGCCCTGGACCGCGACAAGCGGCCGGTAGATGCGTGCGCGTCCAATATGGGTCATTGCCTTTGGAGCGGAATCGTCGACGACGACAAGGCTCCGTTGGTCGCGGAACGGCTAATGTCGGACTCCATGTTCACTGGGTGGGGCGTCCGGACGCTCGCCTCAGACATGGCGGCCTACAATCCTGCGAGCTACCACAATGGCTCGGTGTGGCCACACGACAATGCCCTCATCGCTGGCGGCTTGATGCGTTACGGCTTCGTGGAGGAGTCCCGGCGGATCGTCATGGGCCTCTTGGACGCGGCGGAAGCATTTGGGGGGCGGCTGCCGGAGTTGTTCTGCGGTTTGGACAGGAAAACCTACGGGATGCCCGTCCCGTATCCCTCGTCATGTTCGCCGCAGGCGTGGGCGGCCTCCACACCGATTCATCTGCTCCGCGTGCTGCTCCGCTTCGATCCGTGCCTCACGCACGGAGGACTCTGGCTGGCCCCGGTGGTTCCTGAAGGCTTCGGGGACATCAAGATGCAGAACATTCCCCTCGCCGGATCCCGAATTTCCGTGGAGGTGGTCAATGGACAAACACGGGTTACAGACCTGCCCGAAAATATCGCACTTCACTTCGAGGCCCGCAAACCGCTTTCCGATCTGCTGGATGTCCACCACGTCACCGCAGGACTGCGGCGGGGGAAGTAGTTGCGCATCGGATTGGTTGCCCCGCCCTGGATCCCCGTCCCACCGCCCGCTTACGGGGGCACGGAGTCGATCATCGATATCCTGGCGCGTGGCCTGTCCGCAGCGGGGCACGATGTGCTTCTGGCGGCGGCGTCCGGAAGCACATGTCCAGTGGCCAAAGTCCCTGGGCCTCCGCCCGCGGACGGATCCAGGATAGGGAACGGCACCGACGAACTTCGCCACAGCGTGTATGCCTTCGCGGCCATGGAGGACGTCGACCTCATCCACGACAACACGCTGGCCGGGCCGCTCTATAGGCATCGGCCACGAGGAATTCCCCTTGCCGCAACGGCCCATCTTCCGTTTTCAGCCGAGAACCACGACATTTACCAGGCGATGGCAACCGACACTGCGATCATTGCCATCTCGAAGCATCAAGCAGACTCTGCTCCGGGGATCAAGGTACGGAGGGTCATTCACCACGGCATCGACACGCAATCCGTCCCGTTCGGAACCGGCGACGGCGGCTACGCCAGCTTCCTTGGCCGGATGCATCCTGGCAAGGGCTTGCCCGAAGCAATAGAGACCGCCCGGATGGCCCGGATTCCGCTACGAATTGCGGCCAAGATGTACAGCGCGGAGGAGCACGAGTATTACTCCGCGGTCATCGCGCCATTGTTGGGGCCCGACGTCGAATACCTCGGCGAGCTGAACGCCGCCGACAAGTTTGTCCTCCTGGGCGGCTCCGTGGCGTTGCTGAATCCGATCCAATGGGATGAACCCTTCGGGATGGCCATGATCGAGGCCCTCGCTACCGGCACGCCAGTAGTGGCAACATTCCGAGGATCCGCCCCGGAGATCGTTTCCGAGGGCGTCACTGGCTACCTCGGCTCCAATCCCCCGGAACTCGCATCCGCCCTCATTGCTGCAACCGCGCTTGACCGCAGCGAATGCCGCCGAGCCGCGGAAACCTACTTCGGCGCCGAAAGGATGGTTGCCGAACACCTGGAGCTCTATGCGGAACTTCTCGCCGGGCAGAAGTGATCCTCCCAGCCAGATATGGCACCCTGAAGATAATGAGTTTTCCTAGCACAGGCCGGCTGCCGGCCACACAGAGGACCGCAACCAAGCGTTGGGCAGGCACCGGAACGGGCTTCCTTTTTGTGCTGGCAACTTTGGCATGCGTGGCCGGATTCGCCGCGACCTACTATTTCTTTGTCCGCACCACAACGGGACAGTACATCGACGAATCCGCCCTGGTGGAGGCCGTGACCCTCAACGGACCGGCCGAGCGGGCAACCACCAAGTTCCTCGATTGGTTGCCGGTCATTTCGGTGGCGATCGCCGCCGTCGTCGTTCTTTTCGTCACCGTAGCGCGCCGGCGCTGGAAGGCTGCGGGCATCGCACTGGCCGCTTGTGTGGCGGCAAACCTGGCCACGCAGGTCTTGAAGGATTGGTTCCCGGACAGGCCGTTCCGCGGCGTCCAGACCATCGAGCTGAATTCGCTGCCGTCCGGCCACACCACGCTGGCGGCCTCCGCGGCGGCTGCCGTGTTCCTGGTGGTGTCGCCGCGTTGGCGCCCCATAGCCGGGTTCCTGGGCGGGACGTTCGCGGCGGCGGCCGGGGTGTCCACCCTGATCAACCAGTGGCACCGGCCCGCCGACGTCGTAGCGGCGTTCCTCTTGGTGGGAGCGGTCATGCTTCCGGCCGGCTGGCTGGTGCTGCGTACCGGAAACAGCTGGAATGTCCAGGACGATCGCGGTGACCATTGGGCGTCCTCGCGCTTATGGCTGTTGTTATCGGCCCTGGCGGGCGTCGCTGCGGCGGCTGTTGCGGTGTACTCGCTGATCAAGATCGCTCCTGGTTTCGGCCAGGAAAGCAGCACCACCAACTACTTCTGGGCCGGGGCCTCGCTGATCGTCATCACGGGTTATCTGGCAACGGTCGCCGCCACCTGGCTTTTCGGACTGAGTGCCCGACGGCGGCAAGCACCCTGAGTGCCCGACGGCGGCCGGYGCCTCAGTCCCGGCCGTCGCCCTAGCGGCCCGTCACCCTCGCGGCCCGCAGTATGACCGGCCCGCCGCGCCATGAGGGTTCAACCGCACCAGCTGGGGAGAAACCCGGGAACGCTTTTCAGGACCATGCCGGTTTTCAGATCCACGAGGTCTGTCCGCATGGGGGAAGGTTCCGGAAGAACCGGGTATTGGTCTCCAGCGTATTGCGGGGGTGCCGTTTCGACGGCGAGGTAGTCACGGGCCGGGGAGACGCACATGTCCAGGAGACGGGACCATTCGGCGGCAGGCTGGTAGAACTGCCGCGGGCCGTTCTTGTCGGTGAGGACGATGGCGGAAGTCTCTTTCCCGGCGTCGTACTTCCTCACGACCTGCGCGTATTGTCCGGAACCGTCCAGGACCAAAGGCTGGCCCGCGGAGTTGGTGACCGGGTTGGAAGGATCGGGCGCGAAAGTGGCGGCGAGGGTCAGTGGTGCGGGTGTGCCGGTGGTGAGGTTGATGGTTGAGTATCGAAGCGGGTCTATGCCCTTTCTTAGCCCCGGATCGGCTACGGCGAGTTCGTTGGTGCCGGGGACGAACCCAAGGATCCCGGCATGCGTACCCAACGGCGATACTTTGCCCGTTCCCTGCGCGTCAATGAGAAACATGGACCGGTCATCGGTTTGCGCCACTAATGTCGCCGTATCAGGGACGAATCGCCAGTCCGCAGCCGACACCGCACCGTTTATCCCCTGGACGGCTCGCGGACCTGAGGATGGCTGGACGACGTCGTACACGAAGAGTGTTTTCCAGAACTGGTCTGTGGTTGACGTCCCGGTGAAAGTGAAGCCAATGAGGTGTTTGGACCCTGCCGCATGAAGGTTCGCCACCGTTCCCCGGCTCGGCAAAGGAACCAGCGTTGGCGGGCCGCCGGCGAGGGAAACGATCTCCAGTGAGCTGGTGTTGTCGTCGTTGATCGTGACGACGGCGAGGGCGGAGGGAAGGGCTGCGTATTCCTGAATGCGGGGAGCACTGACAATGGCGGTGGACTCGCCACTGCCGGAGAGACTTGTGCCGCGGATAGTGTCCGGCTTCTTCACCCCTGCGTCGTCCTTGCCCGTGTCCCGTTGCAGGGTGTAGAGCGCGAAATCTGCGGAGGCGGAGGAACGGGGCAACATCGAGGTGGCGTTGGCGTGCGGGAGCTTCGCCAGATTCGCGGCCGTCAGAGCGCCGGCAAGCACGGCGAGGATCGTCATGGTGCCGTAGAGGCGCCGAGCGAAGCGGCGGCCGGCCAGGAGCGCAGCTGCGGCTGCAGCGGCCGCGGCCCGCTTGGTGGACACCGGGCCGAGTTTGACAGGCGCAGGGCTGCGCTTAGTAGACATAGGGCTGCGCCGGCTGGGTGGCGGGGGTGATGGAATCCGGTATGAGCACGATTGCCTCGCGACTGCCCGGGTTGGGGTTGGCGCGAAAACCGCTGGAGATGGTGACCCAACTGTCGGTTTTGTACTCGTTCTGCCAGCCGGGGTGATACACCGGAATGCCAATCGGCTGGGCATCGACGGCACAACAGGTGACCACAAAGCGGGCCACGAAGAAGACATTGGGATCGGTCTTGTCCGGGGTGATGAACCCGGTCACGGTGGCAGTCTTGTCGGCAAAAAAGTCCTGCCCGGCACCGGACCGAAGCAGCGATGCCCAGTCCCTCACCGTGAACGCGGAGTAATCGCCGTGGCTTGGCAGGGCGGGCGCTTTCAGCGTCAGGGCAGACGCCGAACCGTTGAGGTCCCGTTGGGCGACTGTCGCCGTCGTAAGGGTCGACGGCGGCAGGATCAGCAGGGCGACGACGGCGGCGATGACCGTTAGCACGCTTCCGAGCGGCCACAGCCAGCCCCACCGGGATCCGCGCTCCCCGGCGTGGTCATGCTCGCGCTCGTGGTCGTGCTCGTTGGGGGTGGCGGGCGTGGCGGGGTCAAGAGCGAAGGCCGCGAGGGCGAGCACAGCCGCGATCACGGCCATGACGATCGTGAACACGAAATAGCGTGGATGGATGTACAGGGCGAGCTGGCCTGTCAGTCCCAGCCAGATCGTGGCAATGAGGCCGATCAGGCTAAGAACCACTCCCTGCCAGTGGCCCACGAGCCGCCTAATGACCATAGTTCACCGCCAAGCCGAGCACGGCCGCGCAAAGTGCTACCAGCAGGCTGAGCTGGAGAAGGGTCTTCGCCGTAAACGTGGTGCGCATCAGGGCAAGCATTTTCACGTCGATCATTGGCCCGAAAACGAGGAAGGCAACAATGCCTCCCGGCATGAAGGTTGCGCCGAAAGACAGGATAAAGAAGGCATCCACGTTTGAGCAGATCGCGACGACGAACGCCAGCAGCATCAACGCCAGGACGGACCAGACGGGGTTGCCGCCCAGTGTGACCAGAACTTCGCGGGAAACTGCAACCTGGATCAGTCCAGCCATGCCCGCGCCGATAAACAAGGCCGGCATCATGGCGCGCGTCTCCTGCGAGAACATCCGCACGCTGCGCCTCACCCTCCCGGCTGAGCCGCTGTGGCGGTCTGCCAGGGTACAGGTCTCCTGGAAACGGGCGGTCAGGAGGTCCTGGGGCCTCGGATGGCGGCTGTAGATCCAACCGACAAGGTTTGCGATGAAGAAGCCGCTAAGAATGCGTGCGGCCAGGATGCCGTTGTCCCAGCCGAAGGCCTGCGCGGTGGTGACGATGGTTACCGGGTTAAGGATGGGAGCCGCGAACAGGAACGTCATCGACTCCGCAACTGTGAGACCCTTGACCACCAATCCCCGGGCCAGCGGAACATTCCCGCACTCGCAGACCGGCAGTAGCATCCCCAGAAGTGAGAGCACCAGCCGCCGCAGCACTGGGCTCCGTGGCAGACGGCGGAGCAGCATGCCCTCCGGGAGCCACACTTGGACCGCGATCGAGAGGACAATCCCGAGGAAGACGAAGGGCAACGATTCGACAACCACGCTGATCGACAACGTGGCGAAGTCGCGAGCGGCGTCGGGAAGTCCGAAGGTCGCTGACGCGGGCGGGGCCAGCACCCGTACGACCGCGAACAGTGCAACGATGGCGAGGCCGACGGCGAGCCTGGCAGCAGACTTCGATACGGAAGCGCGGGCCGGGCTTCTTTGCTCGTGTGTCGACAGATCGCGCTTGTCGATTGCGGGCAGCGTCACGGGCACTCCTTCCTCCTTGACCCGGCCAGGCGCGCCTGACTGTAAGGCTAAGAAAACGACGGTAGCTAGTTACACCAGAAGTTCTACCTAACCGGGCCTCGGATGGAACGAGTATTGACCACTCGTCTCTGGCAGCAGCCTCGCAGGTACGCCAGGCGTACCCTGAGGCTATGGATGCCGAAGTCCTGAATCTCAGGCTCAGCACGGGCATCACGGTGCCGTGTCTCGTCCGCGGCGACGCCGGCGCGAAGCCCCTGTTGCTGTTGCATGCATGGGGTGAATCCCGTCGAAGCTTTGATCGTCTTGTACCCCGGATGACCGACTTCAGGGTTTACGCCCCCGACCTCCGCGGACAGGGCGATGCGGACAAACCAGAGGATGGCTATTCGCTGGTAGGACAGGCCGAGGACGCCGCGGCCATTTTGAACGCCCTCAATGTGGGCAGGGCATTCGTCCTTGGCTCCTCTAGTGGCGGCTATGTGGCCCAGCAGCTGGCCATCCAGTACCCTGATCGCGTCGCGGCGCTTGTGCTGGTGGGTTCTCCCCTGAGCCTTCGGGCTCGGCCCGCTTTCGCCAATGACGTCAACCGCCTTGAGGACCCCATCGACGAGGACTGGGTACGGAATTCCCTGTCCTGGTTCCCCCTGTTGCATTCGGTTCCCACGTGGTTCATCGAGGACCGGGTACACGACGGGATCAGCATGCCGGCGCACGCGTGGAAGCGCATTCTCGATGGTTTGTGCACGGCGACGCCGCCCACCGAGCGCGGAACAATTCTCGCGCCCACCTTGATCTTGTGGGGCGCACACGACTCGGTGCTGCCTCGGAGGCACCAGGAAGTCTTGGCGGCCCGAATACGGGACGCCATTTTGAAGGTTTATCCAGGTGTGGGGCACTTGGTCTTGTGGGAGTGTCCGGACCGGGTGGCGGAGGATGCGACCGCGTTCCTTGGTTCTCTCGGCTAAGCTCTCAACGCGGCTGCGGTACCAGAGCGCGCAACCTTTGCCTGGCCGGCTCCTCGACATACTTGAACAGAACGTGAGTGGCCAGGGCAACGCCGGCCAGGCACCCCGCTGCGAGCAGGTTCGTCGCCAGCGGACCAGCCCCATGCGGCCAGTTCAGCCAGTAGAAGAGGTAGATGAAGAACATGTGCACCAGGTACAGGCTGTAGGAGCTGCGCCCGCCATACTGCAGCCAGCGCGCGGACAGCGCCGAGCGGAGCCAGCCGCGGGTCAGCCCCAGCAGGGCGATCAGCAGCGGGAAGGCCAGCACGGCCAGCCGCCCCGGGCCCGGTTTTCCGGCCGCGGCCAGGAAGATGACGACGGCGGCCCCGGCCAGTACCGCACCTGGGCCCGCCAGCGCGGGATTGAAGTTCATTCGGTCCGCGTTCCGGACGGCGATGCAAGCGAAGGCGCCGGCGATGAAGCAACAGGCGATCCGCAGCAGCCACTCATAAGGCTGATGCTCACTGCCGGCGATTGGCAGGTTCTGACCCCACGCGGCCGTCGGCAGGAGGACCAGGACTGAGGCGGCAAGTGCGGCCAGCGGATGCAGCCCGCGCAGCCGAAACAGGACGAGTGCCAGCAATGGAAACGTCAGATAGGCCAGCCATTCGGCGCTGACTGTCCAACCCGGCCCGAACCAGCTGGCGCCGTCGGTACCCGGTTGGAACCAGAGATGAATCATCAGCAACTGTTTGGCCAGCCCCCACGGCGACAGATCCGGAGCCTGGGTCTGGAGCGACCAGGTCGCCACGGATTGCTCTTCGGTTCCGTACGCGAACCACAGGCCCAGGACGCCCACCACCAGTGCGAACGCCGGCCACATCCGGGCGAATCGGGCCCAGACAAAGTCCCTGGCCGCACGCCAGCGGAACCGCGGGCCGAGCCGGTCCAGGTAGGTGTAGGTGATGATGAAACCGCTGAGTACAAAAAACACGTCCACGCCCAGGTCGCCATTGGCCATGACCGGGCCGAACAGCTCATAGACAGGGGACAGGAAAGTCTGCCGCATGGCCTGAAGGTGGAAGAGCACCACCCAAAGCGCCGCGACGAAACGCAACGCGGTCAAGGTCCCGAGGTCAGGGCGGGGCTGCTGTGAATTGCTATCCAGCCGGCGATTCTCCACCCCGGAATGGTGTGGTCGGGCGCTGTCCGGGGCAAGTTTCCCAGGGGTCGGATTCGCAGTGGTGACACGATGCGGAGGCGAGATGACTGAGAACATCCAATTCACCGTACCCGAAGCGCCTGACCGGAGTCTGGGAGAGGGCGGCAGGCGGTGCCGGACCCGCCCCATGTGGCCGTTACGGGCTGACTCTGCCGCCCACCATCAGGCAGCGCCCGACGGCGGACCGTCCCGCCGTCGTCGGGCTTAGTAGTTCCTGCGGTGCTTGAGTTTGGGGAGCGCGACGGCGAACACGACCGCGGCGGCTACGCCCAGAACTCCGGTGGCCCAGACCCCCGCGGCGAGGGATACCGCGGCTGTGAGGGCCGAGAGCAGGACCGGGCCGCCGGTGGAACCTGCGTCGGAAATGAACCTCCACAGGCCAAGGAATTGGCCGCGGCCCTTGTCCGGCGAAAAGTCGGCGCCGAGGGTCATGATGAGTCCCGAGCTGATGCCGTTGCCGAAGCCGATCAGGAGCGAGGCCAGCAGCAATCCCACAAACTCGGCCGATAAGGGCATGAGGAACAACGCCGTGCCCATGATGAGGGTGGACGGGACAGCGACCCACATGCGCCCTTTACGGTCCATGAGTTTGCCGGCCGGGTAGAACACGAGCATGTCGATCGCGCCGGAGAGGCCATAGATGAGTGAAGCGTGCGTTGCGTCCAGTCCTAGGTGGTCCGCCCACAGAGGGATGACCACTTGGCGTGAAGCCCGGAGCGCGCTGAGCAGGAGGATCCCTGTGCCAATCGTCAGGAACACGCCCGCGTGGGAAACCGCAACACCCCGAAGGGTGGGCTCGGGTCCCTTGGGTCCGCCGTCGGCGTCGTCCGGCACCACCAGATCGGGGATGGTGAGGGACAGCACCGCCGCGGCCGTCATGCCCACGACGCCAACCCAGTACGCACCGCTGATGCCTGCGAATTGCATCACGGCCGCGCCGACGAAGGGACCGATGAACACGCCGATCCGGGTGACGCCGCCCAGCGTGGAGAGGGCGCGCGCCCGGAAAACGACCGGGACGGCCTCGGTGAGGTACTTCTGGCGGGCCAGGTTGAAGACGCTGGTGGACATCCCGACCACGGTCATCGCCGCGGCGAGAAGCCAGATGCCATTGTGCGCAAGGAGGGGCGCGAACCCCGCGGCCAGCAAGGCCAGGGCTCCGGCAGCGCCCGCGCTCACGATGGCCCATCGTTCGCCGAACTTGATGGTGATAAGCGACGCCGGCAGGTTGAAGAGCCACGATCCCAGCCCGATCAACGTGGCCACCAACGCGGAAACGGCCACGGTAGCGCCAAGGTCCCGGGCGGACAATACGACCACCGGAAGCACCGCGCCTTCACCAATACAGAACAGCAGAGCGGGCCCAAAGGCGGGCAAGGCAATGCTGCGGAGGCTAAAGGGCTGGACGGTGCGGGTTGTTGTCATCCCTTTCATCCTAGGGCGACGGCGCACCCGCCCTGGACTTCCGCGCGCCAACGCAGGTGCGACGCGCCGCGCGCCAACGCAGGTGCGACGCGCCGCGCGCCAACGCAGGTGCGACGCGCGAATTACCTTCCGCACCTGGAATTCCGGCTGCGCGGGGATTTTGGCGCGTCGCGGGGAATTCGGCGCAGCGCATGACGAACAGCGCAGCGCGGCGCGCGTCATGACGCAGACCGCGGACGACGCCGGGGCACGCCTGCCGCTGCCAGCTTCCGTTCGAACACGCGGGGATCCGTGAGTTCAGCCCATACCCAACGGACGACGCCGCACCCCGTGGCACGGATCCGGTCTTCACGGAGCTTCTCCTCGATGACGGCTTGAGCGGGCGTCCGCCCTTTCAGGAATTCCGGCTTCAGGTACTTATCGATGCCGTCGAACTCCCCTACCAACCGCCTACCCTTCCAGTAGAAGTCCGCATAACCCACGCGGCCTGCTGCGTCGCGGAATTCGCGTTGAAGAACGGGAGCCTCGAATCCAGCGGCATGCATCAAAGCGCGGCTGTAGGACTCGCCCGCCGATCCGGACAAGGGATCCGCGAAATCGATCGCCGCTTGGATCCTCCGGATGGCCGCTGCCGTGTAGATTCCATCCACTCCGGCCAGGAGCGTCTCCTTAGAAATGGCGGGCAGTCCCCGTTTCCTGTCCGCTTTGAGCACGTGGTCCAAGGGAGCGATGGATTCGACGAACGGGGTGAACGCGGCCAAATCCAGTACCGTGCGCACCCTGCCCGTCACCAAGAGTCCCTCGCGGCGATGCACCGTGAGGCTAGCGGGGTCCGCGTAGTGGCGTGATATCCCGGCACGCGAGCGGCCGCCGTCGTTCTTCAGGGTGACGGCTTGCACCGGATGATGCACGCCTATGGTGGGGATCCCCCACACAGACGCTGCCGAGTGCCTGGCGAATATGGTCCGCGCGCTGGAGGTTTCGGCCGCAGCGCTGACCCGGACACGATATTGTTCCCACGGTTTCAGTGCGGCCCACGCAGCGCCGTCAACGTACACCCCTTGGCGCAAACGATGCAGGGTGCCCGCCTTGGCCCTCCGGGCGAGTTCCTTGAGGGTCGTGCCGTGAAAAAGGTGATCTCTGCTGAGGATCAAACGGGGCAAATGGGTCATGCATAAGAAACTGCCACGTTGACTTCGGCCCGCGGCAGCACCGAATTCCTCCATGTGGACAACTCCAGGGAAATAATCCCGACGCGCCCCATGCCGTCTGACACCGCATTCTCCCTACGACCCCGGAATTCCCGCTGCGTCAGGAATATAGCGCAGCGCAGGCCACCAACCGCAGCGCAGGGGCAGAACCGCAGCGACTACTTCAGGAAGCTCGCGCTGAAGGAGTTCAGGTCTACGTTGATGCCATTCAGGGTGTGCTCGAACTTCTGCTGGATCCCCACGCGCATCGTCCCGGCAGTGTTCCAGCCGCCGTACTGCACCGGGGCCGGAGCCAGATAGTTCGCGGTCCAGCTGGCGTAGTTGATGTTGCTCGTGTCGGTATCCCACAGGGGTACGTCCGAGAACGCCGTGCTGTTGTTCATCAACCCGGGCCACATGCCGCTTCCGCTGTAGATCACGGGCCGCACGCCTAGGCTCCGCACGCCGTCCACCATGGCCCGCGTTACCGGGGCTCCGCCGGGCTCGACGTCCAAGGCGAAGAACTGCAGCTGCGATATGTACGGGCCTGCGGCTTTGATCCCGCCCTCCCAGCACGACGCGTCACGCGTGTAGACCGCGATCTTGAGGCCGGCGTCGAGCGCCATCTTCAATTGGGCCTGGGTCTGTTGCCAGGCAGTGCACGTGCCCCAGACGGTTGAGTGCATCACGTAAAGGCGGAAGCCCTCGGCGTAGGCCTGACGGAACCAAGCGGGGTCGGTGATGGCCGCCGTGGTGTCGAGCACCTTCACCGAGCCGTTCGGAGCATCTTGGGGCACGACGACGGCGGGCGCGGGGGCGGCGGAAGGCTGCGGAACGGCGGGAGGTGCTGAAGCAGCCGCGGGAGCGGGGACAGCGGCGGCCGGAGCGGGGACCGGGGCCACCTCGGCGGCGGGGGCGGCGTTCGCGATGGGTGCGGGGCCGGCGTCGGGCGCTGGTCCGGCGGAAGGGCCGGCACTGGGTGCGGGGCCCGTGGTGGCGGCTGAGGCACCGGTCAGTCCGAGGAGAAGTAATGCAGCGAACGCGAAAGCAAGGCTTTTTGGAATCACAATGAGGCTCCTGGGTGCCGGCCACGGGTTCAGAAACGGGCGCAGCAAAGTGTCACAAAGGTCAAGGATGAGGTGCACCATGCCCGGGCCCAGTTCCCGGTCATGGCGAGGACGCCCCGCGAAGCGGAAGACGTCCACCGCCAACTTTAGGAAAATCCGGGCAGAAGCGACAATTTGCAATCCACGTAGCAGTCGGGTAGCAACCGGCCGGACTCGGGGACAATCCAGGTAGTAAATAGAGTGTTGACCGCGCCGCTCAAGGGACTAGCTAAGTACCCAGGAGATCTTGGTCACAAAACTAGAGTGGACGGGTCAACGCTCCACGGAGGTAACAAGTAGTAACTACCCGCAGCGACGCACATCCTGATCTGCGACCCGCTTTCCGTCCAGCGCGCACGAAATTCGCGTAGCGATAGGAAGAAACCGCCGCGAAAACGCTACACGTACCCGTCCACGATCGCGGCCGCGATCTCTTTGTAGGCACGGCGGGTCTCGGGGCGCAGAACGTCCAGGGTGACCAGGTCGCCGTCGGCCACTCCCCTGTCGTGCGGAACCGCAATCAACTGGCGGCAGATTCCGGAGAGGTGTTCCTCGATGGCGTCTTTGTCCACGCGGGAAGAGACTTCATCCTTGTCCGTGATGACCACGATCGCGTTGCGGGCAAGCTCCTCGTAGCCGTGGCTCGCAAGCCATTGGAGGGTGCTGCGGGCACGCTTGGCACCGCTGACGGCGTAACCGGCGGCGATGATCAGGTTGTCGGCCGATTGCAGGATGCCGCTCATCGCGTTGTGTGTGACGCCGGTGCCGCAGTCGGTCAGGGCAACGGAGTAATAGCCGGAAATCAACTGGCGGATCCGCAGGTACTCTTCGGCGGTCAGTGAATCCGAGACTTCCGGGTCCTGTTCGCCGGCAATCAGGTGCAATCGACCCGCGTGGTGCATGTATCGGGCGAGCGCCGTGAGCGAATCGACGTTCTCGACGTTCTTAAGGAGGTCCGTGATGGTGCGCGGAGTGGCCTTCTGGTAGATGCCTTCGCCCAGAGCGCGCTCCACGAGGTCGCCGGAATCGGGGTTTGCGTCGATGGCGCAGGGCGGGTCGCCGCGGAATTCCGCGAGGGTAAGGCCAACGCCTACCGTGGTGGAGGTCTTCCCGATCCCGCCTTTAAGACTCAGGACGGCGGTGTTGTAGCTGCCTTGGAGTTGGCGGGAAATGCGCCGCGCCAACTCGTCTTCCTCGCGCTGTTTGGCGCTCGGCCCAAGGTTCCAGGCGCCGCCGGTCAGTTTGTAGAGCATGCCGCGGAAGCCACCGATGGGGCGCGGCTTCTGCTCCTTCACGAAGGAACCGGGCGACGAGATGAAGTCCGAGATCGGAGCGTTTGCGGCCGCGGCACGTCCGGCCCGGCCTGCGGTTAGCGCAGGAGCCCCCGACGCCGGTGCTGCCGCCGTCGGGCCCTCAACGCCGGGTTCTTCACGGCTGGAGTCTTCACTAGCGGAGTCTTGACGGACGGGTTCCGCTTCGATGGACGCGTCGGCGGCGGCGGCTGCTTCAGCCCAGGATCTGCTCTGAAGCGGGGCCGCGGGTGCTGAGGGTGCCTCGGAATCGTTAGGCGTGATGATCGGCATAGTTCCTGTCCAGGCGTCGTCGTCGCCCTCTGCACGACGGCGATCGCGGCGTCGGCGAAGTTCCGGCTGCCCTTCGCTTGATGCGGCGGCGCTCGCTTCGTTATCCACAGAATCCGGCATGGTCTTGTCCCCTAGGACTCGCAGCGTTGTGCGCCGCGGCTCTCGTTTGCATTGCTTCAACCAGCAATTCTAGGCGGAGACAGTCCCAAACCCGTCATGGCAGGCGTGCCGCGAAACCTGAAAGTGCTCGTGGAACGCTTTCAGGCCGGGGCGTCAGACGGCGGAACAGCGCCTACGGCGACAGCTCGGTCGAGGCGCTCGACGTCGATCGCTCCGCCACTGTTGTCGAAGTCGACGTGGCGGGCCGCTTTCCATTCGCAGGCGTTGGCCTGGGATGCCACCCAGAATTGCTCCCAGTTGTTAAGCTTCCACTCGTCGCGCTCGTAGCCGCGGGCAACAAGACGCTCCCTGACAGCGTGACCATCGGTTCGAACATGCACCACGATCAGCTCGGCCTCGGGCCAATGGTGCTCCCGACGGGCGTTGATGAGGTAGTCCGGATCGGCGAAGAACTTGCCAAAAGGTGCATCCAGGACCACGGAGCGGCCAATGTTGAGGTTGTCACGGGTGAGGTCCAAAATGGACGCGTATTCCAGCGGCAGGATGGCCTGCTGGTAGAACTCGTTGTTGTCGCGCTCGTTCGGATCGGAGCCGTTGAGCGTCAGGAGCAGCTCCGTGAATCGCTTGGTGGCGGTGTCCTTGTCGATATAGACGGCACCGTAGTGTTCGGCGAGGAGCTTACTGACGCTGGACTTGCCGGAGCCTGCCGGCCCGATCACGAAAAATACCTGCGGCATGGTTGCCTTCAACTGTCTGTTCTGCATTGAACTCTGTATCAAATTCTTTCAAAAGGCTGCTGTGGCGGGTAGGCATTACTGCCGTCCCCGCCACAGCTGCAAAAGCTACGCCGTAACTGCGGCCCGACGGTCCTTGACGAAGAAGCCGTAGGAGAGCGCACCCACTACCAACAGGACTCCGCCGATCAAGAAGACGAGGGTGTAGTTGCCACCGGTCTCTGTGAGGATGAAGCCCGTGACGATCGGGGCCAGCGCTGCGCCCAGGAAGCCGCCGAAGTTCTGGATGGCGCCCAAGGATGCAACCTGCGTGGGTTCTGCGATGTCCGCGGCCAAGGTCCAGAGCACACCGATCGGCACCTGGGCGGCGAAATAGCCGACTGAAAGCAGGACGATGGCCAGGGCACTGTTGTCGACGTAGGCAACGGGCAGGACGGCCGCAGCTGCAAGCAGTGCGCCTCCGACGATCGGGAGCTTGCGGGCGGTGACGGTGGGGATGCCGCGACGGATCGCTTTGCCGGAGATCACGCCGCCGGTCAGCACACCGATGATGCCGCAGAGGAATGGAAGGGCCGCGAGCCATCCGCTCTGGCTGAGGCTGAAGCCACGGGCGGTCTGCAGGTAGCTCGGCAGCCAGGTGAGGTACACCCAGACCGTGTAGAAGATGCCGAACGCGCCCAGAACCATGAACCAGGTGTTCTTCTGCTTGAGGAGTTCGCCCCAACCGGCTTGCTTTTCCTTGGGCTTGGACTGCTCTTCGAACTCGGCACCCTTGATGAGGAACTGTTCCTTCAGTGTGGGGTCGCGGTAGACGCGGAGCCACACGAGGGCGATGATCACGCCGAGTGCGCCGATGACAATGAACATGCCGCGCCAGGTCATGGTCAGCAACAGGAAGGTCAGCAGGGGCGGGGCGATGGCGTTGGCGATCTGCGAGCCTGTGTTGACGATCGAGACCGGCAGGGCGCGCTCGGTCTTGTTGAACCAGCGGTCGGCGACCTTCAGCCCGGAGGTGAAGAACGGGGATTCGGAAATGCCCAGTGCCACGCGGGCGGCGTACAGGAAGCCGAAGGAGTTGGCGAGGGCGGACAGCATCGAGATGATGGACCAGAGTCCGGCTGCCCAGGCGAACATCCGCTTGGGACCGTATTTGTCCACGAGATAGCCGGCCGGCAAGTTTGCGATCGCGTACGGCCACGAGAATGCCGAGAGCAGCAGCCCCATCTGGAGCGCGTTGAGGCCGAATTCCTTGGCAATGGTGGTATTCGCGATGCTGAGGTTGTTTCGGTCCAGGTAGTTCACGATCCCGCCGATAACCAGCAGAGCTACCAGGTACCACCTGATTCTCACGCGCCTCAGGGGCTTGGTATCCGTGGCGTCAATATCTGCTGATGCTTGGCTCATGCAGCTCACTCCTTTGTGTTCTGACCGACAGTCTTTGTCGGGTTGTGCTTTCGCCGGCTCCTGCCGGGTTTGTTTGCCGGCCGGTGCCGGACTCCGGCTGCGCCGGGTTTCGGCTTGCGCCGCGTTTCGGCTAGCGCCGGGCTTCGTCGATTGCTGCCAGGAAGGTCTGCGCAGCGCGGGCAACGAGTCCGTAGTCGCCGTCGTTCTGGGCCGCCTTTGTCACAAAACTTCCCACGCCGACGGCGGTCACACCGGCGCCGAACCATGCGCCGACATTCGCGGGGGTAACTCCGCCGGAAGGCATGATGGGTGCCTGCGGCAACGGCGCGAGGATGGTCTTGACGTATGAAGGCCCGCCCAGTTCAGCGGGGAACAGCTTGATGATGTCGGCTCCGGCTTCCAGGGTGTTGACGACCTCCGTCGGGGTGAAGGCCCCGCTGGCGGTGACAGCTTGGTAGCGGTTCCCGACGGCGATCATTTTGGGGTTGAACTGCGGGCTGACCAGCAACCGCGCGCCAGCCGAGATGGCCGCGAAGGCGGCCTCTGCGTCGAGCACGGTCCCGGCACCGATCACGATGCCCTGGTCCCCGTATTTGTCGGCAAGCCGCTCGATGACTCCCAGGGCGCCGGGAACGGTCAACGGGACCTCCACTGCACGGATGCCGCCTTCGATGGCAGCTTCCGATACGCGATAGGCCTCGTCGGCACTGTCCAGGCGGGCAATCAGCAAGGCGCCGGTGCGGACGATGGTCTCTAGTACTTCGAATTTGTTTAACATCATTTAAGAGATTACCCCAAATATTCACAAATCGGAACAGTCTGTGAAAACTTGTTAAGATGGGGTTGTCAACCAACGAAGGAGCAGCCTTGAGCGCGTCATCACCTCCCCTGATCCCGGAGCAGCGCCACCAGGAGATCCTCCGCTTGCTTCGCCGCGAGGGGGTGCTGAGCATCCGCAGCCTCACGGAATCCATGAACGTTTCCCACATGACCATCCGGCGCGACATCACAGCCCTCGAGGATGCCGGGCACGTGTTGTCGGTCCAGGGCGGGGTGCGTCTGGCCGAGAGGACCAGCCAGGAACCGCCGCGTGAAAGGGAATCCCGTGCGCAACTGGAGTTGCCGCGCAAGCAGGCAATCGCGGAGCTCGCGTCCCAGTTCGTCGAGGACGATATGGTCTTGTTCCTCGACGCCGGCACCACCTGCCAGTCGGTGGTCCCCTACCTTGGCGCCCGGAAGAACATCACGGTGGTCACCAACGATTTCTACGTGGTCACGTCGTTGTTCGCGTACCCGAACGTTGAGACTATCCACACCGGCGGCGTGGTGGATGCTTCCAGCGCCTCAAGCTCAGGCCGCATGGCAGCCGACGCCATCAAGCACATCAACATCGATCTGTTCTTCATGAGCACGGGCGCATGGAGCCTGTCCCGCGGCGTCACTACGCCGTCAATGGACAAGGTGGAAATGAAACTGGCCGCGCTCGACTCGGCGTCGCGCTGCTTCCTGCTCGCTGACAGCACTAAGTTCGGCACCTTCGCCAAGTTCCGTGTGACGCCGATCGAGCAGCTTGACGCCGTTGTCACTGACGACGAGTTGGCGCAGGACACTCAGGAAAACATCCAGGAACTGGGCGTCACGGTACACGTCGCGGCCACGAACGGCTCCGGACGCTAACGGCGGTCTGGAGAACTTTAACCGAATCTGAACCGTCACGATATTGCCCAAGCGACTTGAGGTTAGGCGAGGCAGCGGCGATGACCGCCAGAGTGTCGGAGTCTTGTCCGGCGGTCGAAGCCGATGCTGGTCCGGACTGTCCGAGCAAGAGAGCCCGACCCGCAATTCCAGCGGCCAGTGATGAAATCGTTCTATTTGGCTTCATGTTTCCCCCAATATTCGTGTAGTTTCCATCCTTTGTCTTCAGGGCTGCTTCAAAGCAGTACACGAAAAATATCTGCTCTGACGGTCTCTAGGTGCCAATAAGTTGAATATTGAGTGTTCGATCAGGGGGAATTAGGTGCTGGATTGGGTATTGCACGGACGGATGCGGCCATAGGAAAGCTCAGCACAGATCGACCAGAGTCTGCCGCCGGCGACTATGAACCGGATATTTGGGTTGACGCCCACGCTGGGCGCGAACTGGCAGCAGATGCCCCCAAAATCGACTTTTGAGGGCAGCTGCTGCCTGTTCGGGCGAGCTTTCGCGCTGCGAGTTGGTGGGGCGACCTTCTTAGTGGTGCGCTTGCGTTTCCTGGAGCCTCTTGATGAACCAGCGTGATTGTTCGGGCCCGTAGGGAAGCACCGGGATCGCTTTGGTGGCGTCCGACGGCGTGTCCCGGATCGACTGCCTCGCTTGCCGTACCGCTGTGGACATGGTGTCCGCCATGGTCTTGACGAACTGGTCGCTGCAGGGCTTGCCGTGGCCGGGGATCAGGAATTCGTAGCGGTGGCGAAGGGCCGAGATGTGCCGAAGGGCGTCTGCCCAGTCCTCCGGGTAGGAGTCCTCGAACGAAGGATGTGCGCCTTGTTCCACAAGGTCACCCGCAAAGAGCGTGCTGGGCGTTCCCACCAGGAGGTCGCCGTCAGTGTGGCCGCGGCCCAGGTAGAACAGGGTGGCGGTCAGTCCGCCGAGGTCAACCAGGACCGGTTGGTCCTTGACGATCGCATTAGGGATGACGATCTCGACTGCGTCGCCCTTGCCCGCGGCCATCTCGGGTTCGGTGGCGGCGACGAAGCGGCGCTGGTGGTCGCCGTCGTCGTCGATCGTGGCTGCACAGTTGACGTGCCCCCAAAACTCGGTGACGCCGTCGTCGGCAAAAACGGCGTTACCGAAGTAGTGGTCGTAGTGGGCGTGGGTGTTCACCACCACCAGCGGCAGCTGGGTCTTTTCGCGAACAGCGGCGAGGATCTGCCGGCCTTGACGGGGGCCGCATCCGGTGTCGATCACCATGGCTCGTTCCGTACCTATCACGAGGCCCGTGTTGAGCAGGCACCCCTCGGTCTCCAGCACGTAGTTGTCCGGGCCGACTTCGAGCCATGCTGACATTGTTTCTCCGTCTTCAGATGCGTTCCGGCAGTGTTCAGGCCTCGATTCTACCCACGGAGAGCTGGGAGGAACGGGACGAAAGGCGCAGTTGAGGCCCGGTCCGTTCGAAATGCAATGCGTAGGAGGGGCTTGAGGACCAATGCTCGGGAAAGCTACGCTGTCGGAGTTGGCGATTGCTACTTGTTAACTAGGCAAGAGAAGTTGGGAACGCGGAGTACTTTTTGGGGAGTTGCCGAAAGGTTCGGCGGCCTGCTCGGGGGAGGACGTGATCGTGGTGCCGGATACCGCGGACGGTGGAAAGGCCAGTGTCGCTTTAGGCGTCGACGGACTTCTCCATCTGCGTTGGCGTCCCGGGGTCGACATTCAAGTTGAAGATGCCCGGGCGGCCATGGCGAAAGTCAACGAGCTATGCCAGCAGGAGCAGCATCCAATGCTTGTAGACATGGCCACAGTCGCTTCCGTCAGCCGAGAGGCCAGGAGTATATGGTCTATTCCCTGCGGCGCTTCGCGCATCGCTTTGTTGGGTACGTCGCCTGTAGACCGGGTCCTGGCGAACTTCTTCCTCGGAGTGCACATCCCGCCTTGCCCGACTCGTTTTTTTACATCGCGCAGCGAGGCCCTGGACTGGCTTAATTCGGGTGTGTGAGCCGCGGATGTGCTTCCTGCCGCTGCCGGCAGGGATTACGTGACCTCGAGCGAGAGCGTTGAGGACCCGCGCCTGCAGCAGTTGGTTGACGGGGTTGTCCGATTGGCTGCCGGCGATCTGGACGCACGCATTGAACCTTCGGAGCATCGGGATGACATTGATGCTGTCATCACGGGAGTCAACCTGCTCGCAGAAGAACTGGGCCACATTCATTCGGAGCTCGAACAGCGGGTGGCCGCACGCACGGCGATGCTGCGGCGAACGCAGGTTGAGCTGGAACAGATGGCCAAGACAGATGCCCTCACCGGACTTGCAAACAGGACGCTGCTTACCGAGCGGATCCAGGAAGCGATCCTGTCCTGCACGGACGGCGGAAGAGCCCCGGCCGTGTTGCTCCTGGACCTGGACTCATTCAAGGCCGTCAATGACATCCTGGGCCATAGCGCCGGTGACGCCGTGCTGGTGGAGGTTGCCAAACGTCTCCGCTCAGCCGTCAGGCCACAGGATACTGTGGCCCGCCTGGGCGGGGATGAGTTTGCCATCCTCATTACCGCGGCCACGGAAGAGGAGATCATTCGAATTGCGTACCGCGCATCGGAGTATCTGCAGGACAGCATGTTTATCGGGATAGAAACGGTTTGGGCGATGGCGAGCATCGGCGTTTGCGTCGGCAAGCCGGGGTACCGGGCGGAGGCGCTGATGCGCGATGCCGACATAGCCATGTACCAGGCAAAGGCGCGGGGCCGCAACAATGTCCAGCTCTTCCACCCGGAGATGCTAGACGCAGTCCAGGAACGGTCGCGAATAACCGCCGAACTACGCACCGCCGTTGCCGGAGGGGAACTGGCGCTGCTGTATCAGCCGGTGGTCGAATTGGCTTCCGGCCGCGTCATCGGCATCGAAGCACTCCTCCGATGGCATCACCCCGTCCGCGGAACCATTATGCCGGGCAGCTTCATTGGCATCGCGGAAGAAACCGGCTTGATCTTTGAGCTGGGACGGTGGGTGCTGCATGAAGGTCTCGCCCAAATGGGGCGCTGGAACCAAACCGACCCGGACCTGACAGACTTTTGTCTGCACATCAATCTCTCTGCCGCCGAACTACTTCGAACCGACTTGCTGGAGGACATCAGCGACACACTGGCCAGGTATGACGTGGATCCGCGGCGTCTGGTCCTGGAGATCACCGAGACCGTATTGATGTCCCGGGGAACCGGACAGGAACAAGTCCTGAGCAGGCTCCGGGAGCTCGGCGTCGGGCTGCAAATTGACGACTTCGGTACCGGCTATTCGTCCATCAGCTACCTTCGGTCGCTTCCGGCAGACACAGTGAAGGTCGATCAGTCCCTCATCAAGGACATGGAATCGGACCCCCGGCAGCAAAACTTCGTTTCGGCCATTCTGCAGCTGATTTTCGCTGCGGGGCTCAACGCGACCGTGGAAGGCATCGAAACCGCCGAGCAGGCGGCCCAGCTGCGGGCCATGGGTTGCCTTTACGGGCAAGGCTACTTTTACGGGTATCCGGTACCGGCCGCGGAAATACCGTATCAACTCCGCCAGCCCGCGCGGCATCTGTAGAGTTAGCGCATGTCGAAGCTTTGGGACCAGATGCTGCTTGTCCCCACAGTAGTCCGCCTCGCTTCCCGGGCACCGCGAAACCCGGACGCCGCGTGGGAAGGATACTGGCGCGGAATCCGCACTACCGGCCGTTCCGGAGACGTGCTTTGGGACTCCGACTCTTCGGCCGAGCGTGCGCAGTACTCCGACGCAATTGCAGCTCACTTCGATCCAGCTCTCCCGGTAGTTGACGTCGGGTGTGGCAACGGAACGCACACCCGCTGGCTTGCCGGCCTGTTTCCACGAGTTCTCGGGATCGACGTATCCAAGGGGGCGATCGAGATGGCGGGCAAGGAAGCAGCAGGCATCCAAAATGCCGACTTCATGGTTCTGGATGCTTCGGCGGCAGGTGCCGGAGAGCTCCTGTTGGAGCGGCTGGGGCCGGCCAATGTCTTTGTCCGCGGAGTCTTCCACGTCCTGAAACCCGGCAAGCAGGCCGCCATGGCTGCCAACCTGCGAAAGCTCATCGGGAACAGAGGCCGGGTGTTACTGGCCGAAACCAACTTCCGCGGAAATAGCCTCGGTTACCTGACCGAGCTCGGCGCCACCCGGCAAAGCATGCCCCTGCAGCTGCGGCGCGCCTTGGAGAACCTTCCCCGGCCCGGGCATTTCGGTGCAAGGGAACGGCATGGCGTATTTTCGGACTCGGACTGGCAGTTGATTGCGGACGGCCCGGTTAACATCGAAGTGGTCCCGATGAACGCCAACGGTCTTCCGCAGTGGGTTCCGGGATATTACGCGCTTCTGTCAGGCGCGGAAAATTCCGGGACAGAACACGGAAGGGCGTAACTGCTTCCCGTGCGCACCGCACGTTACATCCCAATGAAGATTTCGTTTCAATCCGGGCCGTCCGGTTTGTTTAGCTGTATTATTCCTTTTGTTTGCAGGTCCCGGGCTCAGCCGGAGCTAAACGCAAAGGAATAATTTCATGTCGAAGCGGAAACCGTCTTTGAACAACGCCGGGATGCGGGCCAGTCCGGAGACTGTGGAGCCGCCCGTCAAGCAGTTGCGTGGGCTGCGCCGCCAGGTCCTGGAAATCATCGATGAGGTCTTGTCGGACTCTTCGCAGGCAACGGATGCGGTGCGCGAGCAACTTCGCCAGCACATTGCTGCCCACCCTGGGCGTCCGGAAGAGGCGCTGTTGGCGCACTTGACTTCGCTCAGGTCGGAACAGGCAGGCCAGCCTGACCCGGCCCCGCAAGACGACCCGGCCCCGCAAGACGACCCGGCCCCGCAAGACGACCCGGCCCCGCAAGACAACCCGACCCCGCAAGGCGCCCCAAGCAGCCAGCGCCCCAGCAGCCCACGGCTCGAGGCGGTCCTCAGGGACCGGATGCTGATGACCGCCTTCCAGCCCGTTTTCGACCTCACCACTGGCATCGTCGTCGGCGCCGAGGCTTTGGCCCGCTTCGTCAGCGACAGCGGGGACCCTGCCGAATACTGGTTCGCGGAAGCCGAGGACAAGGGACTCCGAACGGATCTTGAATTCGCGGCATTGGAGTCCGGGCTCAAGGCCGCGCTGGATCTGCCGCCCCACCTTTTCGTGGCGTTGAAGCTTTCCGAGGCGGTCTGCCTGGATCCGCGCCTTCCCGTGCTTTTCGAGCAAACTCCGGTGGCGCCCGCACGAGTGATCCTTGAAGTCTCCGGGAAGTTTCCCCCGGACCAGGCCGATTCGCTCGACGCGGCGGTGGCGCCGCTGCGCAGCGCCGGCATGCGCCTGTCCATCGAAAACACCGGTTCCTTCTTCCCCGGGGCCAGCCATATTCTTCGGCTCAAGCCGGAGATGATCAAGCTGGATTGGAATCTGACTGCAGCTCTCAACCGGGATCCCCTCCGGCAGGAACTCGTGGAGGCGGAGGTCGGGTTCGCGCGGAAGATCGGTGCGGTCCTGACCGCCCAACGCATCGAAACCGAGGCCGAACTTGCCACTCTTAAAGGCTTGGGAGTGACCGTCGGACAGGGTTTTCGCCTTGGGCGGCCCTCGGTCCAGCCCCGCGAATGGGCCAAATGGGGTGGGCGTGCCAGGCATCTCGCCTCCCCCGGCGGTCACGGCAGGACCCTGCGGACCTGGTTGAACCTGACCTGACAGACCTGGCGCTTCAGAAGAGAGGCGCCTCAGGAAGTTACGCGGCGGTCCGGGCCTCGATGTTGGTCTATCAGCCAAGCGGCCATCTGCTGGGCGCGCTTGGACGCCAGGACGTCTCCTTCTGTGGCCGCGATGATGGAGCCTTTCATCAGGATGTGCCAGGAGCGTGCGAATTCCTCGGTGCGCTGCAATCCGGCTTCCTCTGCCAACTCCTGGATGTGTCCCCTGATCCTGGCGAGGTAGCCGATGCTGGCTTTCCCCAGCGGATGTTCACGCCCCATTTCAAGCAGGACGTTGATGAACGAACACGCCTCAAAATCCTCCCGCTGGAACCAGTCACCGAACACGTCGAAGATGGCGAGCAACTGCTCCTCGGCGGTGTTTCCCCGGCTCCGGGCGTCGGAGATGATCAAGTCCACGGTCCAGATCTGGTCGCGAAGCGCGAGGAAGGCAAGAACCAGCTCGTCCTTGGACGGAAAGTGTCGGTAGAAGGTCGCCTTGGCTACTCCTGAACGCTCGATGAGCTGATCGACCCCGACAGCGCGGATCCCGCGCCGCGAGAACAGTTCGTAGGCGGCGTCCAAGATGCGATCCACCGCGTCATCACGGGTGGTCGTTTGTCCGGCTGGCATGGAGGACGAACCGGGTGCATCCGAGGCATCTGGGGTACTCATCGCGATAGCAATCCTACTCTCACACCCACAAGACAGACCTGTCTGTCAGGGCCCTTTTGCGTGAACTCGGCACAGGCAACCCGCGACGTCGGCGCGCACCCCTTGCTTCTCTCGTGGCCTTCTGCTTCGCTGGCACTACCGGGCCGCCGCCGCGCTAACTCCGGTGTGGGCCGTGCCCCGGTTGAAGGGAAGTGGGACCGTCATGACTTCTCTGTGGCTACACGCGCGCGGGCCGGACACGGACTCCGCAGTCGCTACCAGCCCCGATGAATTCACGCCCGGGAACAGTTACGACGCCGTGGTGGTCGGAGCCGGAATCACGGGCCTCGTGACAGCGCTCATGCTGGCGCGGACCGGGAGCAACGTGCTGGTTCTCGAAGCCCGACATATCGGCGCGGTCAATACCGGAAACACCACGGCCAAGTTGAGCTTGCTGCAGGGCACCACCCTGTCTGCGCTGCGTAACCAGTATCCCGTGGACGTGGTCCGTGCCTATGTTGACGCGAACAGGGCGGGGCAGAAGTGGCTGCTTGAGTACTTTGAGGGGCGGGGTGTGCCGTTCCAGTATCGGGATGCGTACACGTTCGCCACCACCCCGGCCGGCGCGGATCGGCTCCGCGCGGAAGCCTTCGTGGCCCGGGCTGCCGGACTCAACGTCAAGTCCACCCGGGAGACGGGGCTGCCGTTCGACGTCGACGACGCCCTGCGGCTCGCGAAGCAGGCCCAGTTCAACCCCATGGACGTGCTGGACGCGCTATCTAAGGATGTTCGGGCTGCCGGCGGGAGCATCGTGGAGGGCGTGCGGGTCATGAACGTCCGCAACGGCGATCCGCTGACAGTGGTCACCCGGAAGGGCGAGGTCACCGCTCGCAACGTAGTTCTTGCCACCGGGACACCCATCTTGAACCGTGGTCTTTACTTCGCCAAGCTGCGGCCGAATCGCTCCTATGCCGCTGCCCTTCGGCTTCCGGACGGCATGAGCCCGCCGCCGGGAATGTATCTTTCGGCCGAGCCACCCACCCGCTCTCTGCGGGACTATCCAGTGCCCGACGGCGGGAGCTTGCTTTTGGTGGGCGGGTTCGGGCACGCGGGCGGCCGGGCGCCGTCAATGCAGGCCCATGTGGACGAGATGCTCGCCTGGGCCGAGCGTCACTACCCGGGCGCTGAGGTGACGCACACGTGGTCGGCCCAGGACTACCAGGCCACCAATCTCATGCCGTTCTTTGGCAGGTTCCCGCGCGGCCGGGGCAAGATCCTGTTCGGCACCGGCTACAACAAGTGGGGCATGACCAATGGTGTCGCGGCGGCGCTCGACGTGGTTTCGGACATCACGGGAAGCGGGCAACTCCCGTGGGCACGGACCATCCACCGCCGGACCACGGGTCCCCGCGGGGCAGCGTCGGCAATATCGTTCAATCTCGAGACACAACGGCAGAATTTCGGGGACAAGGCTGCCCTGAAGGAGAAGCCACCCATCACGGAAGAAACCAGCCCCGCCGAGGGCGCGGGCGTCACAGGGCTTTTCCACGGGAAACCTGCGGCGGTCTGCACGGTAGACGGCGTGGTGTGCAGGGTGTCCGCGGAATGCGCGCACCTGGGCGGCATCTTGCACTGGAACGACGCCGAGAAGTCCTGGGACTGCCCCCTGCACGGCTCGCGCTACTCGGCCGCGGGAAAGCTGCTGGAAGGACCAGCGACGCACAATTTGTTCAAGCTGCAGTAGGGGGTACGTGGGCGGTGTTCAAAGTTCCGATGTGAATCAGCTTGCCACCTCTGGCTGGCACCCGACGCCGGCAACAACGAGTACTTTCTCCTGACACTCCGGTCCGCTTCGTTTATCAGTATTGGGTATCTGCTTAGCTGAAGTAGACCGGCGTATGACCGATTCCTGCCGCGGATGCCGTGCGCAGGAATGGACCATCCCAATACCTTTGGGGACAATTTCAGGACTGGCTCAATACCGACGACGCCTGTGGGAATACCTAGCAAAACTGTGCTGGCCGGATGGATTTCTCTGCCCAAATGCGGCGTCCGCGAGTACTGGCGTACGGGTGCTGGGCTCTGATGTGCCAGGGATGCTCACGGCTGACATCGATGACAGCCGGAACCATTTTTGACCGGATCCGCGTTCCGCTGCGCACCTGGTTTGCCGCGGTCATTTCCTAGCGTGCACCCGGCGGGCGGCTACACAAGACAGGCTGAAAGGAGTCTTCCCATGCTCGTTCGGCGTCAGACCGCCAGGGACCGTCGGGCCGATCGCGCTTGCAGGTAGCTCCCTTCCTTGCAGTAACAGCACAGGTAGTCACACACAGCGAACGCTCGCCCCAGAAAATTAGACGAGTAATTTCCACTCATGCCCTGATCAGCCCGCGTAGGTACGCTCTTTGCGTTCAACCCCTGATCTACTTCACGCCGTTCGCCGGAGCGGTTGGGGGCAGACCACGTCATAGTTGGGCCAAGATTTCAACGACAGGGAAAATATGATGACCGGGCACCCGAGGACAATTACTCTGGTTTTATCGGCCCTTTCAACCATTGCACTTACGTTTGCTCCAATCCCGGCGCAAACGGCCGAAGCAGCGATTCCCTGCCCCACATACGAGTTCATAGGTGCTCGTGGCTCGGGAGAGAACCCGGTCCCTAGTTACGCCAGCGGTCATTACGGAATGGGCGACGAGGTCTTCGATGTTTATCAGAACCTCCTTGCCAAGGTCATAGCAAGTGGGTCGAGCATGTCCGTCCACGGAGTCGTCTATCCTGCGGTCCCAATGAACCCCCCCGACCCAGCAAGTAGTGCCAACGTCCTTGCCAAGCTCGGGCACGTCGCCTTCAACTCTTACGATTCTTCAGTCGGAGCGGGCTCCAAAGACACGATCGACGTGATGACTGCGGTCCACGCGACTTGCCCCGGCACCCACTTCATTCTGTCTGGGTACTCTCAGGGAGCGGAGGCGGTCGGAAACGCCCTCGAAAGCATATCTCCCGACCTGAAAGCTATGGTCACGGCAGTGGCGCTCTTCGGCGACCCGAAATTCAATGCAGCCGACACGGGCTCAGATATTGGCTTCTTTGATCCCTACCATGACGGAATTTTTGGGCCTCGAGGGACATTCAGTACCAGCCTCGATAAATTTCCCTACGTATTCAGTACGTCCTTCGGCTTGCCGAAGGTATGGCGCGACATCATTGGTGCTCCCGTGTTCTCCTACTGTCACGGATTCGATCCTGTGTGCAATGCAAATTCTCTGGTTAGTTCAATTGCGAACGTTACGACGTACGCCAGGAGCTTGAGTCAGATCTATGGGGAAATTACGGTTACCGGAAACCCGGCGGCGACGCATCTCAGTTACAAAGATGCCAAAGACACCCTGATAGCTGCCGACCGGCTAGCCTTCGCGATGAACCTGACGACGCCTAAACCAACCAGTTCCACGCCCATCGACTTGGTATTTGTTATTGACTCGACCGGATCAATGGGCGGGGAAATTGCAGGCGTCCAGAACAGCGTTGTCCAGCTCGCCAACACGATCTCCACCACAACGTCGAGCTACCGCCTGGCATTGGTTGACTACAAAGACGATCCGGCCAATGGCAGCGCCTATCAATCCAGACTCGACGTGCCGTTCACAACTGACCTGACAAGCTTCACCACTGGCGTCAACAGCATCATCGCCGCGGGGGGAGGTGACACACCGGAAAGCATGTACTCCGGTGTAATGACTGCCCTTAACCTGCCTTGGAGGGCTGGTGTCAAGAAAGCCGTGATCGTTATCGGGGACGCACCCGGCAAGGATCCAGAGCCGGTCACCGGAAATACCCTCGCCAGTGTCACGGCCAAGGCGTTCGCGGTCGATCCGGCACAGGTCTACAGCGTCCCGCTCAGAGGAGACCCCGCCGCCGTCTCATTTATGACAGCCCTGTCCCAGGCAACGGGCGGCACCGTCACGCAAGCGGCCACGACGAGCGACTTCATCACGAGCTTGAAATCGGTTATCGTTCAAGCGGGAAATGCTCCGGTTGCAGGGCTAACGCTCCCAATCTCAGCCACTGTTGGTTCACCCGTCAAGCTGAGCGCAGCAGGCACCTCCTCCAACCCTGATGACCCGGTTGTCGCCTATGACTGGAACTTCGGAACGGGCACCCCGTCAGGAAGCTACGACCAGACAACAACCAGCCCCATAGTGTCGACAACCTTCACGAGCGCCGGTCCCCGAGACATCAAACTCCGGACACGAACAGCCAGCGGCTTGTCCGGACTCGCGACCGGCACGCTCCAGGTGACCGCCACTCCACAAGCAATCCCAGGAGCACCGTTGAACTTACGAGCATTGCCCGGAGACGGACAAGTCACCTTGAATTGGACAGCACCCAGCAACCACTCGGCGAACTACTACATCGTCGAAAACGGTGCAGGCACAGCTTTGCTTGCCGTGCTCCCTTCCGCACCCGGCCAAACTGCGCTCACGTGGCAAGCCACAGGACTCGTCAACGGAGCACCACAAACCTATCGAGTCCTAGCTGGAAACGAATCCGGTGTAAGTCAGGGGGCCGGACCGATCACAGTCACGCCCATCGCCGCACCCACCACGCATGACGCCAACGACGACACCCATCACGACAACGCCGACACCCATCACGACAACGCCGACACCCATCACGGGGGACACCGCTGGAACTAAGTCACCGCCGACTGAGGAGTTTCTGACCGAGGCTGCCAAGTACTACCCGGTGCTTGGCGCGACAACGGGACCGATCGTGTACCCAGGAACTGAGCATCTGCTTGAAGTCACTCCGCAAATGCGGAACTCACCAGGCTCTTCAGTGGAGCGGGATCACTGTTCGTGCACTTGACGTGTGCGGGGATGTCGGATCCGAGCTGGGTGAAGTGTTCGTGCTTGTAGCCGAGGTCGGCGAAGCGCCGCAGACGTCCGACGCGAACATCCCCGGCACATCCAGATCCCGGCACCCGTGCGCCAGTAGTCGCCGCTCCGCATCTCGGGCAGACAAAACCGTCCGGTCATCGCAGCTTGGCCAAGTATTCCAGACAGGCGCCATCGGTGCTGAACCAGTCCTGGAACTGCCCAAACGTCTTGGGGTAGTCCACGCCCGCACGTGGCTTTGCGGTACCAAATCCGCCATGCGGCAAGCTTACTTCAGCTAAGCAGATACCCAATTTATCAGTTCAATCCGGACCTGGCCCCCGGGTCGGGGCCGTTTGGAACATGGACCACGATGCCTCGTACGGACCGCTCGACCGGTTAATTGTCGAAGTCGGCGATCAATGCACCGGCATGTCGGGACCGGGTTCGGGGATCACTGTGTTCAATGATGACGGCACAACGTTCGTGGAAGACTCCTATACCGTGACGGCTGGGGCGCCGGCCGTCACTGGCAAGAAGCTGTTCGGTCTGGATCTCAGCCAGGCCCAGTTCGTCCTGGTCAACGCCGACCGCACCATGTTCTCCGACACCAGCCTGCCCTCCAGTCCTAGCGTTTTCCGCGCGGCGGAGCAGGCGCAGACCAGCATTTTGCTGTTCAACCCATCCACCCACCGGGACGTCTCCCTGTACTCGGATTTTCCCTACTTCCAGCTCAGCCCTTACCATCCACTGAGTTACATCGCTGCAATCAATGACGACATGGCTGCACTCCAGCTAGACAAGGGAGTCGTGACTTCGCTGCAGAAGACGCTCGAAAAGGCCGCAGAATACATCAGTGGAACGTCGTCAAACCACAACGCTAAAGCTGAATTGGAACTCCGCAGATTTGTCAATCAAGTCAGCGCGCTCAGCGGGAAGAGCATCCCGGTAGATGCTGCCAACGGTTTCATTGGCACAGCGCTCGGGCTCATCGACTTGCTGCCCGCCTGCTCCTAGTGCCTGTCAGCGATACCGCGGCCAGTTCGTTGAGTGGGTGGCCGTTGCGGCGCCGGACCCGTTCGTAAGACACGTTCACGCTGCGGACAGAGCCCAGGATGCGGTGTTGGGGGTGTGAGCGGCGCAGGGCACGCAAATCCCTTCCGGCAATGGCGAAAACGTCGTAGGCTGTGGCGCACGACGTCAGTCGCGCTCGGGGGGGCAAAATATGAATAGGAGCTTCAATTGCGAAGACTACATATTTTTGCCCCTGCCCTTGTATGTCTCTCTTTGATGGCAGGCCTCATTATGGCCGCACCGGCCTACGCGAGTATCGCGCAAACTGACACGGCACCCCGGGAGCTGGAAGATCAGCTCGTAAATGTCGATACCAGTCGCGTCGTCCAGTCCACCATCAATGAGCAGACAGCGTTGCAGATTTCGGAGGACCTTCTTGGGTCCGCTGATCCAGCGCGATATCTTGCTGGGCTATCGGACGATGGCCGCGCAATTTTCAAGGCCTATGCCACGGTCGACCGCACGGTGACGGAGACCTCTTTTACACCGCTTGACGACGCAGCGAAACTATCTGCGGCAAAAGGGATGACGCCAACGAGTACGTACCAGGTTTCCGCAGTGGGTTGCTGGGTCGGGACAGGCTACCGCTATGGAACAAATCTTTGGGGTGCACATCTTTGGAGACTGCAGCTCAATGGGGGATATTGCTCCTCAGGGAGCTACATCTCCAGTGCGTGGGAAGACAGTTCCTTCGCAGAGACTTATTGGATTGGATGGAGTCACCCTGGGCGCACTGGCGGTGGCGCGGGAATCGTTTCTAACCAGGGACGGTCGTGGACGCAGCACAAGTTTGTCTACGGAGCCGGGGGCTGGAACGTCCAAGAGCAACTGCCGTGCCTTCGGGTTCTTGGCTACACCAGCGGATCCTACGGTGTCGACCAGGGATGCGGAATCTATTAGGACAGGAGTTTCAAAATGATCACGAACGTGAACGGTACCGAAAGCGGTGTCCTGTTGTCCCGCCTGTGCGTAATTGTCGGGGTCATTGGCGGGCTCTTGGCAGTCCTGCAACCGCTTCTGGGGGCTGCGCTGTCCGTGATTGCGCTGGTATGGGCTCTTGCCGGTCAGCGCGGCACCGGTCAGCGCGGGTACCGCATAGCACTCTTAGTCAGCCTGGCCGCATTGGTAATGAACATTGCAGTTCTGCTCACGTCACTGTCTGTTGGAACATCCGTTCCCGATCCTCTCCCAGCTGTGAAAATCAGCTAAGGGACGAATGGAGGAAACTGTTTGAAGGGTGGGCGGCTCTGGCAGAGCCGCCCACCCTTCTCCGTTTCCGGATTTCAGTCGGAATCTAAAGCTTCCTCCCGCTTTGCCTTAGCAGAGTTCGACTGCCTGTCCCCCTGGCGCATGGTGTGGCCGGCCAAGACGGCTTGGCCGGCCACAGACTTAGCCGGGCCGAAAGGCAAAGTCTCACGCCCGGTATTTCAGGGGGGCTGACATTTCGGGCGTGCCATCCGGGGGGACGGGGTGCATCCCCCACGACGAAGCTATGGCCGAAGAAGACCGATAGGTGGCCGTTTGCTTGAATTGAGTGGTGATCGCCGCGAAATTGAGTGGATATGCAGCCACCCTCAGTGGCATGCGGGCCAGGAATTCGTAGTTGGGCCAGACAAGGCCGCTGATCTTCAGCCATCGATCGGGCTGATGCTCGTTGCGGCTCTGCCGGTCATGGTCTTGATCATCGCTCAGATCGTAGTGCTTGTACTGGCTCTCACCGACAAGGAGTTGACCGGGTTGACCCGCCTCGCGTGGGCAATTGTCATCGTCTTCGCTCCCCTTATCGGCTTGATCGCCTACATGTTTGCAAAAGGGTGGCCAGCGAATCCGGGGGCTGCGCTCAGCAGCCCGAACAGGAGCAGGCTAGAAATATTGGCTGGCCCGGGAAACTCGGGCACTAATCGAACATCGACAAGTGGGGCCCCGCATAATGCGAGGCCCCACTGCTATTTGAATCACCCAAACGCCAACACCGATCGACTACTGATCGTTGCTGCGGAAATTTCGGCCTACAAGTCCGCGAGCACCGTCCCGGGGTTCTCGATCGCGTCCGCGACATACCGCAGGAACCCGGCAGCGGTCTCGCCATCGCACACCCTGTGATCGAACGCGAGTGTCAGCTCGGTGACCTTGCGGACGGCCAGCTGTCCGTCCACTACCCAAGGCTTGTCGATAATGCGGCCCACGCCAAGCATCGCTACCTCGGGATAGTTGATGATCGCTGCTGAACCGTCAACGCCGAATACTCCGTAGTTGTTCAGCGTGAAGGTACCGCTGGCCAATTCAGTTGGAGTTGCCTTGCCGTCACGCGCGACGGCGGTGAGCCGGCGGATCTCCGCGTCCAGTTCGCGAGCGCTCAACAGATGGGCGTTGCGGACTGAGGGAACCACGAGTCCACGGTCTGTCTGGGCAGCAAAGCCAAGATTGACGCCATCGAAAGCGATGATCTCTTGCATCTCCCCGCCCGCAGTGTCCTCGGTGGTGACGATCCGAGTGTTGAGTTCCGGGAATCTTTTTAGCCCAGCTGTGACAAAACGGGCGATGAACGCAAGCAGTCCAGGAGCGCCATGCGGATCCCGCTTCTTGAGTTCTGCACGCATCTCCAACAGCGCAGTTGCGTCAACGTCCACCCAGACAGTTGCCTCAGGGATCTCGGACCGGCTGCGAGTCATGTTCGCAGCAACAGCTTTGCGGACTCCGCGGACCGGAGTACGGGAGGCGATGGATAGGCCGGTTCGCGCATCCTGGACACCGGTGGCAGTCTCTGCCACGGCAGGCACCTCCACAGGCACGGTCTCGCGCACGGCACCACCAATGGCAGCCTCAACATCCCGTCGCAGGATAAGCCCGCTCTCCCCCGAACCAGGCACGGCGTCCAGCGAAACCCCATGGTCCCGAGCCATCTTGCGCACCAACGGGGAAATCACGGCAGACAGCTTCCCAGGGATCCGGGTCCGGGACAGCGAGAGCTCACCAAAGTCAGGCGCCGACGCTACGGCAACAGCAGAAGCGGAAGCCTTCCGCGGCCGGCTACGCCGAGCCTCGCCGCCCCCGGATGTGCCATAGCCAATGAGCACGTTCCCGGATCCTGCCTTTTCCTCGGTCCGGTACGCCTCGGCAGCTGCGGAAGGAGCGGCAGAAAGAGCACGCGAGGCGGCAGGCGGAGCCGCAGCGGCATCGTCCGCCGAAGCTGACGAAGCCTCGGGCTCAGCCGCAACCGAAGCACCAACGGGAGCCACAGAGATCAGCGGCTTCCCGACGTCGAGCGTTTGACCGGCTTCGCCGTGGAGCACGGCGACGATGCCCGCGTACGGCGAGGGCACTTCAACCATGGACTTCGCAGTCTCAACTTCGGCGATCGGCTGGTCCACGCGGATCTCGTCGCCCACGGCCACGAGCCAGTTGACGAGTTCGGCCTCGGTAAGGCCCTCCCCCAGGTCCGGAAGCAGGAACACCTGCATTTCTGAGCTCATGGTCAGTTCTCCCATTGAAGGTCGTCAACGGCGTCGAGGATGCGGTCGACGCTTGGCAAGTAGTAGTGCTCCAGCTTAGGAGCCGGGTACGGGACGTCGAAGCCGGTGACCCGACGGATGGGCGCGGCCAAGTAGTGGAAGCAGCGTTCCTGCACGCGGGCCACAATTTCGGAGGACACGGAGGCAAAGCCGTGAGCCTCAGCGATGACAACCGCTCGGCCGGTCTTGCGCACGGAGGCGCACACGGTTTCGTCGTCGAAGGGCACAATCGAGCGGACATCGATCACTTCAAGGGAGCGGCCTTCTTCAGCGGCTGCAGCCGCGGCGGCTAGCGCCGTCGGGACCGAGGGGCCGTAGGCGATGAGCGTCGCGTCAGTTCCGGGACGCGCGACGGCGGCGCGCCCCTCGCTGCTGGATCCTGTCGCAGCGTTCGAGGCGTGCTCGGCGCGCAGGGCGCCCAGGTCCACTTGGTCTTTGGACCAGTAGAGCTTCTTGGGCTCCATGAACATCACGGGATCGTCGGAATCGATGGCCTCGCGGAGCATGCGGTAGCCGTCGGCCACGGTGGCCGGGGTGTATACCTTCAAGCCTGCCGTATGGGCGTAGTAAGACTCGGAAGAGTCGCAGTGGTGCTCCACGCCGCCGATCCCGCCGGCGTAGGGGACACGGATGACCATGGGCAGCTTGACGGCGCCTTTGGTGCGATTGTGCATCTTGGCCACGTGGCTGACGATCTGTTCGAAGGCCGGGTAGGCGAAGGCGTCGAACTGCATCTCGATCACCGGACGCATTCCGTTCATGGCCATACCCACGGCCATGCCTACAATGCCGGACTCGGCAAGCGGGGTGTCGAAGCACCGCTGCTCACCGAAGGTGGCCATGAGGCCATCGGTGATGCGGAAGACGCCGCCCAAGCGGCCAACGTCTTCGCCGAACACCAGAACGGACGAGTCAGCTTCCATGGCGTCCGCCATCGCGGTGTTGAGTGCCTTGGCCATAGTGATGGTCTGGGGGCCGGAGGCTTCGGCGACTGCTGCTGCGCTGGCTGCCGCGCTGGCGGTGGCGGAGCTGACGTCGCCTGTTGCCGCGCGCTCGGTGGCCTCGGAGGATGTGGTGACGGCGGGGCTCATTTGCCTGCCTCCTGGCTGGATGCTTCACGGGCGAGTTCATCGGCGAGCATGGCTGACTGCTCCTTCAGCTGCGGAGTGGGGGTGGAGAAGACGTAGCGGAAGAGGTTCTGCGGGTCTACCGGGACGTCCTCCCCCAGGCCTTCGCGAAGCTGCGCGGCAACTTCCTCGGCCTTGGCCGCAATCCGACTGGAACCGTCGTCGTCGAGCAGTCCACGGCCGGTGAGATACGAGGTCATGCGGCTGATGGGATCCTTGGCAGTCCATTCGGCCACTTCACTGTCCTCCCGGTAGCGGGTGGCGTCGTCAGCGTTCGTGTGGGCCTGCATGCGGTAGGTGTGGGCCTCGATCAGGAGCGGGCCGGAACCTTCGCGTGCCAATTTCACAGCGCGGTCCAGCACCGCGAGTAGCGCGACGAGGTCATTGCCGTCAACACGCTCACCGGCCATGCCATACCCCACGGCCTTGTGCGCCAGCGAGGGCGCCACGGACTGGTGGCTCAGGGGCACTGAGATGGCGTACTTGTTGTTCTGGACAAAGAAAATCACGGGAAGGTGGAAGACGGCTGCGAAGTTGAGTGCCTCATGGAAGTCCCCTTCGCTGGTGGCACCGTCACCGCACATCGCCAGCACAACGGTATCCTCGCCGCGCAGCTTGGCGGCATGGGCAACCCCGACGGCGTGCAGCAGCTGGGTGGTCAGCGGAGTGCACTGGATGCCAACCTTGTGTTTGGTGGGGTCGTAACCGCCGTGCCAGTCACCGCGGAAGATCGTCATAGTCTCCACGGGGTCAACTCCCCGGGACATGACGGCGACGGCGTCACGGTAGGTGGGGAACAGCCAGTCGCCTTCGCGAAGGCACAGGGCAGCGGCCACCTGGCACGCCTCCTGGCCGTGGCTGGACGGGTAGACGGCCATGCGGCCCTGCCGGACGAGGGCGGAGTTCTGGTCATTGACGCGGCGCCCGACGACGAGCTGTTCGTACGCTGCCATAAGTTCGGAGTCGCCGGGGATGGGATATTCGTGGCCGGGTTCAGTGCCCTGCTCAGCTTCGGGCTTGAGCGTGCCCGAAGGGTCCACCATTTGGATCTGATGGCGGGCCGGCAGCATGTAGTCTTCCACGCTGATTCCGAACTTGCGCCGCACTTCGGAAGCTTGGTCGTTTGCTTCCAGGTCGTCCGGCCGAGCGTCAGCCAGACCCTGGGCCTCGTGGTCTGCGGAGATCGTCATTGGTCCGTCCTTCTGTATCCACTATTTGTCACCAGTATGTTCCCTAGCGAAGTTTCGTATCCAGCTCTGGGCAGAATCATGGAAAAGCTTGCCGGAAACGTCTAACCTGAAAGACAAATTGCAAATGTGAGCTGGATAACTGGCCCACGCTGTGGACGAATTGGAGATGCGATGGCCGAGGCCGAAGCGGATCAAGTGGAGGTACCCCTGGACCAAGTGGACAGGGACATCATTGCCGAGCTGACGCGGGACGGAAGGATGTCGGTCACCCAGGTGGCGGAGAACGTCCATATCAGCAGGGCGCACGCGTACTCGAGAATTTCCCGTCTGACGGGCGAAGGCGTGCTTACGAAGTTCACAGCGCTGGTGGACCCCATCAAGGCCGGCTTGAAGTCATCGGCCTACGTGACGCTCAAGGTTCAGCAGCACTCCTGGCGCGAGCTTCGGGAAGAGCTTCGGCTCATTCCAGAGGTGCAGCATATTGCCTTGGTGGGCGGCGATTTCGACGTCATCCTGCTGGTCCGCGCCACCGACAACATTCATCTGCGTAGGGTCATCTTCGACCGGTTGCAGTCAATGCCGGGCGTGCAGGACACTCAGACGTTCCTGGTGTTTGAGGATCTGGATACGCGGTAGGAGATCAGGTGCAAGGATCGCTACCGAATACGCGCGGATTCCCAGTACCCGGACAGATTGACCGGCCATCACCGCCAACGGTCCTGACTTCAGCAATGCGGATCCACATGGAGGCGGACTCCCCAGGTTGCTCAGGGCACTCGCGTGGACCCACCTGACGTCACCACAGGCGCCACGCAACAATTCCTGGGACTGCGAAGGCCGAAGTCTCGGCCGTCAGCCGGCTTTTGTTCCGGCCGCAGCGTAGATTCGTCCCAACTGTTCGATCCAGGTATCCTCCGTATACGAAGTATCAAACGCGCGCCGGCAACGGTTCCGCAGGCTAGGGAACTCCTCGGCGGCGATACCAAGCGTCGTTTCTAAGTCTCGATCATTGCCGATCATTCCGGTTCCTTCTTCCCGGACCAGGGAGGCCACAACGGATGGCTCCCACGTCAGGACTGGAGTACCCGAAGATAAAGCTTCGACGTAAACCATGGGAAATCCTTCATAACATTTCGAAGGAAATACAAGTCCAATAGCCCCGCGCATCAATTCCAACAGGCCTGCCCGATTCGTGGGCCCAACCAGCGCGACGTTCTTGCGATTCAGCTCAGTTAGTTCGCGCTCCAGCTCCCCCGACCCTACAACCAGGAGTCGGTGGCCCTCTGGCCACTCCGAAACAAGAGGCAAAATGCCCTTCTCTTCAGACAGGCGGCCCGCATACAACCAGTAGTCGCCACCAACGCCCGCCCCTAAATCGAGGTCCGATGGCAGGAAATTTGGAAGGACGTGAACCTTCTCAGTCGGCACACCAGCCCGTTCATAGAATGAGCGCATTTGAGTGCTAAGACTAATAACCGAATCCGCGCCAGTTAGGAGCCGGTCCTTCTCAAAGCGCTGACCAATGGCTACCGGAACAGATTGCAGCCGACCCCGGTAGCATCCGTGAAGCACTGCCGGAAGACTTGATCTTTTGTCCACGCATTCCGTGCAGGTCTGGCCCTTCCGGAAGAAAATCCCTGCGCTACAAAGCGGCCGATAATTGTGAAGAGATACAACAACGGGCACGGTGGAGTCTCTTATCCAAGCCTTTCCATAGTTGGGAAAGAGATTGTGAATGTGAACAATATCCGGCGCAAATTCATCCAGGCTTGGTCTGGGGCCTTTACCTGACGCAACGTGCCAAGCCGCCTTCAGAGGGTAGAGGTTGCTCAACTCCCGCTCGTCTGTCCGCTGCGCGAAAACCTCAACTGTATATCCAGCCCGTCGGAGGGCCTCGGCTTGTTGCACCACGGCAATGTTTTCACCACTTGGACTTCTAGATGAATAGAAGCTGTGAACAATCGCAACTCTCAATTTCCACTCCTTGGTCGTTGCTGATGTTGCCAGTCAGGTCACTTCAAAACTCGCCGAATCCCGGCGCCGGAAGGTTCGGATGGATAAATCGAATCATGGCGGCCGTTATTCCGCATCCAAAGCCGACCGCGAACGAACGGGCCGGCCTCAGCCTTTGACCTTGTTGTGGATGCGATTAACGCTCCGCAGCACCTGTACCGTTGACATACATGTTCATCACCAAACCGTCGGTTTAATAGTGCCACCTCGTCCGCGTACTTTGACACTCATGAGCGAATCACCCGAACGAGGATCGATTGGCGCGTTCCAACCGACCATGCACCGCCACGCTCGCAATAGCGACCAGGTCGGATTACCGTCCGAAGAGGGCAGGTACACTTAAGCGGACCGCAACGATATCGCCGTTCCGGTGGCGTGCCAGCCATCCGACACAGGGGGACCCCGGCTTGGACCTACACGATTACATGCGCATCTTGCGCCGCAGTTGGATCATCGTCGTCGCCGCGACCCTCGCTGGCCTCCTAGTTGCGGGGGCAGCGTCAATGCTGTCGAAACCCACGTACACGTCTGAGACACAATTATTCGTGGCGATTCAGAACTCCGGTTCTGTACAGGAGATGCAGCAAGGCAACACCTTCAGCCAAGCAAGGGTCCAGTCCTACGTAAAGACGGTGACCACGCCGGTCGTTCTCGATCCAGTCATTGCGTCACTCGGCCTCAGTACTACCGCAGGGGCAATGGCACCGAACGTTCGGGCCAGCACTGATCTAAACACGGTCTTGATAAACATATCGGTGAACGATAGCTCTCCTGCTCAAGCGGCCGCAATCGCTCAAGCTGTCGCAAACAGCCTAATAAATGCGGTAGACAGGCTTGAACGTCCGAAGACTGGCGGTGGCTCGCCAGTAAGCCTCTCGATAATTACGCCGGCAACTGTCCCCGCACAACCCTCCGCACCTAAGACCTCAATAAATCTGCTCCTCGGGATTGTTTTTGGCATCGGGGCTGGCCTCGCCGTCGCGATGTTGCGAGGCACTTTGGACAGCAGAGTCCGGAGCGAAGCCGACTTGCGACTGATTACAGACGCTCCTGTCTTAGGAGGTATTTCCTTTAATCAGTCGGCGACGCGAAAACCGCTTCTAACGCAAGCACCGGCTCAGAGTCCCCGTGCCGAGTCCTTTCGCCAGCTTCGAACCAACCTCCAGTTCGCCAATGTAACAGGTCAGGCAAAAACTGTGCTCGTGACCTCGTCGGTGCCCGGCGAGGGAAAGAGTACGACCGCCACCAACCTCGCCATCGCACTAGCTCAGGCGGGGCAAACGGTATGTCTCATTGATGCTGATCTTCGGTTACCAATGGTTCATCAGTACTTGGGGCTGGACGGCAGTCTAGGGCTAACCACCGCTCTAATTGGATCCTCAGACGTCAACGATTTGCTGCAACCGTGGGGGGAGGACAATCTTTTTGTTCTGGCTTCGGGCCAAATCCCACCTAATCCGAGCGAGCTTTTGGGCTCTGAGGAGATGAAACACCTTATCCTTAGGCTCGAGCATGCGTTCGATACCATCGTCGTTGATGCACCACCGCTTTTGCCGGTAACTGACGCAGCCGTGCTCTCTCAGCATGTTGGCGGCGTGATTGTTGTGATCGGAACACAGAAACTAAAGAGACGCGATCTTGAAAAGTCCTTGAGCGCCTTGAAAATGGTCGGATCAAAGCTCCTGGGCGTCGTGCTGAACCGCGTTCCCGCTAGGGGGCCGGATGCCTACTCCTACTCCTATTCATACGGAGCCGCGCAACTAGCCCCCGCAAAGGCTGCGACGAAGTCCAAACCGGCGATTTCCCGAGGGCACGATCAAAGACGTAACGACGAGTTCAGCAGAACAATCTTAGAGCCTGCTGAGCAGTCCTCCAATATATTTCCCGCGAGTCGTTTCGATTCTCGCTGATCTCGCTAACGACGGCCAAAATCTAATAGTGATCTGACCGGAGAGACCAGCAATTGAACGGCGAAGAGGCGGCATGACAAACATGCGAGTAGTAATACTTCAAGAATACGTGCCACAGTATCGAGTTCCTTTCTTCCTTAGATTAATTCAGTTAGGCCTGGAAAGCGGAATTAACATCCAGGTTGCGGCGGGCGTTGCAAACGAAGAACAACACCTTCGCCAGGACGGTGCGCAGGCTGAATTTATCGTTCCAATTGCTCAAAAGGAAATAGGCGTCGGAAATTTTCGCATTGTTTTCCGCAAAGTGCAACCTCTGATCGATTCGGCAAACCTCGTCATTCTCGAACAAGCGCGTCGCAACTTAGATGCCTACTGGCTTCTTCTGCGTCCCAGGAAACGTAGGAAAATTGCGCTCTGGGGGCATGGACGGGATTTCGTAACCAGACCATCCCGGCTCAGAAGACTCACGATGACCAAGCTGACCAACGCTGCAGACTGGTTCTTTGCTTACACTGAAGGATCACGCAATTCGGTCGTTTCCACAGGCTACCCTGTCGCTCAGACGACCGTCGTGCAGAACTCAACAGATACATCGGAACTCGTAAATAGCACATCCGCCATATCGCCCACCCAAATCGAAGATTTTCGCAGAGAGCGCGGACTCGCTCAACACACCGCGATATTTATTGGAGGGCTTGACGAGTTCAAGCGGCTCCCTTTTTTATTCGAGGCCTGCCGACTTGCTTTCGAGTCGGAGGAGGATTTTCGACTAATTGTTGTGGGTAACGGGCCGCTTAGAGAGTATGTACAGCGACTCGAGGAAACTGAGCCTTGGATTAGGTACTTGGGGCCACTTTTTGGACATGAAAAGGCCCTCGCGATAGCGGCATCCGAGGTAATTTGTATGCCCGGACGAGTAGGGTTAGTGGCGGTCGATAGTTTTGCAACCGGTCGCCCAATTCTTACGACTACGTGGCCTTTTCACGGACCGGAGTTCGAGTACCTAGAAGACGGCAAGACATGCATTGTTTCCGGTGATTCAGTGAGCATGTACGCAAAGGAGTTAGTACAGCTACTCAACGACCGCGAGAAATTACGGGCGATGCAGCAGGCATGCAGAGGCAACACTAGGAAATTTACGACCGATGAAATGGCCGCGCGGTTCTTGGAAGGGATTCAACAAGCCCTTCGTATCTAAGTAGTGTCTGATCTGCGATCGGCTTGGTCGCGAAGATGGTGAGTGAGTAGCTCTACCCTTCGAGAACCGATCGCCTGGATCCAAGAGCCGGCGCCGATTTGCCAAACCGCACCCACGCCGCGCCTCCGAGGGCTGCAGGGTTAATCGGCTCTCCGTGGTTCATGATGAAACGGATTCCGTGTCTTGAAAGCTGAAGGGCTCGTAACCCTGCTGTGATGGATGTTCTCTATGCACTCATCAAGAGTCAGGAGCTTCGAGCCTTGATGGCACTCCGTGTTCATGGAGGGGCGCTAATCGGCGGCTGCTCCTGCATGGCGGCGATACACTCTCGGACCGGGCACGGAACAGGCTCAGCACCGTGTTCGCTAACGACGAAGCCACCGGGAAGCTGCACGCAGCGTGGCTGGTCAAAGAACAGCTTCGGGCGCTGCTTGCCACCTGGTCGATTGCCGACGCGGCCGCGGCGAAAGACCGCCTACAGGGACTGGTCGAACGAGCCGCGCAGCCGGAAACGAATCGGCTCTGGCGCACGATCTGCGGGTGGTGGAAAGAAGTCGAAGTCCTCATCGTCACCGGTGCGACCACGGCGAAAGTAGAAGCAAACAACACAGCCATCAAACACATCAAACGAACAGAGCGGGGATCCACCAACCCGGACAACTACAAAACGCGTATCCTGTTGCGCAATGCCGCCAGAACAGCGGCATGAACATGCATCACGGCAGAACATTCACCACGAACCGTGAAGCACCGGGTTATCGCGGGCGGACCTCCGGTGCATGTTGTCGCGCCGCTTCACGCACGATGACTGGAATAGGTCAACCTAGATTGAGGTCTTCGACGATGCATCGATCTGATAGTCCGAGTATCTGTCGAAAGAAGACAGCTTCAAGCCGTGAAACGTTCCTCGAGCGGACGAAAAATGTAGACGCGCCCGATGCCACAACCATGGGTCATGTCTTACAAATGCAATTGCGTAATCAAGTGTCCCTAGAGCAATCCGACGCCCAATTCTAACTAATGTCCACGCGGCGCTTGAGCCGAATTCCCGATCCACCCACACATAAGTCAAGGAACTGAAATAGGCGCGGTCGAGGGCATATCTAAATGTAAGGCGCCCAGGTGGCACTATTTCTGTAACTACGGCCCGAGCGTTCCAACGCAACCTATTGCCCGCTTCAATCCAGCCTCGTAATAGATGCGTGTCTTGACCCCCAGATGTGTTGTATTTTGGCGAATAGCGCCAACTCCGGACTAGAGATCTCGGAAAGAGAATATTTCCGTCTCCAGTTGGCTTAGGCAATAAGCTCGCGTCCTCGAATGTAGGTCTCATCCAATAGGAACCATCCTGACACCAGGAAGGCGGTTCCGTCTCGAATCTCGGCACAACCGGCCCGGCAATGACATCATCGGGGAAATTAAGATGCATCCTCCAGTGTGCTCCAAGCCAACCATCCGAAGGACTCTCATCGTCATCGATGAACACTACTACCGCGTCCAGAGACTTGGCATAGTCCAGGGCAGCATTTCGAGCGACCACCAACCCTTGCGGCTGCACTGCCATATAGTCAATTCGTGCATTGTCGAACGCATTTCTGCCGTCGTTGAAGACAGCTTCCGCCGATCGATCGATGTCATTGTCGACTATGAGGATACGGATGTCGACTTCGTGTTTCGGGAAATTCTGGGTATTCAATTTCTCGATGAGGGCCGCCAATAATAATGGGCGCCTAAACGTGCAAACAGCTATGACACAGACTTGCCGAGGCCCATTCTCCTCAGACTCCACGAATTTAGGCACGGTTCGTGGCTCCTCTGGCATCTAGGGTCAACCAATCAGCGCAGAGAAGATCCGCAGCGCTCTCCCCGTTCGCCATCCAAGGTCTCGGGGAGATTATTGTGTGCTGCCCTCGTCTCGCCATGAGCCAAGCGGCCCACCAGCTGAACGACGAATTGCTCATGACCATTCCACTGCCCAGCGACATCGCTCGGATCGTATTTAGGGAAGTTAGGGCAGAGTTCTCCGTAAAGAATTCCACATTTGCGAGGTAACCGAGTTCATTCTGAGCAACGTCTGGCTCATCCGAAAAGACTATTGCTTGATCAATCGACGATATCCTCCTGATTACGCCGAGACCACGTTCGAAATAGTGGCTTGAAGTAACGCCGTGAACAGCTTGCGTGTGGGCGCTTAAATAATCCCCACGGCGAACGTGGATTGTGGCCCAACCTCTGCTCGTCAAGTCGTGAATGATTCGTTGCTCCTCGGCAGTCGCAGCGCAGCTCATGATGAGATCCGCCACACGATCCGCAATACCTTCAAAGTATCGGGGTGACTGAAAGTATCCAAAAATCGTTGTTCCGGGAACGATCTTGTTGATATCCGAAGAATAGCCAAATGAGGTTTCTCGATAAACGTGAAGTTTTCTTGTGCGCTTCGCCAGTCCGAATCTGCGAGCACGACTTCCTAAGTCCAGCCACGGCGACTCACTGGCGATAACCGATCCCGGCAGATTCAAGGCACCTAGCTCGAATGACCTCGGATCTCCCTTCGTGTACTTCGACGCATCTATGTAAAGCGGACACCCGAGACGCTCGGCCTGCTCCCAAGCTGCTGCTAGAACAAATAACTGGTTGCCCAAACCACCCGTCAGGTATGCACAAACACCATCATCAATTTTCAACTAGACACGCCTCCTAGCAATATCCGACAGACCACCAACACAGGCCACGAAGCAATCCCATGCCAGCCGATCCTGCAGCCGAGAAACCGCAAAACGGAGAAGGTACGTGAAGGACTCCATCACCGTGCCGTAAACAACCATCGACCGGCGGACTCTTCCTAGATTGTCCTCGGCCAAAGTCCAGCGGTGAGCTATAGCCATCCGCACTAGCAACGGCCGCTTGTGGCGGTTTACGGGCGACTGATGATGATGAAGCCTCGCTAGGTGAACGTGCCTAAGTGCCCCGCGCGAACTAGCGCGCAATCCGAAGTCTGCATCCTCGCCAATCGCATACCCGACTCTTCGTTCATCAAACGCGAGCCCATGTATCATCGCGAGACGGAAGGACATGGAACACCCCGGAAGCCAATCAACGTCGACATCAAATGGAGTCTCATGTGCCCCAATATTAAAGCCGGTGGACAGAACCGTGCCTGGTACTAGGCTGTCCCGTCCTCCAATCCGGGCGAAGAGTCTTGCCTTCTTCCGGTTACCTCCCAGAATCAAACCGCCGGCGCCTACCAAAGACGAATCCGTCTCAAAAGCATTCATGAGCTCCTGAATGTAACCGGGCTCTAGCTCCACGTCATCATCAATGAAGTGGACCACGTCGAATTCTTCTCTCAGCCTACCCAGCGCGGCATTTCGCTGCAGTGTCAGTCCAGGTGATGTATGAACATATTCGAGAAATGGCAGGCCACGGTCTATTTTATAAGCCTCACTGAGTTCTGCTGAGTCCCGCTCATCACTGCTGTCCACGATAAGAAGGCGCTTCGGCATTGTCAGTTGTTCCAATACCGAGTCGAGACAACGCTTCAAATCCCGGGGTCGATTGCGGGTGCAAATAACTAGCGCGTCTATCATGAGCCTAACTCCATGTCGTGGTGTGAGGGTCTTATTTTGCCGTTGACTAGATCTATTCTTCGATCCACGAAATCAAGAACGGCATGGCGGTGCGTAACAACGATTACCGTCATTGGCCAAGGCACGCCATTGACGGCCTCGAGGATTGCTCTTTCCGTGCCGAGGTCTAGGGCACTGGTGGCCTCGTCCAAGACAAGAAGTGAGGGCTGCCTATACAAGGCGCGCGCTAAACCCACCCTCTGTCGTTGGCCTCCCGACAGGCCAATCGACTTTGAGTCGATAAACGAATCAGTTCCTGACGGCAGCTGCCCAACGAATTCTTCAAGTTGAGTCATACGAAGCACCTCTTCAAGGAGCAAAGAATCCGCAGGGCGATCCCAGTAGATGTTCTCGGCCAGAGTGCCGCGTCGTATAGGCACGTCCTGGGGAACAACGCCGATATCCCGGCGGAATTCCCTCCAGCCGTTGCATCCCAAGTTCTGGCCGTTAACCCGAACCTTGCCCACGGTGGGTGGAAACAATCCCAAAAGTATGTCCAGTAGCGTCGTCTTTCCCGAGCCACTCGGACCCAGAATCGCAACGCGGTCACCAGAACCAATTTCAAGATCAATCCCGTCGAGCACAGCAACTTCTCTGCCGGGGAAAAAGTGCGACACTTCGCGAAGCTCGAAGGCCGGCGGGCCATCAGCCGTGGACCCAGGACTCTCTACCGCAGAGACTGGCACTTCTGGAGAACCAATATACGATTCCGCCAAGTTACTAATCCGGGAATCCCACTTCTCGATCCAAACGACTTGTCCGAGAGCCGTGTTCAGCTGATTCTGAACAGCTTGCACCCTCGGGATTATTCGGTAGAAAAGCGCTACAAATACCAAACCCAAGGTTAAGTCTCCCAGTATTAGCAGCGCGAGACCAACAACTAGAGCCAAGAACAGAGCGGCAACCGAGTCAACCATGGTTCGTGTTGCCGACGGCAGCATGATTTGTCGCCGCCTTAGCCGTCCCAGGAGATCCGCACTCTCTTGCGACCGCACCAACCATTGGTGGTCGCTACCGGACTCTCGTAGGAATTTAATATCCGCCAGAGACGAGGAGACATCTTCCGCGATTTCCGTTGTCGTGCTGGATAGCTGGCTCTCGTTCTGTCTAACGTGCTTCAGCCTCTGGCGGAAGATCAGCGCCGAAACAAGAATGAACAACAACGCAAGGACAAGCAAGCCCGGAGTTAACACGGCAGATGCGGCAAAGAGAATACCGACAACCACTGCAGTTCCGATGCCGGAAAGAAGGGCATAAACCCCGTTCGAAAGCTGCGTTGCTTCTGACATAACCGCCGCCGTAATCTCTCCCTGACCCATCTTGCCCACCTGAAGCCATGGTCCGGCAACGAGCCTTTCCATAAGCTGTCGTCTTGCCTTCGCTTCGACTGAGGTCGTAATTCTGCTGATAAGGGCATCACCAAAATATTTCAGCATTGTTGACATCACAAGAAACAAAGTCAGCATCGCTAATACCGGAAGAGTGGAACTTAAAGTCGAGTCACTATGATTAAGCAATGGAAGGATGCTAGCCAAACCGAGCGCCTCCGCAACTCCACTCAGGGCCAACACAAGAATTGAAACGAACCCGCCAAGTCTAAAAGTCTTCAGGAGCTTGCCGTAGTGTCCTAGTGCACGAATCATGGATATATCTCTTGGCTTTTTCACAATTTCCTCCGCTCCCGGCCAGCAAGTATGGCAAGCGACAAGAAGACCCACACGAAACCAACCGTAGGAGACGTGCGCGCAGCCTCGATCTTGACCTCATCAACAAGAATGTACCCAACCACCGCGGCGACACTTAGCGAAGCAGAATGTCGAAGAACGATCCCCCGGATCAACTTTCCTACCAGTAACAAAACTAACAGGACAAAACAAATAAGAAGAGCCGGACCTCCGGACCAAAGAAGCCATAGATACAGACTATGGGGATAAGTTCCAATCTCCTCATAGGGATAATCGAACCCATTGCCAACGATCCCAAGATCAATAAACTTCGGCAACTGCGTAAAGTAGTCCCACACCGCCGCCCGATTTATTGCCGTATCGATTCCTTCGCTAAGTTGAATTGTCGTGAGTCGTTCAAATAGAGGAGTGGCAGAAAGTGTTCCGATGAAAGCTCCGAGACCCAGAGCCACGCACCCTGTCAGAATCAGAATCTTTCCGATAGACTCACGCAACCAAAATATCGAAATTAGAATGAGGACGGGTATCACGCCACACAGGAGTATGATTGGGCCTCTTGACTGAGTCGCCAAAATTATGAAGAAACTCGGCACTATGAGAACGCCCGAAGCAAGTCGCCAGACTCTATTTTTATCAAAAAATATGCCGGTTAGGGCGAGCAAGATTACGACTCCGTAAAATTCGGCCAACAATTCGTAGTCGCCTAAGGAGCCCAAAAATCGCCCAGCGTTAAATGTTCCCACATTCAACGCTTTACCAGTTGCGAGCAGATAAAGATCATAAACTGTTGCGACCGCTCCAGCAACCAAGATGGTTCGACGAGCGCTGGAAACAGACGGAAGTTGTGAATTAGGTACATATCCAATGAGCAAAGCAAAGCTGATGCCGCTGAGCCAGGGAATTACGGAAACGAGGCTTTGCGAATTGATTGACGTTGAGATGATTGACAAAACGCCAAAACCAATCAGGACATACTGCACCGGGTCGAAGCGCCTATTCTCTAAGAGAGAATCCTCTGCGGAATCAAGCTTTTGTTTGTCTGAGGCTAAGCTGAGGGTTAAAAGTCCCGCTGCAACGAGAGAGAGCAGCGCGGAAACGTCGACACCTCCAATATCCCGCTTAGGCACGACTAGCAGGCAAGCATTTACAAATAAGATGAACAATATTTTGGTCGGATTGCGAACCGTGGCCAATATAAGAATTCCAACCAAACCAACCGACGAAGCGGCAGCTAGACTGAGCGATATCCCTCCCGAGATAACTAAGCAAGCAAGCGTTAGGACGCCGACCAAAGCGGTTGCCTTTGCTAAATTCGATCGCGCGAATTTAACAACACGTTCACCGAGGTCAGGGGCAAAACTTGGTTGGCGTGGATGACTAGTTGACGTCTGGCTCATTCTCAACTTCGCTGAGTCGGGGCAATTTTCGCCTCGGTTTGGATAAATGTTTAGTCATTTGCGTTGATTCCAACCCCTGTTCCGAATATCCTTCATTGCTACCGCAAGGAAAATGGAATTTCCGACAAAATAGCGCCGCCAGAGACGCCGAGGTTGGCTACACAAACGGAAGAACCATTCGAGACCAATCGCCCGGACCCACCTAGGCGCCTCTTTGACTGTCCCTGCTGCGAAGTCAAAAGCCGCACCAACTGCGATCGTTAAAGTTCCGATCGATACTGCAAGCCGCTGCGCCTCCCAGTCCTGTTTTGGTGTTCCGAGTCCGACCCACACTATGTCTGGGGCTGTTTCCCTGATCCGACGGTCCTGCATGTCCAACTCTGACCGAGTAAGAGGCCTGTAGGGCGGGCTCTCAACTCCTACTATGTCGCTGCCGGGATACGTAGCTTCAAGGTTGGTTTGGAGCCGTTTCAGCACTTCCGGCGAGGAACCGAGCAAGAAATGTCGTATTCCGTATTGACGCCCTAGATCGAAGACATCGAGAAAGAGTTGAGGGCCTCTGACTTGGTGCAGCCTGGGCCTCGCGCCTCTCAATCTGGAGAGGACAGCAATCGGCTTGCCGTCCGGAAGATTCAAACTACAGTTCGACAGGAGCTCAGCATATTGTTCGTCTCGCGCGGCGAGTGCGATCGTGTAGGCGTTGACGAGATGCACATGCAGGATGGACCGCCCGGTCAGCTGGTTGGCAAGTGTGCAAAGGCCATGAGCTGCCTCGAGCCTAGGGGCAGCTACAAGAGACAGTGGGCCGAACGGTTGTGAACTGGTTGGCCAGACCGAAGACCAAACTGACGAGACTGGCGTCATATCCCCCGATATCCTTCGTTCATTCGGACCCCAACCCGCGACGAAAATCGGCGAAATTCGGCGAAATTCGCGGTCGTCCTTGTGGCTATTTCCCCCTGCGCAGACTGTATTGGCTGGTGTCTCCCCCCGTTTCTAGGGCAATGGTACCCGCGAGACCTACGGACGCCCAATCTCGCCGACACGGTAAAGTCCGTTGAACGAACCAAACGTCCTCTAACTAGGATGAGTATGGCTTATCCAGCAAACTCAGGTCATCGTCGGCAGGCGTCGTTCCAATAACTTGACATAACTATGGGGGTAGCAATGGCAAAACGCGCACTTATCACCGGGATCACTGGACAAGATGGGTCCTATCTGGCTGAGCTGCTTCTCAGCAAAGGCTACGAAGTCCACGGCCTCATCCGTAGGGCGTCAACTTTCAATACGGCACGGATCGACCATTTGTATGTGGACCCCCACGAGGCCAAAGCGAAGCTCTTCCTCCATTATGGAGATCTCAGCGACGGAGCACGTCTTGTGACGCTGCTTGCCCAAATCCGACCGGACGAGGTCTACAACCTCGCAGCGCAGTCACACGTTCGTGTGTCCTTCGACGAACCCGAACACACTGGGGACACCACCGGCATCGGCTCCATCCGTCTGCTCGAAGCAGTCCGCATGTCTGGCATTGAAACCAAGTTCTACCAGGCGTCTTCCTCAGAAATGTTCGGTGCCACGCCTCCTCCGCAGAATGAAGAGACCCCGTTTTACCCTCGGTCCCCGTACGGCGCGGCTAAGGTCTACAGCTACTGGGTGACGAAGAATTACCGTGAGGCCTATGGCATGTTTGCCGTCAACGGCATCCTGTTTAACCACGAATCGCCCCGCCGCGGAGAGACTTTCGTAACGCGCAAGATTACTCGGGCCGTGGCCGCTATCAAGGCCGGCAAACAGGATTCTCTCTATATGGGCAACCTCGACGCCATACGCGACTGGGGCTACGCGGCCGAGTACGTGGAGGGCATGTGGCGCATGCTGCAGGTCGACGAGCCGGACGACTTTGTTCTGGCTACAGGTGGCAACTACACGGTCCGCGACTTCCTCCAAATCTCCTTTGAGCACGCGGGCCTGAACTGGGAAGACCACGTGCGCTTCGACGAACGCTACCTTCGTCCAACCGAAGTGGACGCTCTAGTCGGTGATGCTTCGAAGGCCCAAGAGAAGCTCGGCTGGAAGGCTACCGTCCACACCCCGGAGCTTGCACGAATCATGGTAGACGCCGACATCGAGGCATCGAAGCACGCCGGCAACAACTGGATCGATGATGTCGATCTCGATAGTTGGAAGAACTGATGTCAGAGTCCGTCTTTTTCACCCCGGGCAAACTGGACCGCAACTCGACCTTCTACGTGGCGGGGCACCGTGGCTTGGTGGGCTCCGCTATTTGGCGCAAGCTTGAAGACGAAGGCTTCACCCAACTCGCGGGCAAGACTTCCTCTGAACTGGACCTCAAGAATCGGGAGGCAGCCTTCGAGTTCTTTGCCCAGACCAAGCCGCGCTACGTCGTACTGGCTGCGGCGAAGGTGGGCGGTATTCTCGCGAATAACACCCACCCCGTAGACTTCCTTAGCGACAATCTGCGGATCCAGGTGAACGTTCTCGACGCCGCTCGCGAGCACGGCGTCGAACGACTTCTCTTCCTTGGATCGTCCTGCATCTATCCAAAGTTTGCAAAACAGCCGATTCGCGAGGACTCACTTCTCACCGGCCACTTAGAACCCACCAATGATGCATACGCTATTGCGAAAATAGCCGGCATCATTCAGATCCAGGCTGTCCGGCGGCAGTACGGGCTCCCGTGGATATCGGCCATGCCCACTAATCTCTACGGGCCAGGCGACAATTTCTCGCCGGAAGGTTCACACGTGTTGCCGGCACTGATTCGTCGCTACGACGAAGCGGTCAAATCTGGTACTCCTGTAGTCACCAACTGGGGCACCGGTTCGCCCCGTCGGGAATTCCTGCACGTTGACGACATGGCTGCGGCTTGCCTTCATCTTTTGGAGAACTACGACGGCCCAGAACAGGTGAACGTCGGTGCGGGGATGGATGTAACCATCAAGGAATTGGCGGAGATTGTGGCGAGTTCCGTCGGATTCTCCGGTGCGATCGAATGGGATACTTCCAAGCCGGATGGCACGCCAAGAAAACTGCTGGACGTTTCCAAGCTCTCCAATGCCGGATGGTCTGCTTCCATCGGCCTGGAAGATGGAATCAAGGACACGGTGGAGTGGTACAGAACAAATCGGGCTGCAATCCGTAACTGAGAAGTCAGAGCGGCGCGCTGGAATAGGGGGCACTTTGCGTCAGGAGGCAAACTGGAGGACGCGCACCTCGCGCACTCTTCGAATAGTTGATGCCTTGGTGATTGTCTGGGCGGTCACTGGTGCCTACATCATCCGGTTCGGGCTCGACTCAGGCACTGCCGTTTCTGGACAAGATGCCAGCTACGTTTGGCTATCGACTTTTCTGTCCGTCACGTGGTGGCTCATGCTTGAAGCTTGGAGCACCCGCCAAAGCCGGATCCTCGGTTCCGGGCCCGACGAGTACAAACGCGTCGCTGCTGCGTCCCTTTGGTTGTTCGGATTTGTGGCAATCTTCTCCTACGTGTTTCGTATGGAAACAGCCAGGGGCTATGTCGGAATCGCGCTTCCGGCCGGCCTTGTCGGCCTGCTCTTGGCTCGTTGGCTCCTCCGGCAACACCTGAGCGTCCACCGCCAAAAAGGGCGACGCATGTCCCGGCTCATGCTTCTTGGCGGTCCCAGTGGAATCGTCCACCTAGCGGCGACACTGGTGCGCGAGAAGCACGCCGGCTACCTGCCAGTTGCTGCATATACACCCGGCGACTCATCACCCTCTCAGGAACTTGCTGGCGCAGGATTGCCGCTACTTGGCCATGAACCGCAAACGCAGGCAATCCTTGATGCGATCGAGCGATGCGAAGCTGACGCCGTGGCTATCACCGCAGGGGTTCAACTGCATCCGAGAACCCTCCGCCAGCTCGGCTGGGAATTGGCCGACCGGAATGTAGGGCTCATTTTGGCCCCGGCTCTCACCGACGTCGCCGGACCACGCATCCACACGCAGCAAGTCGCCGGTTTGCCTCTTATTCACGTCACCACACCCACGCTTGAGGCCGGGCAACGGGTCGCCAAACGTCTCTTCGACGTGCTGGTCTCCGCCAGTTTGGTAGTGCTGTTTTCGCCTCTGTTGGCGGCCGTCGCAGTGCTCGTAAAGCTCGACAGTTCCGGCCCCATCCTCTTCCGGCAGGAACGCGTGGGGTTTGAGGGCGCGCGCTTCAAGATGTTCAAATTCCGCACCATGGTGGCCGACGCAGAGGCGAGGCTCGCTGAGCTCGCTCACCGGAATGAAGGGAACGGGCTACTCTTCAAAATCAGGAACGATCCACGCATCACGCGCACTGGAGGCTTCCTTCGCAGGTACAGCCTCGACGAGCTTCCGCAACTCTTCAATGTCCTGTCCGGATCCATGAGTCTGGTTGGCCCGCGTCCGCCCCTGCCGAGCGAGGTGGATGACTACGAACAAGATGTGCGTCGACGCCTTCTGGTCAAGCCGGGAGTGACCGGACTTTGGCAGGTCAGTGGAAGATCTAATCTCTCCTGGCAGGACTCCATCCGGTTAGACCTCTACTACGTGGAAAACTGGTCCCTAGCCGGGGACCTCATCATCCTCTTACGCACCGCTCGGGCTGTGCTCCGCGGCCACGGCGCGTACTAACCACCTCTGACGCAGGAACGACCCTCTGGGGGAAGGCAAAATAATGCGCATTTCAGTGATCGGCTGCGGTTACCTCGGTGCCGTACACGCTGCCTGCATGGCCAAGCTTGGCCATGCAGTGGTTGGCATCGACGTGGACGAACGGAAAGTCAGTGCTCTTTCGGCAGCCCGCGCCCCGTTCTTTGAGCCCGGTTTGGACGAACTCCTCGGGGAGGTCCGGGAAACAGGCCGGCTCTCCTTCACCCTCGATATGGCCGAAGCGGCGGGAAGCAGCGTCCATTTCATATGTGTGGGCACGCCCCAGAAGAATGGGGAAAATGGTGCCGACCTCAGCCACGTAGATGCTGCCATAGACGCGCTCCTCCCCTACTTGGCACCAGGCGATGTAGTGGTCGGAAAGTCCACCGTCCCGGTCGGAACTGCCGCTCGTCTGGCCGCCGTTCTGACCGAACATGAACCCGGTGCACACCTGGTGTGGAACCCCGAGTTCCTACGCGAAGGCCACGCCGTCAAGGACACTCTTTCTCCGGACCGCTTGGTCTACGGCGTCGCGGACGGTTCCGAAGATCACGCTGCCGTTTCCGTTCTTGACGAGGTCTACGCGGATCCGCTTACCTCGGGCGTCCCTCGTCTGGTGACCGACCACCCGACAGCCGAGCTCGTCAAAGCGGCGGCCAACTCTTTTCTAGCCACCAAGATCTCCTTCATCAACGCCATGGCGGAAGTCTGCGAGGCAGCAGGAGCGGATGTCACCCGGTTGGCCGACGCAATCGGACTGGATGACAGAATCGGGCGCAAATTCCTCAATGCCGGAATTGGTTTTGGTGGAGGATGCCTCCCCAAAGACATCCGGGCCTTCATGGCGAGGGCTGGCGAACTCGGAGCCGACCAAGCCTTAACATTCTTGCGGGAAGTGGATTCCATCAACATGCGCCGCCGCACACGCGTTGTGGAGCTTACTCGCGAACTTTGCGGAGGAAGCCTTCTGGGACACCGCATCACGGTGCTCGGTGCGGCCTTCAAACCCGAAAGCGACGACGTCCGCGACTCGCCAGCCCTCAGCATCGCCGCACAGCTTCAGCTCCAAGGAGCAGTAGTGACAGTCACTGACCCGAAGGCCCTGGAGAATGCCGCCAAACGGTTCCCTGAACTGCAGTACGAACCGGATCTCGATACGGCGATGGCCGGAGCCGATACACTGCTGCTGCTGACCGAATGGCAGCAATACAGAGAGCTAGACCCCTTCGAAGTAAGCAGCGGGGTCGCCGGACTCCGGATCCTGGACGGACGAAACGTCCTGGACGCTGCCAAATGGCGTGCCGCCGGCTGGCACTATCGCGGACTGGGAAGGCCTTAACCGTGACCGATACCCGACATTCCGAAACCATCTCGGATGAACCTGATCATCGCCGGACAACACAGAATACAGCAGCGCGTAAGCGCCGTCGGCGACTGTTGACAGCAGGAATCTGCCTCGCGGCCTTTGTGTTGATTACCGGAGGCGCAGTCCTATGGCTGGCCGGGAAGGCCTCCACCATCAAGACCGAGCTTGAATCATCCACCCAGATGATTCCCAAACTCAAAGTGAGCATTCTTCAGAATCAGCCCACCGACGCAGCCGCTATTGTCGAGGACCTTCGACGTCATACTGCCTCGGCACGGGACGCCGCCTCCGATCCGCTATGGTCCTTGGCCTCAGCGACTCCATGGCTGGGCGCAAATTTCTCTGCGACAACCGAAGTCGCGCGCTCGGCAGACGACGTCGCAAATCTGGGCGTTGCACCTTTGGTGAAGGTCTATGATTCCCTGAATTGGGACAAGCTGATGCCGAGCGCAAGCGGCACGGACTTGGAGCCAATCCGCGGAGCCGCGCCTGCCGTCGCATCGGCCGCGCGCGCCGTGCGTGTCTCGTTCGAGCGCCTGAACGAGATCAATGCCGACAATCTGCTCCCCCAGATCGCCCGACCTCTCGCGCAGGCAAGGCAACAGCTTGGCTCCGCCGTGGATGAACTGGATACAGCCTCCGACGTCGCGGGCCTGGCCCCGGCAATGTTGGGCTCTGACAAGCCACGGCACTATCTGCTCCTCGTCCAAAACAACGCCGAGGCCCGTGCTACCGGTGGCATTCCCGGCGCCCTAGCAGTGCTAACGACGGACAAAGGCAAAGTAAGTCTTTCCGCTGAGACGAGCGCCACGGACCTTGGGGTGTTCAATCCGCCAATATCCGTAGACGACGAGCAGCAACGCATTTACAGCTCCCGTCTGGGGATGTTCATGCAGGACGTCAACTTCACGCCAGACTTCCCCACCGCCGCCACCACAGCGTTGAAGATGTGGGAACGAAAAAAAGGCGAACGGCTTGATGGTGCCATCTCGATCGATCCCGTGGCCCTTGGCTACATCCTAGACGCCACAGGACCGGTCAGTCTTCAAGACCCGCAAGTGCTAGCACTAACAGCAGGCAAACTGCCGAACCAGCTCACCGGTAATAACGTGGTGAAAACCTTGCTCTCCGATGTCTATGCCCAAATCAAGCAGCCAGCGGCGCAGGACTCCTACTTTGCGACGGTGGCCAAGGAAATCTTCGGCGCCCTCTCCTCGGGCAAAGGAGAGGCGAAAAGCCTTCTGACAGGCGTGGGGAAGGGCGTAGGCGAACACAGGATTCTCCTATGGTCCGCAGACAGCAGCGAACAATCCGTTCTCAGCAAATATCCGCTCAGCGGTTCAATCTCCGGTCCGAGCGTGCCGGCAGCCCAATTCGGCGCCTACTTCAACGACGGCACAGGCGCCAAAATGGACTACTACGTGAAGCGCACGGTCCAGTTGGTTACCCAGTGCCCCGTGGGTGGCTACGGAACGGTCAAAGTGCGGATCACTAGCACCAACACTGCCCCCGCAGATGCGGCCACTTCCTTGCCGGCTTACGTCACGGGCGGCGGAACCTTCGGAGTACCAGGCGGCACGGCCCAAAGTAACGTGATCGCCTACGGGCCGGCTCAGGCCCAGATCGAAACAGCCACCCAAGATGGGAACAAAGTCCCCTTCGGCGCACAGCAGCATGACGACAGACCTGTCGGGACCCTCACCGTGCGTCTGGCACCAGGCCAGAGCAGCACGGTTGAATTCACCTTCGGAAAAATAGTCCAGCACAGCCAGCCGGAAATCGTAGTGACTCCAACTATTCAGTCCGTGGACAAGGTGGTTCTCCCCACCCAGTCCGAAAGCTGTGTAGCCGCCGAGTAGACGGCGCGTTAATCCTTTGTAACGACTTTGGATTTACTTTGCAGTAAGCACCCTTAGGATGGTAGCTTCTGTCTTGGGTAGGTCTCAGATTTCAGCTCACGTGTTCGTGGTGGATGAAATCACATCATCACACTGAATTACGTATCAGGTCTCAAGAACGTACCAAGGTCTCAGGGGGACAAAATTGAAGAAATCACTTGCAGTGCTCGCACTTGCGGGCAGCATCGCACTTGCCGCGTCAGCTCCAGCAATGGCCGTTGATTACCCGGCACCGGCCCAGCAGGGCACCGTTTCCAGCGCAACTGTTGGCGTCGGCGGAACCGTTGAATTCTCAGGTACCGGCTTCACGCCCGGCGAAACCATCAACATCACGGTCACCCTAACCAGCACGGCCCAGGGCGCAGCAGCTCCTGGCACAGGGTCTGTGACCATGGCTGTTGCCGGCGCGCTTCCGCTGGCACCGCTTAGCCTGAGCGCTGTTGCAAACAGCGCGGGCGCTTTCTCCGTCACCGTCCAGCTGAATTCAGCTGGCACCTATGTGCTAACCGCCGTTGGCGCAAAATCCGGCCACACAGTCACGGCAACAGTCGTTGCAACCGGCACCGGCCTGGCCAACACCGGCGGGACAGGACTGGCCAACACCGGCGCGCCACTGGCCAACACCGGCGTTGACTCCAGCCTGATCCTGTGGGGCCTGGTTGGCGCTGGCGCACTGGCAGCAGGCACCGTCTCCGTAGTGGTGGCACGCCGCCGCGCAAAGAGCGAAACCGCAGCCTAAACACCAAACTAAAGGAGGGGTTGTTTCCGGTGATCCGGGAGCAGCCCCTCCTTGTTTGCGCGTACGGTAATTTATGACCATGGGGAGACATTGGCGGCGACGCAAGAGGCTGAGCCTCAGGGTGGAATTGCCAGAGATTCCGCGAATTCCAGCCATCCCGATCCGGGCATGGCCGATCATATTCCTACTTCTTCTGGCCGTGGTTTCCTTCGGCGTGGCGGCATTCGCTTTGATGCGACACTCGTGAAACTGCGCACTTCTTTGAAATCTGTTGCCCCTCTCGGACAGCACCGATGGATCCTTTTGCTCTATTTGGTCATTCTGTCGTTCATCGCTTTCTGGCCTTCTCCCGTAGACAAACCCGTGGCTAGCGACCTCGCAGCGCTCCTGGATTTCCTTCACCGGCGTGGTGTTCCGGAGTGGTTGAACTACGGATTCGTCGAGGCCTTCGCAAACGTACTCCTTTTTGCGCCGGCAGGTCTGCTTCTGGCTCTCACGCTTCCGCGCAAGCGATGGTGGCAGCTCTTGGCGCTCGGCACGGCAGTGTCAGGGGGTGTGGAGCTTGGCCAGCTGCTGTTTCTGCCGCATAGGTTTTCAAGCTGGCAGGACATCCTCATGAACACCATGGGAGTCGGGGTCGGGCTCCTGCTGGCGGCACTGTTTAGACGAGTTCTGCTGCGCCGCCCCACCTTGCGCGAACCCTGAGTCCCGCCGTGTTAACTTGAAGGACACAGGCATCACGCGCCCCCTAAGCGAAAGAGCTATACCGTTGGAATCGCCCCACCCCGTTCGGATCCTGACCGTTTGCACAGGCAACATTTGCCGCTCCCCCGTCGCCGAACGGTTGCTTCAAGCGGGCCTGGATCAGGTTCTCCCCGGAGGCTTCGAGGTCCGCAGCGCCGGCACCAGGGCCATGGTGGGCAGCCCCATCCAACCGCTGTCAGCCGACATCATCCGCACGTACGGCGGCACACCCGATGACTTCGCCGCTCGGCAGCTCACCTCGAAAATCCTCAGGGAATCGGACCTGGTGCTCACCATGGCATCACACCACCGGGGGGAGGTTCTGCAGCTGGATGCCTCCCTGCTGAAGCGGACCTTCACTATCCGGGAATTCGCACGGATGGTGACGGCCCTCGAGGAACGCGGCGACGCATCGCCGTCGGGCTCCGACTACACCCAACAATGGCGAGAACTGCCTGCAAGGGCATCGTCCGTGCGCCACCTCGTCCTGGCGGCAGAAGCCTCGGACAACGACGTCGCCGACCCTTACAAACAAGGCGCTGACGCGTACCTGCGGATGGAAGACGAGCTAGCACCTGCCATCCTGAGGATTCTCCGCTACGCCCGCCTTTCCATGCAGGGGTCCTAGCTCCGGGCTTTGCGCACCGGGTGCTCGCTCAGGATAGACAGGCGATTGAAGGCGTTGATGCCGATGCACGCCATGCACAGCACGCTGATCTGCTCCTCCGTATAGACCTGACGTGCGCGGGAAAACAACTCGGCCGTGGGACGGGCCGTGCTCATGCGCGTGATCTGTTCGGCCAGTTCAAGCGCCACCTTTTCGGCCTCGCTGAAGAGAGCTACTTCGCCGTACACGGACAGCAAGGCAAGCCGCTGCTCGGTCTCGCCATAGCCGATAGCACGGCGGTGGTGCAGGTCCAGGCAGAAGGCGCAGCCGTTGATCTGCGAGGCCCGGTAATTCACCAACTCCAGGGTGCGACGCGGAATCCCGGTCCGGTCCGCCTCGGCGSTGACCTGCTCCGCGTAGCCGGAAAGGGCCTGATAAAGTCCGGGCAGTTGCTTGTCCAGATAGCCCGCAAGCCGCGGGGTATTTTCACTCATCCGCCGAGCCTATCGGAGGGAACCTCTTAGCCGGCGATAGCCGAAGGGAAGTGAAATGGGTACGAATCCACCCCGAACAACCCTGCTCGACAGGACATTTCGTGTCAGCCTCATATTGAAGGGGCTGGATGGTGTTCTTGAGCTGGTCGGCGGGATACTCCTCTTGTTGGTGACGCCCCGGCAAATCGGAGACTTGGTCCGGTTCCTCACCCAGCACGAACTCGCCCAAGACCCGAACGACTTTGTGGCGAACACCCTGGTGCACATGACCTCGAACCTCTCGGTGTCGGCGTCCTTGTTCGGCGCCATCTACCTACTGCTCCACGGCTTGGTGAAAATCGTCCTGGTCTGGGCCGTCCTCAAGGACAAGCTCTGGGCCTACCCGTGGATGATCGCGTTCCTGCTGGTCTTCATCCTTTACCAGGGCTACCGGATCGCCGTGGCCTTCTCTTGGGGCCTTGTCCTCCTGACGGCCTTCGACATTTTCATCGTCTGGATCACCGCGCGTGAGTATCGCCTCCACCGGGCACGAAATCAACAGTCCTCCCCGACACCGAAGTCCGCCGGCTAGGGATGTCCGCGCGCGGGCCACGGCGCGGAATGCAGGCGTCCCGTATCGCGTGCCGCTCACGCCGGCCTACGGAGCGCTTTCGGAGTTGTCGCGCTGCTTGTTCTCATCGACGACGATATAGGTGATGTTTTTTCTGCGGCCGTTGCTGAAACGGGGCGGGATGGGTCGGGCGGGCGGCAGTCCGCGAGCCCTTCGCCTGCGGGAAAGGCGAATGTTTGCGTAGATCAAAAAGAGAAAGAATCCCAGCGACGGGACCAGCATGATGATGATCCAGGGAAAATTCTCCACGTGCGCCTCCTCTAGGAAAGAAACCTTCGACTGAGCTCGTTTTTTCTTTCGCTCCTCACGGATGGCAGAAACTAAGCATGCTTACTGCTACCGGTTAGGCATAACTTTAGAGCAAAACAGGTCGGCGGTGGGTTTCGCGCACCTTTTGAGGATCGACGCCCGCGCCGAAAATCAGCGGGCCCGGAAACTCGCACCGCCTGAAGCGAGTACGGACCCGGAACTAGGCAGAGTTCGGCCCGTACATTACTTAGCACCGGCCATGGCGTCCTGAGCAGGGCGCCCGGAAGCCCGCTAACCCTTCAGGATCAAGCCAGTAAGGGCCTTTCGTCACGTAGATGACGGCACCGGCCACGGCGACCCCGGCCGCAGCCGCGGCATCGACGGCGATATCAAGAAGGACGGCACGCATGTTCAGCTGGGACACCCGGACAGCCAACAAGGACACCCGAAAGTGGCCATTCACGCTCGAACCTGCCTTGGTCACGCGGCCCCTTGCCCGCGGAATCGGCCCGCGCTATGTTCTGAAGATGGATGCGTCCCAGCCCTCCACCCCGCGCAGCGTCGTCCTCGTTCACGGGATGTGGGGCCGTCCAGGCGACTGGCAATGGGTCCAGCGCCGGCTTAACGACAGGGGCGTGGAAGTCTTGGTGCCGGACCTCCCCTCACACCAGTTCCCCGATGCGGGATTCCTCGACGATGTCGAGGAAGTGAAAGCCGCGATCCGCTCGAGCGCTCCGCCCACCTGTGTCGCCGGATGGTCTTATGGATGCGACGTCGTCGGGGTCGCCGCCGATGGCGAGGAGAACGTCGCAAGGCTCGTGTACGGAGATCGTCGCGGACGTGCTCCTGGAAAACCTACAGGGGTGAGTGTCCCCTACCCCCTGAAGACCGGTGCCCGCTTCTCTTGGAACGCCCGGAAACCTTCAGCGTAGTCCTCGGTCTTGCAGAGCCGAGCCTGTTCCCTATTCTCCTCAGCCATGGCGGACCATAAGCCAAGGCGCTGATCACGGATATGCGCCACGAGCTCCTTGCTGGCGTTGAACGCACCGGTGGCACCCGCCGCCACCCGCTCCACGATGATCCGGGTGGCCTCAAGCAAGGCATCATCAGGCATGACCCTGCTGAACATTCCCTGCGCAACAGCCTCGGCGCCGCTGATCAGGTCCGCGGTGTAGATGAGGTCCAAGGTCCGGTGCATGCCCAGGCGTTCCGTGAAGTACCAGTGTCCGCCCGAGTCCAGGGTGGCCCCCAGCTTGGCGAACGGCGAACCGAACTTGGCGTTCTCCGCCACGTACACCACGTCCGTGGCCAGCAACAGGCCGAGCCCGACGCCGAGGCAAGCGCCGTGCGCGGCCGCGAATGTCGGGGCGGGGAAGGCTGCCATCTTCTTGAGCAGCGGCTCCACGAGCCCGTTCAAGTACGCCTTCGCGTCGTCGCTCTCCGGCGTCACGCCGGCAATGTCGCGTCCCGCGCAAAAGGCGCGGCCCTCTCCGCGGAGGAGCAGAGCCCGCACCATGCCGCGGGAGGCGGCGGCAGCGGCGTCGTCGTACGCTCTATCCAGTTCAGCGAGCGCCGCCTCGTTCAGCGAATTCAGCTTTTCCGGGGCATTGAGGACAATTTCGGCGATGCCGTTGGCGATGGAGAGCTCGATCATTCGTTTATTCCTTAGACGTCGAAATCGACCGTGACGGATTCACTGGTGGGGTGGGACTGGCACGTCAGAACGTAACCCTTGTCCAACTCATCCTGCTCCAAGGCGTAGTTCTCGTCCATGCTGACCGTCCCCGAAACCAGTTTGGCGCGGCACGTGCCGCACACGCCACCGGCGCACGCGAACGGAACGTCCGGGCGGACGCGCAACGCCGCGTTGAGGATGGACTCCCGGGCGTGGGTGGGGCTGGCGACATCGCCGGTCAAACCGTCCAGCTTGAAGGTGATCTTGAACGTGTCCTGCGACTCGTCCTCCACAACCGGGCGGCCAGCATTGCCCTCGGGGCGGTCCGGACGGCCGGTGGTGAACAGCTCAAAGCGCACGTGATCGGGCTCAACACCGCGGGCGGCGAGGGTATCCCGGCATAGCTGGACCAGCTCGAACGGCCCGCACAGGAACCATTCATCCACATCCTGCGCGTGGATGGCGGTGCCCAGCAGCTGCTGGAGCTTCTCGGCGTCGATACGTCCGGTCATGAGCGGCGCAATCCGCTGCTCACGCGACAAAACATGGTGCAGCGCCAGGCGCGACGGGTACTTGTCCTTCAGGTCCGCCAATTCCTCGAGGAACATGACGTCCATGGCGGCCTTGTTGGCGTAGATCAGGTCGAAGCGTGTGTCCGGGCTCGCGGCCAGCAGGGTGCGCGCGATCGCGATCACCGGGGTGATACCCGAACCGGCGGCAATGGCCACGAAAGATCCAGCTTCCGGGAGCTCGCTGGCCATTTCCTGCGGATTGTTCATGGAGTTCATGACATTCTGCTGGATAGTCAGGCCGTCCTTGCCGTGCTTGGAAATGAACGCGCCCATGGGGCTCATGACGTCCAAGGTGTCGCCGGCCTTGAGTTCCGCATTTGCCCACGTGGAGAAGATGCCGCCCAAGTCCTTCTTGATGGCCACACGGATCTCGCTGCTGCCGTCCGCGAAGCTGCGCGGCTCAGCGCAGATGGAATAGCTGCGGCGAACCTCCTTCGGTTCCCCGCTTTCATCCGGAAGCGTAGTGCGGAGCGCAACGTACTGGCCGGGAAGGTAGTCATACTGGCCGGCGAGCTCCGCCGGGACACCGAACGTGACTTCGATGGCGTCGTCAGTCAGGCGGCGGACTTCCGAAACGCTGAGGGAATGAAAGGACGCACGACGGCGGCCGGTGGCCTGCGCCTGTTCAGCGGCGGTTTGGCGGACAACGGGCATGTCAGATTCCTTACAAGACTTTGAAGTAGTCGAACGGTTCCTTGCAGTCCTGGCAGACAAAGAGCGCCTTGCAGGACGTGGAACCAAAGCGGGTGAGTTCCTTGGTATTGAGCGAAGAACACTGGGGGCATTTCACGGCGAGGTTGAGCCTCACTGGCCCCGAGTGGCCGCCGGCTGCGGCGCGGCCGGACGGCGGCGCAATGCCGTACTCCTGCAGCTTGGCCTTGCCCGAATCGGTCATCCAGTCCGTGGTCCACGCCGGAGCCAGGACCAATTCCACGTGGACGCTCGGGTAGCCGGCTTCCTTGAACGCGGTCTTGAGGTCGTCGCGGATCGCGTCCATCGCGGGGCAACCCGAGTACGTCGGCGTAATGGTGACCTGGACAGCGGGGACCAGCCCGCCGTCGTCGAACAGTTGAACATTACGCAGGATCCCCAAGTCCTCAATGGTGAGGACGGGAATCTCCGGATCGCAGACCGTGGCTGCGATCCCCCAGGCCTTCTGCTCGGCGGTTTGCTTGGTCTGGGTAGCCGTCTCTTGAAGGAACATGTCCACCACCGTCACCAGCTTGCACCGGGATGTTCACGGGCAAGCACCTGCATCTCAGCGAGGAGGTAGCCCAAGTGCTCGGAATGCTTGCCCTGGCGGCCGCCACCCAAGGATTGCGGGATACGTTCGAGGCTGAGTTCGCCGTCAAGACCGGCTTCGCTCAGGATCTCGCCCGTGAGYCGGTCGAAGTCCGCGCGGAGGCTGGACGGCTGCACGCCCGCGCCGCTTTCGGCGAGGCGGGCAGTGAGCTCGTCGTCTTCGAAGAGTTCCTCCACGTAGGGCCAGACGAGCTTGAAAGCCTGGACAATACGACGGCGGGACTCTTCCGTGCCGCCGGCAAGCCGCAGCACCCACTGGGCACTGTGGTCGCGGTGGTAGTCCACCTCTTTGAGGGCCTTCGCAGCGATGGCCGCGATGGTGGCATCCGTGGACCCAGTCAGCCGCTTGTAGAGCTCGAACTGGTAGAAGCTCACAATGAACTGCCGGGCGATGGTGACGGCGAAGTCCCCATTCGGCTGCTCGAAAAGGTGGGCGGAACGGAATTCGTGCTCCCGGCGGAAGTACGCCAGATCGTCCTCAGACTTATCCCACGCCGCGCCTGCATACGTGAGGAAGGAACGGGCGTGGCCCAACTGGTCCAGGGCGATGTTGCCCAGGGCCACGTCTTCCTCGAGCTCGGGGGCTCGGGAGATCCAGTGACCCAGGCGTTGTGCAAGGATCAGTCCGTCGTCGCCGATGCGCAGAGCGTATTCCGCGACGTCGCCTGTTGGCTTGACCTGTCCTTGTCGGATTTCGAGGGCGATATCTTCCGGCCGCAGGGCGTTCCCGGGGGTGATGCGCGTAGCGCTTGCGGAACCGTCTCCAGAGGCACCCGCACCCCTGACGCCGACGGAGATGTCGCCGTGGCCCTCGATGGCGAAGTCCGTGTTATTTTCGGTGTTTTCGGGGGCGGTCACAGGTGCTTCACGCCTTCGCTCTTGGTGTAATACGTCGCGTGGCGGTAATCCTTGCCCTGCGGGGACTCGAAGAAGGAGCCCTTGGAATCCGGGTCGCTCGAAGAAATGGCCTCGGCAGGAACCACCCAGATGGACACGCCTTCGTTGCGACGCGTGTACAGGTCGCGGGCGTTACGCAGAGCCATCGCCGCATCCGGAGYGTGCAAGGAGCCAGCATGGACATGGGACAGACCGCGGCTGGAGCGGACGAAGACTTCCCACAGGGCCCAGGGGGTTTCGTGGGGTTCGTTGGCTGCTGAGTCGTTGGGGATCATGCTGCGTATTCCTTCTCTGCTTGCTTGCGGGCGTACTCGGCGGCCGCTTCGCGGACCCAGGCGCCGTCGTCGTGCGCTTCACGGCGGCGCTCAAGCCGCTGCGCGTTGCAGGGACCCTTGCCGGCGAGAACGTCCTTGAACTCGTTCCAGTCCAAGGGGCCGTGCTCCCATTTCTTGGTTTCGTCATTGAAACGGATGTCCCTGTCCGGGAGCGTGAGGCCCAGGACCTTGACCTGCTCCACCATCATGCCGACGAAGCGGCTGCGGAGCTCATCGTTGCTGAACCTCTTGATATTCCAGGCCATGGACTGCTTGGAGTTGGGTGAATCGTCGTCCGGCGGGCCGAACATCATCAGCGCCGGCGCGTACCAGCGGTTGACTGCGTCCTGGGCCATCTGCTTCTGGGCAGGCGTGCCGTTCGACAGTTCAAGGAGGATCTCGAAACCCTGGCGCTGGTGGAACGACTCTTCCTTGCAGATGCGCACCATTGCGCGTCCGTAGGGGCCGTAGGAAGCACGGCACAGGGGAACCTGGTTGCAGATCGCGGCACCGTCGACCAGCCAGCCGATCGCACCCATGTCCGCCCAGGAAATCGCGGGGTAGTTGAAGATGGACGAGTACCGGGCTTTGCCGGCGATCAAGTCGCTGGTCATCTTGTCCCTGCTTTGGCCGAGGGTTTCCGCGGCCGAGTAGAGGTACAGGCCGTGGCCGGCTTCGTCCTGCACTTTCGCCATGAGGATGGCCTTGCGCTTGAGGCTCGGAGCCCTGGTGATCCAGTTGGCTTCCGGCTGCATGCCGATGATCTCCGAGTGCGCGTGCTGCGAGATCTGACGGAGCAGGGTCTTGCGGTAGGCCTCCGGCATCCAGTCCCGAGGTTCGATGCGCGAGTCCTCGGAAATGATGCGGTCAAAGTACGCCTGACCGGCTTGTTCCCGCTCAAGCTCTTCGGGGGACAGCTCAGCGGGCACAGACTGCAGATTCTGCGATGCCATGGTTGCTCCTAAATATTTACCGACCGTTCGTTCAGAATATGCGGAAGGCGTGAGATGCGTCAAGCGTTCAGGCTTGAGGCAAGCTGGCGGGGCGGGCACACAAGAGGTGGCACTCACGGCTGGCGTGCGAGATCAAAGGCGGCGGGGCAGCGCGACCCGATTGCCGCCGTCGGGCACTAACGGGCGCTCGGGGCGCAAATCGAAGGGACGCCCGCTCACGTATGTAGGCAAAATCGGGAACGCTCACTCACGTATATGGCCGCAAACCCAAACGCTCGCTCACCTACGCTGCCAATGGCCGGAACGCTCGCTCACCTCAGGTGAGCGAGCGTTTGCGGAAATGACCCCAAAGGTGAGCGGGCGTCTTGGGTGGCACCTGAGTGTGGCGTCAGGGAAGCACGAGCTCCCTAGTCCGTTCATGGAATAGTTGAGCCGTGGAATGGTGGGAAGTTGCCCTCGGAATACTTGCCGGGCTGATTGCGGTCTACGTTGTGCTTTTGCTGGGCTTGTGGGCCTACGCAAGAACCCATCCCGAGACGGTGGGCATGCGGGAAGCGCTGCGGATGCTGCCGGATGTACTGCGCGTCCTCAGGCGCCTGGCCGCCGACCCCACCGTGTCCCGCGGGGCGCGCATCAAGCTGTTCCTGCTGCTGGCATATCTGGTTTCGCCGATCGACCTTGTGCCGGACTTCCTGCCGCTCATCGGCTATGCCGACGATGTGATCATCATGGCCTTGGTTCTTCGCTCCGCGATCCGCTCCGCCGGCCCGGACTCCCTCCGGCGTCACTGGCCGGGTACCCCTGCTGGGCTAGCGGTCCTCGAACGCCTCGCCGGCCTGCCAGCCCAAACTTCCGGTAACCCCAGGAAAGAAGACACCGATGCTTCCTGAAACCGCCAACTCCGAGGCCGTGGCGCGACTTCGACGGCGTGGGTTCATCCTTGAGGGGATCACTCTAGGCTGGAACGTCGTCGGGGTGGCCGTTCTCGCCGTCGCCTCCATCACGGCAGGCTCGGTAGCGCTAGGCGGCTTCGGCTTGGATAGCCTGATCGAAATCGGAGCCAGCACCGTGGTGATCTGGGAATTGTCCGGTGCGGGCGAACGCCGCCAGCGGTTCGCGTTGAGGCTGATCGCAGGCGCTTTCCTTGCTCTGGCGCTTTACCTCGCCATTCAGTCTGGACTCGCGCTGGCCGCCGGTCACCATGCCGAGCCAAGCCCCGCCGGGATCATCTGGACGGCCGTCACAGCCGTGGTCATGTTCGCGCTCGCCGCCGGCAAGGGGGCGACAGGCAAGGCATTAGGCAATCCCGTACTCATTGCCGAAGGCAGGGTGACGTTCATCGACGGGCTGTTGGCTGCCGCAGTCCTGACCGGGATTTTGCTCGACAGTCTTGCCGGACGGTGGTGGGCCGATCCCTTGGCCGGCCTGGTCATTGTCTACTATGCGGTACGCGAAGCCTTGGAGATCATCCGCCACCGCCATTGATGCTCCACGGCTTGTCATGGCCTCGGACCAAAGATGAGCGAGCGTCCACAGGAAACAAAGGGTGGGGGCCGTCGGCTCCCACCCTGGATGAGCAAGTCAGCAATACTGGCGAATGACTAGTCCTCCACCACCACCTTGCCCTTCATTCCCATGAAGTCGTGCAGGGCGCAGATGTAGTCATAGACGCCGGCCTTGTTGAATGTCACGGTAAACGTGGTTCCCGGCACCATAAAGCCGGAATGGAGCTGCCCACCTGTGAAGTTCGTTGGATCACCGACCGGCGGGAAGACGTTGGCCGGTTCGGCGCCGAAGGTCACCGTGTGCGGAGCGCCCATGCCGTTGTTCACGAAGCTCACGCTCTCACCCACATGGATAACCACCTTTTGCTCAATGAACCGCATGACCATGGCTACGCCGTCGTCGGTCCCGGCGATGACTGTATGGTTATCGGCCTGGTCACGGGCAGCACTCCATTGCTCATAGCCGTCGCGGAGGATGGCTCGCGCCGTCCGGTCAGCCCGGTTGTTGTACTGCTCCTGGGTATACGGGTAGTCCGTGCCTTTGTCCCGCACGTGGACTGTGCCCTTCATGACGGCGCCGTGCACCAGGCAGTAATACGTGAAGTCGCCTGTATCCGGGAACTTCAAAGTGTACGAATCCACTGCCGGGAACCCACTGTCCGAGACGTTCGACATCACGCCGGAGTTGTAATAGGAGTGCCCGTCATAAGACTTGCCGCCTTGGGCCAACAAGTACAGAGGGTTGGACGGATCAAAGGGTTGCGTGGACTCGAGCGTTTGCCCCTTGGCCAGGAACGTGACCGTGTGGATTTCGGCCGCGTTGGCCTCCCAGGTGACCTTGTCACCGGCATTGATGAAGATGTTCTTCGGCAGGAAGGACATTCCTTGGATGGCCTGGTCGGAGGATTCAGAACCGACTTGGACGGTCCACGTCCTCGGCGATTTGCTCCTATCCGCGACGGCCGTGCCACTGAGGGTAACAGGCAACGCGAAGGCGAGAAGTAACACAATGAGTGCCCGTAGGCACCGTAGTAGACGTGGTTTTGGATGAGCAGTCATAAGACTCATTCCTTAGGAGATTCTGCGCTGACCGGCTGTTTCCAGCCTGGAAATTTTGAGGCGCCGGAGACCATGGCGTCGTTTGACGATGACTCGGTTTCCTTGAACTTCCCTATGAACTTCAGCTCGCAACTACTGCCCGTCCCCCACATACGGTGGCGGCGTCGCGACATTGGGCCAAGCGGGATCCTCCCTTGCTCGGAGGGATAACGTCCAGTTCCGGAGCAAAAGAGCCCCCATGACGGAACGGATAGGACACGGCGAAGCCGGCCCACGTGAAGGCGGAGAGATTTAAGTCCCATCGTGCTCCCAGAACGTTATTTTGTCGAGATGCACGAACTGTGCCTAGGCACCCTTTGTGGCCAAATTGCGGCTTTCTTGCGCGCGTTTTTAACTCAGCTGAGTGATACGTTCCGGTCATGGACAGACGACGGCGACTGTGGCTTGCAGCGGGGCTGGCAGTTCTGCTGGCGCTTGTCGTTGTCCTGGCCGCGATCGTCGCCGGGTCCGGCAGAACGCCGTCCGGACCTTCGCCCTCAACCACTCCCTCGAGCAGCTCCGCGCGCGCAACCGCTACCTCCACCCCTTCAGCGACCAAGTCCCGCGCACCAGCTCCTGCGGCACCGGCCCCGCCAACCATCCCGGCGCTTTCCGCAACGCCCATGAACATCCTGGTGATTGGCAGCGACAGCCGTGCGAATGCCAGGGAACAGAACAATCAGACCATCACAACCGGCCAGTCATCAGACCAACGCTCGGATTGCCTGATGCTGGTCCACGTACCGGCAGACCGGCACACGATCTACGGCATTTCGATCATGCGCGATAACTGGGTGAACATCCCGGGCTATGGTGCGTCCAAAATCAACGCCAGCCTTGAGGTGGGAGGCGTCCCCCTGGTGGTCCGGACCGTCGAATCACTCTTGGGCACGCACATAGACCACACCGTCATGCTGGACTTCCAAGGCTTCAAGACCCTCACGGATGGCCTTGGCGGGATCGACGTCAATGTCACGCTGCCGTTCACCGCCAGCTTTGAGACCCATCACGTCTTCCCCGCCGGAGTGAACCATTTGGACGGACAGGCGGCCCTGGAGTTCGTCCGCGAGCGCTACTCCTTCGTTGACGGTGACTACCAACGGGTCCGCAACCAGCAAACGTTCCTCCGGGCCCTGCTGACCAAACTCAGGGGAGGAATCCAGACTCCCGCCGCAGTCCTCGGCTTGGTGAACTTCGCGGCCAACTACCTCACTGTGGATCAAGGATATGACCCTGCATCAGTGGCCATCCTGGCATATGGACTCCGCACGGTGGATCCTGGCGCCTCCGTCTTCTTCACCCTGCCCACGGCAGGGACCGGCACTTCCTCCGACGGGCAATCCATTGTGCTGCCGGACTACGCCGGCATCGAAGAAGTGGCCGCCGCGCTGCGTGACGGCACGCTGCCGGAGTATGCAGCCGCCCATGGTTACTGAGCCGGTTCGGGCTACTCGCTTCCACTACTCGGAGCGCGCAAGGGCTCGGGTCCAACCACTCGAAAACTACTTGATCGAATATTTAAACAATCTTGAACAAAAGCTTGAGGGATCCTTGCAGCTTCCTAAAAGTCCTGCCGGAAAGTAGAGGTCATCGGGCAACAAAGTCCGTGAAATCCCGGTCCAACGGGCTTCAAGGAAATGGAAATCATCATGGGTCTCAACCTGAAAACCACAACCGGTAAAGTCGTTGCTTCCCTGGCCCTGGTCGGCACCGCTGCCGGCGTGGCAGGACTGGGAACCTACGGCGCTTTCACCTCCAGCACCTCCGCCAGCGCCGCCGTCGCCTCCGGCACCGTGAACATCGCCCTGGGCGCATCCGGCACCGCGAACCGACTCAGCGTCGCCGCTTCGGGCATGGTCCCCGGAGACACCGTGCAGCGCGCAGTCACCCTGAGCAACGCCGCTGGAAACCAGGCCCTGTCGGCGGTAACGCTGACCACCTCGGCCCTGCCGACCTCCAAGCTGGACACGGACACCACCATGGGCCTCCAGCTGGTGGTGGACAACTGCTCCGTCCCTTGGACCGAGGCTGGCACCTCCCCTGCTTACACCTACACCTGCTCCGGCACCACCACCTCAGTCCTGGCTACTCACCCCGTCATCGGATCAAACCTCTCCCTGGGCAACCTCACCTCGGTTGCAGCGGGCCAGACCGATAACCTGCGGGTCACGCTGACCCTGCCGGCAACGGCCGACAACACTCTCCAGGGCCAGAGCAGCACCATCGCCTTCAACTTCACGGGTACCCAGCGCACCGCGACCAACAAGTAGCTCGCCCCCCTGGCCAGCCCTCCGCCGTCGAGCCCCCCTGAAAAACGACGGCGGAGGGCCTCACACAAGAACGGAGACCCACCATGACCGCATCACTGGTCCGCCGCACGCGGCGGGTCTCCCGGACAACCACGACGACGGCGACAACCACCACGACGGCGACAGCCACCAAAACGGCGACGCCGGGCACGGAAGAATCGGGCACGGGGAAGAACCGGGGCATGGGGTCGAAAGTAGCCCAGTCCTTCGTGCGGCTCATCGCCACCACGGTGATGATTGCGGCCATAGCAACGTTCCTGTTCCTCGCCGTCGGTCCCCGTGTCCTTGGCTACCAGACCAGCACGATGCTGACCGGCTCCATGTCCCCGCTCATCAATCCGGGAGACGTGGTGGTCACCGTTCCCGTCCCGGTCCAAGACCTGAGGGTCGGGGACATCATCACGTACCACATTCCGGTAGACGACCAGCGGGTGGAGACACACCGGATCATTGACTTCGCCGTCAACAGCGAAGGCACCGCGACCGTTCGTACCAAGGGCGACGCCAACAATGGGGCCGACCCATGGACTGCAAACTTGGCTGGAGGCCACGTGGACCGCCAGGTGTTCACCGTCCCTTACCTCGGCAACGCAATCCGGGCCATTCGGGATCCCCTGGTCTTGAAAATCCTGATGTACGGCGCTCCGGCCGCCCTGGTGATCATGCTTCTCGTCTCGATTTGGCGGAAAAAGCCGGAAGGCCACGACGTGGACGCCAGCGACGCAGAACGGTCTCTTCCGGCCTTGGACCGCCGTCCCCTCAAGCGCCTCGCGCGGGAGATGAACAGCAAGGAAGCCGCCAAGAAGTTCGCGGCCACTTACACCAGGCTGCTTCCCCAGCGCGTAGACCGGATCAGCCACGCGCTCAGCGCCGGGAACAGCGACTTGGCCATGGATGCTGTCCTGAGCTTGAAAACCAGTTCCTCGATGGTCGGGGCGCTCCGGATGGAACAACACTGCGTCCACCTGGAACGTGCCCTGGTCATGACCGATCAAACCGCCGCAGTTGAAGCCAGCGAAAAGGTACGGCAGCACCAGCCACAGCTGGAAAAAGCACTGGGCGGTCAAAAAGCACTGGGCGGTCAAACTGCCCGGCGTGCTGCATGAGAATGTCCTCAACGAACTGAACTGGGTCCGCTGCCCTTACCGCGAAAAGGCGTAAGAAGGGGATCGGACCACAGGGCCTGACAGAAAGCCGCTGACCTTGCGTAGAAGCCACAGCACCGCCGACCGAGCGCAGACGCCTGTGCTTGGGCGCGTCGCTGCGGTCCTGGCGGCGGCTGCGGTTCTGATCCTTGCTCCCGGCATCGCACAAGCTTCGTTCACGGGAATGGACTCCGGTTCAACCAGCGTAGGGACCATGTCGCTCCCTGCACCGACCGGCGCGAGTGTGACGGCCACCTGCGTGACACGCAGCCTCAGCATCGTCGTGACCAACTACGGAACCGTCCCGCGGGCTACGTTTTACGATTTCACGGTGACGAACCCTGGCGGTGGCAACATGAAGACGATCGCCGGAACGTTCACGAAGGCCAATGCAACACAGGGCACCTGGACGTACCAGATCCACGGGTTGTACACGGCGTCCCCCGGCAATGTGTGGACAGGACAACCCTTCCAAGGAACGGTGGTGTGCTGACGAGACCGCCGCTCTGAGCGAAATCGATGGTCGTGTGTCGGTGGCCCTCTATAGAGTTGCCCCATGAGCCTGCCTGCCACGCCTCCAGTTCCTCCCGTCGCCAAGAAGGTGCCCACCACGCGCGAGCACCACGGCGATGTTTTCGTGGACAACTACGAATGGCTGCGGGACAAGGAATCCTCCGAGGTCGTGGAGCACTTGAAGGCGGAAAATGCCTACCAGGAGGCCGTCACCGCGCATCAGGAACCGCTGCGTGAGGCCATCTTCCAGGAAATCAAGGGCCGCACCCAGGAGACGGACCTCTCGGTCCCCAGCCGCAAGGACGRCTGGTGGTACTWCASCCGCTCSGYKGAGGACAAGGAGTACGGCATCCAGTGCCGTTTCCGGGCAGCACACTCCGGCGATGCGATAGCCGATTGGACCCCTCCGGCGGTGGAACCCGGCGTCGAACTCCAAGGCGAAGAAGTCCTGCTGGACGGCAATGCCGAAGCGGAAGGCAAACCGTTCTTCTCCGTTGGCGGCACTGCCGTGACGGTGGACGGCAACCTTTATGCCTACGCCGTGGACAACTCCGGCGAGGAAAGATTCACGCTCCGCATCAAGGACCTGCGAACGGGCGAACTGTTGCCCGACGTCATCGAGAACATCTTCTACGGGGTGGCCTTCTCCCCCGACGGCACCCGGATCTTCTACACGGTGGTGGACGACGCGTGGCGGCCGTACCAGGTGAAGTCGCACGTCTTGGGGACGCCCGTCAGCGAGGACGAGATCATCTACCAAGAGGACGACGTCGCCATGTGGCTCGGTTTCGAGCTCTCCGCCGACCGTCGCTACCTCGTGCTGAGCATCGGCTGCTCGGAATTCAGCGAAACGCGCCTACTGCGCTTTGACAACTACGACGCCGGGCTGTCCACCGTGATTTCCCGCGACGAGCACATCCTCTACGAGGCCGAGCCGTTCCTGCTGGATGGTGCTGAGACCATCCTCCTGACCCACAACAAGGACGCCATCAACTCAATGGTTTCCATCGCGGACGCGGCCGAGTTCGCCAAGCCACTGGCCGAACAGCACTGGCGCACCGTCGTCGAGCATTCCGACGCCGTTCGCGTCAACGGTGCCGGCGTCACCTCGACGCATCTGGTGGTGGCGGTACGGCAGGACACGATCGAACGCGTGCAGGTGCTGCCCCTCGCCGGATTGGGAACCGCGGCGCAGGGCGACGCCGTGGAACCCGCCTTCGACGAGGAGCTTTACACGGCCGGGGTGGCGGGTTCGGACTACGAAGCCCCGGTAATCCGCATCGGCTACACGTCCTTCTTCACGCCATCGCGGGTGTACGACTTCGTCCTGCCCACCGATGCCCTGCCGCAAGGCGAACTACTGCTGCGGAAGGAAAGCCCCGTGCTGGGCGGGTACTCCGCGTCAGACTACGTGGCCACGCGGGAATGGGCGACGGCGGCGGACGGCACCCGCGTGCCGCTTTCCGTTCTCCGGCACGCCTCCGTTTCCCAGGATTCAACCGGCGCAGGCCTGGTCTACGGCTATGGCTCCTACGAGGTCAGCATGGATCCGGGCTTCGGCGTGGCGCGTTTGTCCCTCCTGGACCGCGGAATCGTCATGGTGATCGCCCACATCCGCGGCGGCGGCGAACTCGGCCGGCACTGGTACGACGACGGCAAGAAACTCAATAAAAAGAACACCTTCACGGACTTCATCGCAGCGACTGACTGGCTAGCATCCTCCGGCTGGGTGGCACCGAACCGGATCGCGGCCATGGGTGGCTCTGCAGGCGGCCTGTTGATGGGCGCCGTGGCCAACCTTGCGCCGGAGAAGTACGCGGCGATCGTGGCAGCCGTGCCATTCGTGGATGCGTTGAACACCATCCTGGACCCGGAACTACCGCTTTCCGCGCTCGAGTGGGAGGAATGGGGCAACCCCATCACCGATCCCGAGGTGTATCAGTACATGAAGTCCTACACGCCGTACGAGAACATCCGTGCCGTCTCCTATCCGAAGATCGCGGCAGTGACGTCCTTCAACGACACCCGAGTGTTCTACGTAGAGCCCGCGAAGTGGGTCCAGGTCCTGCGTTCCGAGACCACCGGCACGGCGCCAATCGTCATGAAGATCGAGATGGAGGGTGGACACGGCGGAGCCTCGGGACGGTACGTTCAATGGCGTGRGCGCGCGTGGGACTATGCCTTCGTGGCTGATTCGCTGGGAGCAGTTGACCTGCTGCCTGGCGCGGGGCTCAAGTAAGGTTCTCCCTAGCGAGCTAATCTTCCGGTGGGGGCCTAATCGTACAGTAGGAGCGCAGTGGAGAGTCCCGTGACGAACGATGCATCGGCACCTAACCGTGCCTTGGTGGCCGACCCTGACCCCGTACGTCTCGAAGAGACGGTTGCGGCCCTCACCTCTGCGGGATTCTTGGTCCGTACAGCGTCCGACGCCGGTTCGCTCGCGGCCGCGCTGGAAACCGGTCCGAGCGACGTGGTGGTCTTGGACAACGCGCTCCGCGAGTTCCTTCCCCGGAACGGCGCCCCTGTTCTGCTCATGCTGGATCCCGAGGACAAGCTGGATGTCGCAGCCCTGGAGGCCTGGCGAATTGCGGATTTTATCTACAAGGGCCAAGCTCCGGACATTCGCGCGTACAGGGCCTTGGTCCTCATCGCCCGCGCCGCTGAACGGATGCGCCGCCGCTCGGAAGCCGAATTATTGCGGGAGAGCCTGCGAAAGGTGTCCGCGGCGATCCGCTCAACCATCGATCCCGGACGGATTGCCCGGCACCTGGTGGATGGAATCGGCGAGGCCCTCGGTGCGGAACACGTCTGGTTCACTACCTTCCCGGACGTACGCGTGCCGCAGGTCAGCGCCGAATGGAACGCCCCCGGGCTGGCACCAGGAATCCTGCCTCCCGAACTAGCAGACGAAATCGCCGCATTCGAACTGGCGGAACGCTTATGGGCCGAAGCAGACGTGAAGCCGCTGCCGAAGGGAACTCAGCCGGGGCACCCCGGTGGCGAGGACCGGGCTCTCCCGGGGCACCCCGGTGGCGAGGACCGGAACGGTGGTGTGGGTGCGCCGTCGGCCTCTGTTGTGGTGCCCGTAGGCGAGGGAGATCTTGTCTTGGGGGTCATCTGGATCGCGCGACCGGACACGGCGCAGGAATGGACACGAGCTGAAATCGGCCTAATTCAGCACGTTTCGGGAAACTTGTCATACGGCCTCATGCAGAGCCACTTGATTGGCGCTCAACAGCAAGTGATGTACAAACTCCAGGAACTCGACCAGGCCAAGACTGACTTCCTCACCACGGTGAACCACGAACTCCGAACCCCGTTGACGTCCATCACGGCTTATCTGGACATGATCCGCAGCGGCGCCGGCGGGACGATTCCTCCGGGGGTGGCGCGGATGGTGGACGTCATTTCACGAAATGCCGAGCGCCTCCGACGCCTGATCGAGGACATGCTCACCGTCTCACACCAAGGCACTTCAGGCGATCTCCAACTGAGCCGGGTCAACGTGGGCACCTTGCTCAGGCTCGTCGTCTCAACGTTGCAGCCCCTTGCGGACTCCCGTTCGCTATCCCTCACCGTGACGCACGCGCCAGGAACCGTGACTATCCAGGCCGATGAAGCCAAGCTGGAGCAGGTATTCGCCAACATCATCAGCAACGCCATCAAGTTCACCCCTGACGGCGGCCACGTCGCCGTCAGCAGCGGGATCACCTCCGATCCAGGAACGGTTCCCAGCGTGGTGGTGCGCGTGGAAGATACCGGCGTCGGGATCCCCGAAACTGAAATCGACCAAGTGTTTACGCGATTCTTCCGCGCTTCCAATGCCTCCACCGCGGCCATCCCCGGCAGCGGGCTGGGCCTGGCGATAGCCCACGACATTGTGGAGCGCCACTCCGGCAAGCTCGACATCGAGTCCGGCCTCGGCGTGGGAACCACTGTCTCGGTCCGGCTCCCGCTGGATACCGGAAGCTAGGACGGCTTGGCAGCCTGGCAGGGGCCACCCGCGCGCCGTCCCGACCTTCTTTGAAGTGGGAAAGCGCTTACGACACGGCGAGTCGCGTCTTTTCGGGGCTCGAACGCGCCAAACAGGGTCAGGACGGGCAGGCGTGAGCCGCGCGATCAGCCCTAGTTAGGCCACCAACCGACTTGCGTGTAGTTCACCGGGTCAGTCACGACGGGAACGGTGATAACCGTGGTGATTGTGGTGTCGTGCGTGGTCTTCGGGGCGGCGTTGGCAGGAGTGACAAATCCGCCAACGGCCAGCAGGCCCGTCATGAGAAGTGTTGCGGCGAATTTTTTCATGCACTGCTCCTTAGAGCCGTTGGAAATCCGAAGGGGACCTTTCCAGCGTAAGGAGCCTCGTTAAAGGTTTCCTTAAGATCGGATCAGTTTTCCGTAGTCTTTGCGGCGAGGCGGTATCCAACGCCACGCACGGTCTCCACCCAACGCGGCGACTGTGCGGAATCACCCAGCTTCCGGCGCAGATTGGCGATGTGAACCTGGATGGCCCGCTCTTCGGACTCGCTGACGTAGGCTCCGGTTTCGTACTCCCGGGCATGTAGCCAGCGGGCCAGCCCCGAGGTACTTCGGACCACCCGTCCGGCCTCCATGAGTGCCTGGAGAAGGTCGAACTCGGTACGGGTCAATTGCACTTCTTCGGCATCGACCCGTGTTGTCCGGGTGGCCACGTCCAAGTAGAGGCCGTTGTGTTCCAGCCCGGTACGGTCCGGCTCTCGTGGGCTGGTTGTTTCGTGCGATTCGCGGAGCACCGCCGTTGCTGACGAATTCGGCGCTGTAGCCGCCGGTGTCCCCTTCGCTGGCGGCAGCTCCGCCGCCGTGATCCCTCCGGAGGTGCCGCCCGACAGCTTGCTGCCGCGGGGCCTGCGGAGGAGCGTTTCAACCCGGGCCAGAAGTTCGCGGGGGCGGAAGGGCTTGGTGACAAAATCGTCCGCGCCGACGGCCAAACCTTGCAGTGTGTCCACCTCGCGAGCACGGGCCGTGAGCATGATGATGTAGGCGTCGCTGAACTCCCGTACACGGCGGGTGACCTCTATGCCATCGATGTCCGGCAGGCCCAGGTCCAAGGTAATCACGTCCGGGTTGTGACGGCGGACCGCATCCACGCCATCAAGACCATTCCCTGCCGCGTAAACTTCCAGGCCTGAGGCTTCGAGGACGGCGTGGACCACCTCGCGGATGTCATCGTCATCCTCGATTACTACAGCTACGCCAGGTGCGCTCATTTCACGACCCCCCGATCTCCCATGCTTTGCCCACCTTAACACCAGCCAGCTCTGGTATCTCCACTCGTTTCAACGTAAGTCACACTTGGCTCTTGAATCCATGGGCTGCCGGGCGCTATTTCCGTGCCCGCCATTCGGAATCGAGCATGGCGTAGATGACTTCGGTGGACCATTGGCCCTTGTAGTGCCAGTTGTCCACAAGGACTGCCTCGCGACGCATGCCGAGCCGCTCGCACAAGCCCGACGACGAGGTGTTCAGGGCATCGAGCTTGGCGTCGATCCTGTGGAACATGAGCGTCTCAAACCCAAGGCGGAGCACGGCCTCGGCCGCCTCGGCCGCGTAGCCATGTCCCCGGCTTTCCGGAGCCAATATCCAGCCAATCTCGGCCTGCCCCGTGCCCGGCAGCCATTTGAGCACCACTTCGCCGAGCAGCCCCGGCGAGTCCGGGCGCTCTATGGCCAGGCACACCCAATCGCCTTCCTGCTCGAAAGTGAAGTTGGCGTAGCGGCCCAGTGCTTCCATGGACTGCGTCAGGGTCAATTCCTGCCGGAGCAGGAATCGCGCGGTCTCCGGCAAGGACTGGTAGGCATGGAATCGTTCCAGATCCGTGGCCTCGAATCGGCGAAGCACGAGCCTCGGAGTCCGGATGGGAAGTTCGATGAGCGGCATGCCTCGAGGCTACTACGTGGGTCCGGTGCGTTCCGGCGCGTCCATCGGATGGAGCCCGGCGAACGCCCCGAATCCGTCCCGTCGGGCGGGCGCCTCTTGACAGTTCAAGCAAACTGGGATTACCTAATGAACATTCGGTAAATAAAGCTGGAGGCAATGACGCATGGTTGAGACCACCCTTTCTGGCGCAGCGCAGCACCAGATCCTCAAGAACGACTACGCCTCCGAGTGGATGGGCCTAGAGGTGCTCAAGATCGACGACGGCCACGCCACCGTCCGGATGAAGCTCCGCCAGGAAATGCTCAACGGCTTCGGAATGGCCCACGGCGGAATGATCTTCGCCTTCGCGGATTCGGCGTTTGCCCTCGCTTGCAACCCGGCCGTCCCGTCGCCGTCGGAGGCTGACACCATCACTGTCGCTGCCGGCGTCGACATCAACTTCCTCAAGCCGGCCTACCAGGGCCAGGTGATCACCGCCGTCGCAAACCGCCGTGCCAACAACGGCCGCAGCGGCCTGTACGACATCCAGATCTTCGCTGCGGACCCGAGCGAGCTTGCCACCGCGTCGCCCAAGGATCCCGGCAGCTACGGCGAGCTCATCGCCGAGTTCCGTGGCCGCAGCCGCACCATCTCCAAGAAGTAGGAAGACCATGACACAGAACACCGTCGCCGCTCCCGACGCACCGCTTAACACCGCACAGCTAGATCGCGAAGAAACCATCTCCCGCGACGAGCTCGAGGCCTTGCAGCTCAGCCGCCTCCAGCACACCGTGGCCTACGCCTACGATCGGGTGCCGCTCTACAAGCGCAAGTTCGACGACGCCGGCGTCCACCCCACCGATCTCCGCGAGCTGTCCGATCTTGGCAAGTTCCCGTACACCACCAAGGAAGACCTTCGCCAGGAATACCCCTTCGGCATGTTCGCCGTGCCGCAGAACGAAGTAGCCCGCGTTCACGCCAGCTCCGGCACCACAGGACGGCCGACCGTCGTCGGGTACACCAAAAACGACCTCGCCAACTGGGCAACCTTGGTGGCGCGTTCGCTGCGCGCCTCCGGAGTCCGCCCGGGCATGAAGGTCCACAACGCCTACGGCTACGGCCTTTTCACCGGCGGCCTGGGCGCCCACGCGGGTGCCGAAGCATTGGGGTGCACTGTCATCCCGATGTCCGGCGGCCAGACCGAACGCCAGATCCAGCTGATCCAGGACTTCCAGCCGGACGCCATCCTGGCAACTCCCACTTACCTGCTCACCATCGCTGACGCGATGGCGCACATGGGTGTCGATCCGGCGTCGACCTCGCTCAAGTACGCGGTACTCGGAGCCGAACCGTGGACCGAGGAAATGCGCCACGAGCTCGAAACCACCATGAACATCAAAGCGTGTGACATCTACGGGCTCTCCGAGGTCATGGGCCCGGGCGTTGCGGGCGAGGCCGTGGAGACCCAGGACGGCTGCCACATCTGGGAGGACCACTTCCGCCCGGAGATCATCGATCCGTTCGACCCCTCCCGCGGGGTAAGCGCCGTACTGGCCGACGGCGAGCCGGGCGAACTCGTCTTCACCTCACTGACCAAGGAAGCGCTGCCGATCATCCGGTACCGCACCAAGGACCTCACCCGCCTGCTGCCCGGCACGGCCCGCCCCGCCCACCGCCGCATGGGCCGCATTACCGGCCGCAGCGACGACATGATCATCCTGCGCGGCGTGAACCTCTTCCCCTCGCAGATCGAGGAAATCGCCCTGCGCATCCCCGAGCTCAGCCCGCATTTCCAGCTCGAACTCACCCGCCCTGAGGGCAAGCGCATGGACTCGCTGACGGTCAAGATTGAGCGCCGCGAGAACGTTTCCCTCGAGGCGGGTACGACGGCGGCACACGCCTTGCGCGAGCAGATCAAGATCCACGTGGGTTCTTCGTGCGTCGTGGACGTCGTCGAGCCGGGTTCGCTCGAGCGTTCCAACGGCAAGCTGCGCCGCGTCTACGACATGCGACCCAAGAGGTAACCTGACCCGGCGCGTGCACGAATCAACCGACCGTTCATGAGAAAATGGCCAGCATGCCTAGCGAAACAGCAACCAAGCGGGGACGCCCCGGATACGACCAGCAATCAGTGCTGCTCATCGCCGTCGACGTCTTCAACCGCCATGGCTACGACGCCACGTCCATGGGCATCCTGGCCGAAAACCTCGGGATCTCAAAGTCGGCCATCTACCACCACGTACCGTCCAAGGGCGATCTCCTGAAGCTCGCCCTAGAGCACGCGCTGGGTGGGCTCGAGGCCATCCTGGAACAGCCCCAGGCTGTTACCGGGGCAGCCGACGCGCGCCTGGAATTCGTGCTGCGGCAGACCATCGCCGTGCTGGTGGACCGGCTGCCGTTCGTCACGCTGCTCCTACGGCTGCGCGGCAATACGGACATCGAGCGCGATGCCCTGGAACGGCGTCGTGCTTTCGACCACAAGGTGGCTGCGCTGATTTCCGCCGCCCGCGAAGAAGGCACGCTGCGCCAGGACATCGACCCCCGCACCGTAACCCGGCTGCTGTTCGGCACTATCAACTCGATCGTGGAGTGGTACAAACCGGGCGGCTCGCTCTCCCCGCAGCGCCTCGCCGACGACGTCATCACCATGGCTTTCGACGGACTGCACGCCCCGGCGTAGGACCGTTTTTACTCGTTCCCGGCCGCTCCCCCTTTGTCGCCCTTGTCCCCTTTGTCGCTCTTGTCCCCTTCGTCCCCTTCGTCCCCTTCGTCCCCTTCGTCCCCTTCGTCCCCTTCGTCCCCCCGACGCTCGCTCACATATATGGGTGTTTTTAGAAACGCTCGCTCACTTATGTGGCCGAATGGCAGAATGCTCCTTCACTAAAGTGAAGGAGCATTCTGCGTTGTGCTTGTTGGTGGTTCAGCTATTCAGAGCTGATATTCGGCCTGGATGCCCAAGCTTTCGTGGACGCAGAGGACGTTGTTTTCCGAGTCCATGAACCAGGCGCACCTATCGGCGTCAGTCGTACAAATGTGGTGTTCGGTCTTGAGATCCGGGAGGTCGTAATCCCGGAATTCGACGCCGCTCGCCTCCATTTCCTCGACTGTCCGCTCAATGTCACTGACTTCAAAGGAAAGGGCAGTGTGCGATGAGTGCATGCCGTCCTTGATAGGCATCAACTGCAGCATGGGGCCACCGTCGATGCCAAACAAATCATTTCCATCCCATGTCATGCCGCGATGCGGGAGGCCGAGTTTCTCCGCATAAAAGCTGCGGGCTCGATCTACGTCGTCGACGGGCAAGACGGTTGTGGCTGTTCTGAGTGCTAGGTTCACTTCGCCACCTCCTACGCAGAAAATCTTACGCCGGGCGGCGTGGGAAAGACCTTGTGAGCGAGCGTCGATGGAAAGGGCGTCAGATCTGAGCGAGCGTCCGGCCAAACACCGACATAAGTGAGCGAGCGTCGGAAGGGAGAGAAGGGCGAGGGTTATTTCTCCACGAGGGTCAGGACGTCGTAGGTGGCTACGATCTCGTCGTTCTGGTTGGTCAGCACGGCGTCCCAGGCTACTTCGCCGTATTCGTCGGTCTCGCGCGGCGTGATCTTCTTGGCCGTGAGCGTGACGCGGATCGAATCCCCTGCGGCCACGGGAGTGATGAAGCGCAGGTTCTCCAGGCCGTAGTTCGCGAGGACTGGTCCGGGCTCGGGCGAGACGAACAGCCCGGCGGCCCAGCTCAGCAACAAGTACCCGTGCGCCACGATTCCCGGGAAGAACGGGTTGGCTTCGGCCGCTTCCTGGTTGGTGTGGGCGTAGAAGGTGTCGCCGGTGGAGTTGGCGAAAGCGGTGATGTCGTCCAGGGTGACCTGCCGCAGTTCGGACCGCACGGCGTCGCCGATCCGCAGAGCAGCAAGCGACTTCCGGAACGGGTGCGTTCCTTCCGTCTCCACCGTGAAGTCGCGGTCCGCGCCAGTGTGCCAGACGCCGGTCACGGCAGTGAGCATGTTCGGCGAACCTTGGATGGCGGTGCGCTGCATGTGGTGCATCACCGAGCGGATTCCACCGAGTTCCTCGCCACCACCGGCGCGGCCCGGTCCGCCGTGGACCAAGTGCGGAACAGGCGAACCATGCCCGGTTGAGGACCGGGCATCCTCGCGGTTGAGCATCAGGACACGGCCGTGGTGCGCGGCGATTCCGGTCACTAATTCCCGGGCAACAGCAGGATCGTTGGTGCATACGGAGGCCACGAGGGAGCCGCCACCGCGGGCGGCGAGGCGGACGGCGTCGTCGAGATCCGAGTACCCGATTACGGACGATACCGGGCCGAAGGCCTCGAGTGAGTGGACGGCTTCCGAGTCCACGTCGGCCCAGCTCAGGACGACGGGCGACATGAAGGCGCCGTCCTCCACGACGCCAACCGTGCCGTCGAGCGAGGTGACCGACGGCGAATCAAGCGTCCCGTACGCGAGCTCGCCACCGGCGTCGAGCATGGACTGCACTGCCGCGCGGACGTCGGCCAACTGTTCAAGCGACGCGAGGGCGCCCATGGTGACGCCCTCGGCGCGGGGGTCGCCCAGCACAACGCGCTCGTCCACCCGCGCGCCGATGGCGGAGACGACGTCGGACACCAAGCTTTGCGGCACGATGGTGCGGCGGATCGAGGTGCACTTTTGCCCGGCCTTGACCGTCATTTCGGTGACGACCGATTTGATGAAAGCGTCGAACTCGGGCGTGCCGGGCATGGCGTCGGGCCCGAGGATGGCGGCGTTGAGTGAGTCGGTTTCCGAGGTGAAGCGGACGCCGCCCTGGACCACGTTGATGTGCGACTTCAGCGAGTTGGCGGTGGAGGCGGATCCGGTGAAGGCGAGAATGTCGCGGTAGTCGAGGTGGTCCAGCAGGTTGCGGGCGGATCCCGAGATGAGCTGCAGCGAGCCTTCCGGCAGGATGCCCGACTCCACAATTGCCTTAACCACGACGGCGGCAACGTAACCAGTGGGGGTGGCCGGCTTGACGATGGTGGGGACGCCGGCGATGAACGCGGGCGCGAATTTCTCGAGCATGCCCCACACGGGGAAGTTGAAGGCGTTGATCTGCGCGGCGACGCCCGGAATGCGGGTGTAGATGTGCTCGCCTGCGAAGGAACCGTCCCTGGAAAGGATTTCCATGGGCCCGTCCACTACAACCTGCGAGTTCGGCAGTTCGCGGCGGCCCTTGGAACCGAAGGTGAAGAGCACGCCGATGCCGCCGTCGATGTCCACCATCGAGTCGATCTTGGTAGCGCCGGTTTTGAACGACGAAGTGTAGAACTCCTCGCGGCGGCCGTTGAGGTACTGGGCCAGTTCTTTGAGCTTGAGGGCGCGTTGGTGGAAGGTGAGCTTGCCGAGCTCGCGCTGGCCCACCGTGCGGCCGTAGTTCACGACGCCGGCAAGGTCCAGTCCGTCGGTGTTGACCGTTGCGAGGATCTCGCCTGTGCTGGCGTCGCGGACGGGCACGCCCGCGGAGGCGTTGGCGCTGGGGGTCCACCACTCGCCCTGGACGAAACTGGGCACGGTTTCAACAGCTGTGGCTTCCGGAGCGACTGCGGTACTGGTCATCGTCGACGGGTCCTTCCAAGGCACGGGCACGAAATGGACTGAACGGCCGCAAATTACTGACCGGCCGTTCGGTAATATTCCCAGAATACATGAGAGCCCGGATCTGCACACTAGATGTCTCCCCGGGCTGCGCCCTTCCTGACCGTCTTTGACGGGTTTGACGCCCTGGAGTTGCGACTCGCCGTGTCGCAAGCGCTTTCCGAAATGAAAGAAGGTCACGACGGCGCGTGGCCACGTCCGTTAGTCCGCCCGACTCCCGAGCTTGGTACAGATGGCGGCGACTTCCGCCTCGGAGACGCCGTTCGCGGCCAGGAAAGCCGCGGTTCCAGGGAATGAGCGAACTCGAGAAGGCTCACGCTGCGGGACGCCAGCATCGCTTCAAGCGCATCCTTTTCCAGATATGCGTCGTGGGCATGAGGGGCCCGGTGGTAGCGGTGGCGTTCATTGATTCCGCGCATCCCCTGCTGGTAACCGCGGACGATTTCCTCGTCGCTGGCCCCGGCCAGGTTCTGCAGCATCACGGCGATGACTCCGCTGCGGTCCCGCCCTGCCGCGCAATGCAACACCACCCCGCCCCTTGCTGCGGCGATGGCCTTGAAGACCGCGGCGATGTTGTCCGAGAAGAGCCGCAGATAGTCGGCGTAGTGCGCAGGGTCTTTGAGGTAGGGGCCGAAGATCGCGGTGAAATCTTCGTTTGACGGATCTTCAGTAGGGCAATGGACGATGTCGAAGCGCGAGGTCGCTTCCCCGGATACCTCGGGGTCGAGTTCCCGTGGCTGCTGCTCACGCGAGGTCCGCAAGTCGATCACCGTGCGGATGCCGGCGTCGTACATTTGCTGCCAACCAGCTTCGGTGAGCCATTCCCGCCGGCCCATCCGGTACACACTCCCGGCGAGGCGCCAGGCGTTCACCGCGCCGTCCCAATGAGCGGACTGCGTGGAAGTGGTTGTGATCCCATCCATACGGGACAGCTAACCACACTTGCGGTCGGGATATGTGAGTGAGCCTCGGTCAGAAAGCCGACATATGCGAGTGAGGGTCGGGAGAAAAGCCGCCATATCCGAGCGAGGATCGGGAGAGTCCGCTTCTCCCAAATGCTCCTGCAGATATTGGGCACTCCCCGGTCGACGCTCCTGCAGATGATGTGAGTGAGCGTCGGTCAGAAAGCCGACATATGTGAGTGAGGGTCGGGTCTTGCGCCCCTGACGTGACCTATGTCATACTTTTTCTCGATACGCATCGACGATGCGTATCGATGAGACAGAACCGTACATCCGACCAAGAACACCGGACCCGGCGAGGAGGCCTGGAACGTGCCCACCAGCAAGGATGTCGCCCAGGCGGCTGGCGTAGCCCAAAGCACTGTTTCGTATGTGCTCAGCGGCAAGCGGCCGATTTCCGAGAAGACCCGGAAAAAGGTCGAGGCCGCCATCGAGCAACTCACCTACCAGCCAAACGCCGGGGCCAGAGCCTTGGCAAGCCGCAAAACCCGGGTCATCGGCCTGGTCATCCCGTTCATCCCCGAGCTCCACATGGCATCGATCATGGAGTTTGTTTCCGTCATCGCCAGCACAGCCCGGCAATATGACCATGACATCCTGTTGGTCACCGAGGACGAAGGCGCCGCGGGGCTCCAGCGCGTTGTGGGCCAGCAGATCTGCGACGGGCTGATCCTCATGCAGGTCGAAGGCGAAGACGAGCGCCTACCGGTAGCCCGCAGCCTCAAGGTCCCGGTGGTCCTGATCGGCATCCCCCGCGATCCGTCCGGGTTGGTCTGCATCGACGCCGACTTCGAAATGGCCGGCGAGCAGTGCGTCCGGGATCTCGCCGCGGCAGGGCATTCCGTGGTCACTGTGATCGACTGGCAACAAGAAGTGGTGGACCGGCATGTGAACTACGTCGACCGCTTCATGCATGGCACGGATGTCGCAGCCACTGAACTCGGGGTCAAAGTCCTGCACCTCCCCGGCGGAACAAACCGAGAGATCCTCGCGGATTCCGTGGACAAGGGACTGGCCCAGACCACCGGAGTACCCGCATTCATTGCCCCCGACGGCACGGTCCAGGATGTCCTGCGCCGCATCCTGAGCAGCCGCGGCTTGACCCCCGGCCTGGATGTTTCCGTTATCGGAAGCGCCTCCCCCACCCTTSCCGAGCTCCAGCCCATTCCGCTTTCCACCATCGATCTGCGGCCAGGGGAAGTATCCCGCCGCGCCGTCAAAATCATGTGCCAACTCCTCGAAGCTGACTCCCAGGGACCACACGAATCCCTGGAGTTGGTGCCCACGGTCATCACGCACCGTTCCAGCACGCTCCGCCCACCCCACGGCGCGTAAGCAAACCACCGGCCAATCACCCGAACTCCTTTCGTTTCACAGTTCGTTTCACAGACCTTTCGTTTCACAGACCTTTCGTTTCACCATCGTCGATACGCATCGATAATATTCGCAAACCCAATATTCCGTTCTTCCACCAACAAAGGAACAGACAATGAAGTCAGCTATCAGGACACGCCGCCCGCTCGCCCTGGCCGTGGCAGCATTGGTCGGCGTCCCGCTTGCCATCTCCGGCTGCGGCACCACCGCCTCCACCTCCTCCGCGGAAGCCGTGAAGGAAATCTCCGTGATGGACTACTACAACAACGAGCCGGACAAATCCTTCATCGGCGACGCCCTGACCGCGTGCGGCACCAAGGCAGGCGTCACCATCAAGCGCGAAACCGTGCCGGGCAAATCGTTGATTTCCAAGGTGCTCCAGCAGTCCTCGTCCAAGACGCTCCCGGACGTGCTCATGCTCGACAATCCGGACCTGCAGCAGATCGCCGCCACGGGAGCCCTGGCACCCCTGAGCGATTTCAACATCAGCACCGCCGATTTCGCGCCGGGAGTGCTGAGCGCCGGCACCTACAAGGACAAGGTGTACGGGCTGGCCCCCACCGTTAACACCATCGCACTCTTCTACAACAAGGACATCCTGGCCAAGGCCGGAGTCACACCGCCCACCACCTGGGACGAGCTGAAGGCCGCAGCCACCAAGCTCACCTCGGGTGAACAATACGGCCTGGCCTTCAACGCCAACCCCACCTATGAAGGCACATGGCAGTTCCTTCCGGTCATGTGGTCCAACGGTGGCGACGAGAAGAACATCGATACCCCCGAGACCGCCCAGGCCCTTCAGCTCTGGACCGACCTGGTCAAGGACGGATCCGTATCCTCCTCCGCCCTGAACTGGACCCAAGCAGACGTCAAGGACCAGTTCATGGCCGGCAAGGCAGCCATGATGGTCAATGGACCGTGGCAGATTCCGGCCCTCGACAAGAAGACCACGCTGCAGTATGGCGTCGTGAAGATTCCGGTCCGCGACTCCAGCCAGGCGGCAGTCGCCCCGCTTGGCGGCGAGGTATGGACAGTTCCGCAGACAGGGAGCAAAGCCCGACAGGCCAAGGCCGCTGAAGTAGTGGCTTGCATGAACAGCGACGAGAACCAACTGGGCATGGCCAAAGTCCGCAACACCATCCCCTCCAAGACCTCGTTGGCAGCGAAGTTCGCCACCGACAACCCCAAGCTCGCCACGTTCACCGATCTCATCAAGACCGCCCGGGCCCGAACCGGCGAGCTCGGAGAAGGTTGGCCGGCACAGGCTACCAAGATCTACACCGCCATCCAGACTGCGCTGACTGGCAAAGCCTCCCCTGCCGACGCCCTGAAGCAAGCCCAAGGCCAGTAAGCAGTTGGACATGTCCCTCACAACTGATTTAGCGCAGGCCAAGTCGCGCGCCAACATACGCGCCAAAGCACGGGCAAAATCCGGGTCGGAAACCACCCCGGCCGGGGAGGAAAGCCCATCGCCGCGCAGCCGCAGCCGCAAACACCGCGAGCGCATCTACCAATGGCTGTTCCTGGTTCCCGCCGTGATCTACATGGCGCTGTTCTTCGGCTACCCAGTGGTCAAGAACATCGTGATGAGCTTCCAGGACTACACCACGGCCACCTTCTTCACGGGTGAGGCCCCCTGGGTGGGGTTGGCGAACTACGCAAAGGTGCTGTCGTCGTCGTTGTTTTCAACGTCGTTGGTGAACACCGCGCTGTTCACCCTCGGCTCGATAGCTGGCCAGTTCGTGATCGGGCTGGCGCTGGCGATCTTCTTCCAGCGCAAGTTCCCGCTCAGCGGAATCCTTCGGTCGCTGCTCCTGCTCCCCTGGCTGCTGCCGCTCATCGTGTCCAGCGCGGTATGGCGGTGGATCCTGGACAAGGACAGTGGAGCCTTGAACCGGTTCCTGGGCGAGTTGCACATCGTGGACACGGGCATTCCGTGGCTCACCAGCACCTCGCTGGCGCTGATCGCCGTCGTCGGGGTGAACATCTGGATCGGCATCCCGTTCAACTTGACCATCCTTTACGGCGGCCTCCAGGAAATCCCTGATGAGCTCTACGAGGCCGGTTCCTTAGACGGGGCCACGGGCTGGAAGGCGTTCCACCACATCACTTGGCCCATGCTTCGACCGGTGGTGAGCGTGGTCCTGGTGCTCGGCGTCGTCTACACCCTCAAGGTGTTGGACATCATCCTGGGCCTGACCAACGGCGGCCCCGCGAACTCGACCCAGACCATCGCCACCCAGTCCTATGATCTGTCCTTCCACGAGTTCAAATTCGGTGAGGGCGCGGCGCTGGGCAACGTCCTGGTGGTCATTTCCCTCGTCTTCGCGGTCCTGTACCTACGGGCCAGCCGGCGGTCCGTCGATGAGTGAGGAAACCATGACGACGACGAAAATCACCATCCGCCGTTCGGCGACGGCTACCAGCGGCAGCGGACGTGCCCTCAATGGGCCCAGACGCAAAGGCCCCGGACCCGAGCGCAAAAAGTGGGGCTATACGGTCCTGGCCATCTTCTTCCTGGCCATCATGCTGTTCCCCGTGTACTGGATGATCAACGCTTCGCTGCAGCCCAACGGCACCACGCTGGAAACCTCGTGGCTGCCGCTGAAGCCGGACTTCACGGGCTACGCCACGGCTGTCAGCGAACAGGGTGGGAACCTGGTCACCAGCTTGGTGATCTCGTTGGGCAGCGTGGTCCTCAGCTTGGCCATCGCAGCGCCGGCGGCCTACGCCTTGGCCTATTTCAAGGTCAAAGGCGCCGGTGTGGTCCTCTTCGCGATCTTGATCAGCCAAATGATCCCCGGAATCGTGGTGGCCAACGCGCTGTACACGGCCTACAACGATCTCGGCCTGCTCAATTCCGTCCCGGGCCTGATCCTCGCAGATTCCGCCCATGGCATCCCGTTCGCGATCCTCATCATCAGGGCCTTCATGAACGGCATGCCAGCGTCTGTGATCGAGGCAGCGCGAGTGGATGGCGCCGGGCATCTGAGGGCCTTTTGGTCCATCGTGGTGCCCCTGAGCAGGAACTCGCTCATTACCGCGGGGCTCTTCACCTTCTTGTTCACGTGGAGCGACTTCCTGTTCGCCCTCACCCTGACCACCACCGAGGCCGTGCGGCCCGTGACGCTGGGAATTTTCCAGTACATCGGGGCCTACGTCAACGACTGGAGCTCGGTCATGGCCACAGCCGTGCTCGCCTCCATCCCGGCCATCATCCTGCTGGTCGCGGCGCAGAAGTACATCGCCGCGGGGACAACGGGCGGCGCCGTCAAGTAGTGCAGTAGCCAGCCCACGACGGCGGGACCCGCCACCGGGACCCAGCGCGCCGACCGCGGCACTAACCGCCCGCGGCACCGCACCGCCGTCGGGCACCGCACCGCCGTCGGGCACCGACCGCGACACCAAACTCATCAATAAGGAGAAACTATGTCTGAACCGATCCGGGTCACTGTCTGGAGCGAAAACCGGCACGAAAAGCGCGACGAACTAGTCGCCCGTCTCTACCCCGAAGGCATGCACGGGGCCGTGAAGGCCGGCATCGAGGAGAATCTCGGAGCCAACGTCAGCGTCCGCACCGCCACCCTCGACGAGCCCGAGCACGGCCTCACCGAACAAGTCCTCGCCAACACGGACGTCCTCACCTGGTGGGGGCACATGTCCCACGGCGACGTCGACGACGGGATCGTGGAGCGCGTGCACCGTCACGTCTTGTCGGGCATGGGTCTCATCGTGCTGCATTCCGGGCACTGGTCCAAGATCTTCACGAAGCTCATGGGCACCTCGTGCACGCTTCGCTGGCGCAGCGAGCAGGACCGCGAGCTGGTCTGGACGGTCGACCCCACACACCCGATCGCCAAGGGCGTGCCGCACCCCATCGTGATCGAACAGCAGGAAATGTACGGCGAATTCTTCGACATCCCCACCCCCGAGGAACTCGTCTTCATCAGTTCCTTCAGCGGCGGCGAAGTCTTCCGCTCGGGATGCACCTTCCGCCGCGGACACGGCAAAATCTTCTTCTTCAGCCCCGGCGACCAGGATTACCCGGTCTACCACCACAAGGATGTCCGCCGGGTCATCTCCAACGCCGTCGAATGGGCAGTCACGAACCGGCCGGAACGCGCCCACCCGGAGCTGCTCCGCTACGAGACCAACGATTTCTTCAACGGCAAGAGCTACCAGGGAGCCAACGCATGATCACCCCTTTCGCAACCATTCCGGACGACGGCAGTCCCCTTCGCGTCGTCGTCGTCGGCGCCGGGGGCATGGGCCGCGCGTGGCTTCGGACCGTGCAGGAGTCGCCACTTGTGGAGCTCGCGGGGATCGTTGACCTGGACCTCGAGGCTGCCCGCGCCGCTGCGGCGGCCATTGGGCGTCCTGACCTACCGGTTGGTGCCGGAACGGCCGCATTGGCCTCCGACGTCGGCGCCCAAGCAGTCATCAACGTCACCGTTCCTGCCGCCCACCACCCGGTGACTACCGAAGCACTGGCTGCCGGGCTCCCCGTGCTAGGTGAAAAGCCAGTAGCTTCCACTGTGGCGCAAGGGCTGTCCCTGGCGGCTGCGTCGGAGCTGAGCGGCCAGTTGTTCATGGTGAGCCAGTCCCGCCGCTACAACCGCCACCTGTTCGAGGCCAAGCGGCTGGCCTCTTCGCTCGGCACGGTGGGCATCGTGTCCGCCGAGTTCTTCAAGGCCCCGCATTTCGGCGGCTTCCGCGACACGATGGACCACCCGCTGCTACTGGACATGGCTATCCACCAGTTCGACATGGCCCGGTTCCTGCTCGACGCAGATCCTGTCTCGGTATTCTGCGAGGAATACAACCCGTCCTGGAGTTGGTATCGCGGAGATGCAGGAGCCACTGCCATCTTCGAGATGACCGGTGGGGAGCGCTTCGTGTTCACCGGCAGCTGGTGCAGCCCTGGCCAGGAGACCTCGTGGAACGCGGCATGGCGGATCAGCGGCGAACACGGCACGGTCTTGTGGGACGGGGACAATGATCCGCTCGTGGATTCCACCCGACTTCCGGCCGAGGGGAAATGCAGCGATCCCGGGCAGGAGATCGCCGGTTCACTGCGTGACTTCGTCGCTGCCCTTCGCACTGGAAGCTCCCCCATGGGGCAGGTTCACCAGAACATCATGAGCTTGGCCATGGTGGAAGCGGCCATGCTCAGCGCCTCCACCGGCACCCGGATCTCGTTAGACGCGCTCTTGGAGGAATCCTACTCACAGGCCGTTCTGACGGAACGGGATCCGGCCGTGCTGGAAGTCTTGAAGTCCTGGGGCTCGGTCCGGGCGGCCCTCACCTCCCGCTTCGCGACCCCCAACTGACTCGCATTAGATGCTGTTCTCAGCCGTTTTCACGACATCTATTGCCAGTCAGTTGGGTTTGCGGGACGCAAGCCTGTGGATAACTCAAAATGACGGGGCGGAATTTGCAACGATGGGGTAATGAGACGCCCGCAGCCCCTGCCGACGCCACTGGATTATGCGCCATTCACCTTCCAAGAAGCGGTCAACGCCGGTGTCACGCTTGGGCGGCTGAGGCACCGTGCGCTGTCCGCGCCGAGCCGAGGGATAAGAATTCCGGGCCAGACCCCGGTCCGCCAAAGCCCTCTCGACCCAAATGTGCCCCAGCACATCAGGCCCTTCACGGTAGTGACGGAGTTCTCGGCCGCTTCCCATGCCACAGCTTTCCGATTGTGGGGGTTTCCAGGTCTCCTTGCGGGGTACGACGATCCGTGCATCCACATCTCACGTCCGGACACTATGGCAATTCCGCGCCGGCGAGGTGTTGCTGGCCACGTCGGGCAGTTCTTCGAGGACGAGATCACGAGTCTCGACGGGCTGTTGATTACCAGCAGGGTCCGGACGTGGTTAGACGTATCGCGGAAAATGAGCATCGACGAGCTAACGGTTGTGGCGGACCACCTCCTGCGGATACCAAGGCCCGGGTTCGAGGACAGGAAGGATCCGTTCGCAACGCTGGAAGACTTAGGGGAAATGATTGACCGCCACAAGGGCACTCCTGGTATTCGAAAGGCCCGTTTAGCGCTCGAGCAAGCCCGCGTCGGTTCCGATTCCGCCCCGGAAACGCGACTTCGGCTGCTACTTGAGCGCGGCGGACTGCCCGAACCCCAACTGAACGTCGCCACGGAACTGGGCTCCGGCGTCGTACGCCAACCGGATCTTTCGTATCCCGAGTACCGTGTCGCAGTTGAGTACGACGGCGAGGTCCACTCGGACCCTGCCCAGATCGTGCGGGATATCGAGCGCGAGGAAGATTTCAGCAACGCAGGCTGGTTTATCGTCCGTATCTCCAAACGCCATATGCAGAACCGCTCGTGGTCCGCGCTCACGAAGGTCCGCTCCGCGCTCCTGGCCCGCGGGTGGTTCCCCAAGTAGCTCGCATTTGTTGTCGTTAAGACGCCGCATACCGACAACAATTGCCAGCCAGTTGGGCACCCTGGGGCACGATTGGCGCCAGCCGGCGTCGAAGGAAAGCCTCAGGGGCGTGCTGCCGTTCTGGTCAGCTCGGGAGGCGGGAGGCCAGCCGGAACTCGAGGCCGTTGCGGATGGCCGGCCATTCGTGTTCGAGGATGGAAAACACCACCGTGTCACGGAGGACACCATCCGACGTTCGCGAATGGTTGCGGAGCACGCCGTCCTGCTTGGCGCCAAGCCGGGCAATCGCCTCGCGGGATTGGTGATTGAGCCAGTGGGTTCGAAATTCGACGGCGGGGCAGCCGAGCGTCTCGAACGCATGGCGAAGAAGCAGCAGCTTGGAGTCAGGATTGCTTCCGCTGCCGTGTGCCGACGCAGCGTTCCATGTGGAGCCGATCTCGACACGCGGAGTGGCAGAATCGATGTTCATATACGTGGTCATGCCGATTATTTTTTCGCTCGCCTTGAGCCGGGTCGCGAACGGCACCATGGATCCGCGTTCCTGTAGCGCGAGCCTGCGCTCGATCTCGGCCGCCATGCCCTCGGGCGTGGGGACAGAGGTATACCAGAGCTTCCACAACTCGCCGTCCTTGGCCGCGTCCACGAGGCCGTCGTGGTGCTCGGGACTGAGGGGTTCCAGCGTTACAAAACGGCCATCCAACGTCACGGGTCCTATGAGAGTCACCCCGCCAGCCTAACCGACCCAAATGACTGGCACTTGTTGTCGCTAAAACGGCTGATAATGACAACAACTGCGAGTCAGTTGGGTAGGCGCTCAGTCGGTCCAGTCGAAGAATCCCTTTCCGGTCTTGCGTCCCAGTTCGCCGCGGGCGACCTTGTCGCGCAAGATCTGCGGCGGCGCGAAGCGCTCCCCCAGCGTCGAATGCAGGTATTCGGCGATGCCGAGGCGCACGTCCAGGCCCACGATGTCCGTGGTCTTGAGTGGTCCGGTGGGGTGCTTGTAGCCCAGCACCATGGCGGCGTCGATGTCCTCCGCGGAGGCCACGCCTTCTTCCACCATGCGCATCGCCTCCAGGGCGATCGCGACGCCCAGCCGCGAGGAAGCAAAGCCGGGAGCGTCGTTGACGACGACGGCGGTCTTGCCGAGTGCCTCTGTCCAGCTTTTCGCCGCTGCGGCCAGCTCCGGCGAGGTTTCCTTAGCCAGGACCACCTCGATGAGTGTGGACGCCGGGACGGGGTTGAAGAAGTGCAGGCCCACGAAATTGGCGGGCCGGCGGAGTTGCGAAGCGAGGCCCGTCACGGAAAGGGACGAGGTGTTGGAGGCCAGGAAGGCGTCCGCTGAGAGGTGCTCCTCCACAGCCTTGAGGGCTGCAACCTTGAGCTCGTAATCCTCGGGCACTGCTTCCACCACGAGCCCGCAGTGGACGAAAGAGTCGTAGTCGGTGGACGTGCTGAACCGGGACAACGCTTCGTCGGCGGTCTCCGTCAAGGTGCCACGCGCAGCGGACTTTGCCACGGCCTCAGCAACGCGACCTTGCGCACCAGCGGCGGATTCATGGTCCCGCTCTACGACGATCACCGTGGCGCCCTTCGTCAAGAAGGCGTGGGCGATACCGGCACCCATGCGGCCTCCGCCGAGGACACCGACAACATGCGGGATAGCGGGCGTTGCTGTCATTTTCGGGTCCTGTCTGGGTTGTCGCTGGACTGCTTGTCTTTGTCGCTGCTCTTCTTGTCGAGGAACGCCTGCATGCGGTCGAACTTGGCTTGCGATTCGAAGAGCATGCCCTGCGCCAGGGTGTCGATCACGGGGTGCGCTTCGGCCGGAGCGTGGAAGACCGACTTGGTGATCCTCACGGCGAGGGGGTCCTGGCGGCCGATTCTGTCAGCAAGGTTGTGGGCAGCTTCCATCAGCACGGGAGCTTCATGGATCTGGGTGATGAGGTTGATCCGCAGGGCTTCCTCGGCGCGGAGGACTGTGCCCGCCAAGAGGATTTCCTTGGCGATCGGCTCCCCCACGAGCTCCTTGAGGCGCCATGTGGCACCGGCTGCCGCCATGATGCCCAGCCCGGTTTCCGGGTTGCCGATCCGCACACTGGGCGTGCCAATCCGGAAGTCCGCGGCGTAGGCGAGCTCGGCCCCTCCACCCAGGCAATAGCCGTCCAGAGCCGCAATCACCGGCATGGGCAGCTTCGCGATCCGCACGAAGATGGTGGAGTTGATCCCGCGAAGCGCGTCGTCGCGGCGGCGTTCCCTCAGCTGGCCGATATCAGCACCTGACGCAAAGACGCCTTCGACGCCGGCAATGATCAGGATTTTCGGCTCGCGTTCAAGGTACTCACACACCTGATGGAGTTCGTCCACCATCTGCTGGTCGATCGCGTTGCGCACCTCGGGCCGGTTCAGGAGCACCGTGACCCGGTCCTCGCGTTCTTCGACGAGCAACGTTCCGAATTCCTGCGGGTTCAATGCCATTACATGCCTTCCAGAAGGATGGCGGCGCCCTGCCCGACGCCGATGCACATCGTCGCGAGGCCGATCTTCCGGCCGGCGGTGCCCAGCTCGCGTTCCATGCGGCCCAGCAGGGTGATCGCGATACGCGAGCCGCTGGAACCGAGCGGGTGCCCCAGGGAGATCGCACCGCCGTCGAGGTTYACGATGTCAGGATCCAAGCCCAGACGCCGCATGCTCGCGAGCGATTGCGTCGCGAATGCTTCATTGAGTTCGACGGCGCCAAGGTCACCGACCGTGAGCCCAGAACGGCCCAGGATCTTCTGCGTCGCGGGGACCGGGCCTATGCCCATGATTTCCGGTTCGCAACCGGCCGAGCCGCCGTCGATGATGCGGGCCCGCGGGGTGAGGCCGAACTTCGCGATGGCCGCCTCCGAAGCAACAATAATGGCGGACGCACCATCGTTGAGCGAGGAGGAGTTACCGGCTGTAACAACGGAGCCGCCGGCAACCACCGGGCGTAGACCGGCAAGGACCTCCATGGTGGTTCCTTCGCGGGGACCTTCATCGGTGTCCACCAAGGTTTCGCCCTTGCGGGTCTTCACGGTGACCGGAACGATCTCTTCCTTGAAGCGACCGCCGGCAATGGCAGCGAGGGCACGTTCGTGCGAGCGGACAGCGAATGCGTCGGCGTCCTCGCGGGAGATGCCGTCCACCCGGGCCACTTCCTCGGCGGTTTCCGGCATGGAGTACGTCATCTTTCCGCCGCGGGAGAGCTCGCCCTTGGTGAAAAGGGGGTTGGCGAAGCGCCAGCCGATGGAGGTGTCGAAGATTTGGCCCGGTTTGGCGAAAGCCGTGGAGGGTTTCTCCTGCACCCAAGGGGCCCGGCTCATGGATTCGACGCCACCCGCCACCACGATGTCCGCCGCACCAGCCTTGATCATATGGCTGGCCATGATGATAGCGCTCATGCCCGAGGCACAAAGGCGGTTGACCGTGATGCCGGGGATGTGGAGGGGAAGTCCCGCCAAGAGCGTGGCCATGCGGGCAACGTTGCGGTTTTCCTCGCCGGCGCCGTTGGCGTTGCCTAGGATGACTTCGTCAATGGCATCGGGGTCGACGCCGGCACGTGCTACGGCTTCCCGGATCACGAGGGCTGCCAAGTCATCAGGCCGGACCGCAGAAAGAGCGCCGCCATACCGGCCTACAGGGGTGCGGGCACCGCCAACAAGAAAAGCCTCGACCATGAGAACATCCTTCGCGAAGGGAGCGGGGTCGGCGAATAATTTACCGACCGTTCGTTCTATAAAGATTACACGGCGCCGCCCCGGGGTCAACTGTCACCTAGTCAAGTGCAGCCAGGTCAACTGCGCGGTTGACCCCGCCGCTGCACCGTTCTCCACTCAAATCACCCGGATACCAAGGTGCCCGGCCAAAAGGGGTGCAAGCAGGCTGAGCTGGTAGTCATCGATGACCACGCCGGACAATCCGGAAAGTCCATTGATCATGCGGAAATCCGAGCCACGCAGGTCCACGTCCTTGAGTTTGGCCCCGGCGACATCCAACGTCCCAATGGTGCAATCCYTGAGCACCATCCGCGTCGCCGTACAGGCCCCGAGGTCGAGTTCGTTGATGATGCAGCCCGTGATCACCACATCCGTCAGTTTGGATCCACGCAAATTGAGGAAGTCCAGCTTGCCGCCGTCGATCTTCACTGAATGCCAAGCGCCCTCGTACATCTCCGCGGAGCCCCAGCGCGGGTTGCTGATCTCGACTTCACGCCACGAAGTCCGCGCAGCGGTGAACACTGGTGCGTAGGGCTCATTCAGGATGCAGTCGCGAAAGGTCGCACCACGCAGCTGTGCCTCGTTGAAGGAGACTCCGTTGAATTCGCATTCGATGAAGTCCGCTCCGCTCAACTCGGCCCTGTCAGCCACGGCACGGGTGAGACGGACGCCGTCGTACCGTTCGCCGCGCTGGAAATCCGGGGCGGGATCGTCGCGGAGCTCGTCGAGCCTGATCGGGGAAATCCGGGGTGCCGTGACCTTTCCGACCGCCGCCACTAGAGCGACTCCGCTTTCGTGGCGATCTCGGCAAGATCCTTTGCGAGCGCCTTGCGTATGACCCCCATCCCGAGCTTTCCGAACACGGTCATCCCCAGCTTGCTGAGGAATGTCGGATTGAGGACCTCGGCGCCGAAGAACACCGTCAGTTCGGTCCCGCCGTCGCGCTCCTCCAAGGTGAAACGCGTGGTGTAGTCCGTGCCGCCTTGCCGCGCCTTGACGGTGGTGCTGCCCGGCGGTTCGCTCTGGGAAACCTGCATTTCCACGGTTTCCTCCCTGCCCATCATGGCGCGGGTTTCCTTCCAGCGCGTGCCCTCACCATAGGGTCCCTCGCTGAGCATCTGGATGGATTTGACGGCGGAAAGGGTCCTTGCCGAGCCCGGAATGTCAGAGATGACGGTCCAGACTTTCTCCCGGGAGGCGTTGACGTGCTGGCTGAGAGTGGTGCTGTGGTCCATGCATCGAGCCTAACTGCGACCGCAGACAAAAACAGCCGACAAGGCACTTGCGCGGTCTGGCAGGATTGCACCATGGTGCACATCGATTTGAGCACGGAGAGTGGGGCGGCGGGAGGCTCCCGCACACTGCAGGGGTACCTGGCGGAGCCCGACGGCGAGGGGCCCTTTCCCGGCGTCGTGCTTGTTCATGAGGCCTTCGGACTCGACGACGTGATGCGCCGCCACGCGGACAGGCTCGCTGCCGCGGGGTACTTGACGCTCGCCGTCGACCTCTACAGCGACGGCGGCGCGAGGCGCTGTCTCGTGGCGACCATGCGGTCCCTGGGCTCCGGTACGGGCCGGGCGTTCACAGACATATCGACGGCGCGTTCCTGGCTCCGCAGCGATGCCCGATGCACAGGAAAGGTGGGGGTCATCGGCTTCTGCATGGGTGGCGCCTTCGCCTTGCTCGCGGCCCATGACGACTTCGACGCCGCCTCCGTGAACTATGGCCAATTGCCGCGGAACCTGGAGCAGGCCCTGGAAGGCGCTTGCCCGGTGGTGGCCAATTACGGAGGCCAGGACCGGACCTTGCAGGGAGCGGCCGCCAAGCTGGAAGCCGCGCTCACGAACCTCGGAATCGAGCACGACGTCAAGGAATTCCCGACTGCGGGCCACGCCTTTTTGAACGACGCGCCAGTTGGGCCTCGGGCGCTGAGGCCGTTGATGCGGGTGATGGGTATCAAGCCCGACCCTGTTGCTGCACCGGAGGCGTGGCAACGCATCGAGGACTACTTCGCGACGCACCTGAAGGGCTGAAAAAAGTACGACGACGGGCGCCCCCTGAGCGGGAGGCGCCCGCCGTCGTCGGGCTGCTAAGGGGTGGGCTAGCTGAACAGCTCGCTCTTCGGTTCGTTGTTCTTGACCTTCTGCCAGCCGAGCCACAGGATCAAGGCGAAGAACGGGATGGTGGCCAAGGTCCAGAGGCCCAGGAGGAAGACCTCACCCGTGGCCTTGTCGGTCATGGTGTCCATGCCGATCAGTACGGTGATGGCCAGGAGGGCAATGAGCCCCACCCAGCTGGTCCAGGGGGAACCCGGCATCGGCAGGCTGGAGACGTTGCCCTTCTTCTTGCGCAGCGCAATCTGGCTGGCGAAGATCGAGCCCCAGGTGAAGATGACACCGATCGATGCGGTGTTCAGTGCGAGGTCGAAGGCGTGCGAACCACCCAACCAGATGTTGAGCAGGATGCCCACCAGGTAGACGGCGCCGATCGCCAAGATGGCCGCGTACGGCACGTGGCGCGTGGACATCTTGGTAAGCCACTTGGGGGCATGTCCGTTGTTGGCCATGGTGCGGAAGATCCGGCCGATCGAGTACAGGCCCGAGTTGCACGAGGACAGCGCGGCGGTGATGACGATCATGTTCATGACGTCACCCATCCACGGCAGCCCCATCTGGCCGAACACCGTGACGAACGGGGAGGTGCCCGCGTGGTACTGGTCCGAGGGCAGGAGCATCGCCAGGAGCGTGACGGAACCGACGTAGAAGACCACAATGCGGATCACGACGGCGCGGATCGCCTTGGGCACTTCGCGTTCCGGGTTCTGCATCTCGCCGGCGGTAATGCCAACCAGTTCGATGGCGTTGTAAGCGAAGATCACGGCGTTGAGGACCAGGATCATCACCAGGCCGCCCTTGGGGAACATGCCGCCGTCGGCAGCGAAAAGGTTGCCCACGGAAGCGTGGCCGGTGCCGACCTGCGCGTTGGTGATCACCATGAAGGTGCCCACGGCCAGGAAGATGAGGATCGCGGCGACCTTGAGGCAGGAAGCCCAGAATTCGAACTCGCCGAATGCCTTGACGCTGAACAGGTTCACGGCCACCAGCAGTACCAGGGCGGCGATGGCGGACAGTTCAACGGGGACGTTGGGGAAGAAGAACTGGAAGTACAAGCCAATGGCAATGAGTTCGGCGATGCCCGTCATGGCCCAGTTGATGAAGTACATCCAACCGGAAAGGAAGGCGCCCTTCTTGCCGAACATCTCACCGGCGTAGCTGACGAAGGAGCCGGAGGTCTGGCGGTACATGATCAATTCGCCGAGGGCCCGCATGAGCAGGTAGGCGATGACGCCGGCGATGGCGTAGGAGAAAATCAGGGCCGGCCCGGTGGAGGCCAGGCGTCCGCCGGCGCCCATGAACAGGCCGACGCCGATCGCGCCGCCCATCGCGATCATGGTGACGTGCCGGCGGCTCAGGGTCTTCTTGTAGCCCTCGGCGCTGAGGTTTTCGGAAGTTGTAGTGGTGCTGGGCGCTACCGGGGTTCCCGGCTCGCGCAAAAGGTCGGTTGTGGTGTTTTGAGGCACAGCTGTTCCTTGTGGGTTGAGGATATGCCGGGGGCCTGGCTCCAGACGTATCGGTACAAGCAATTCGAACTTTCGGCCTGTTGGCGAGTCGAATCAGTAGCGAAAACGCAGAAGCGTCGAAGGTAAATCCGGCAAAACCATCTTACCCGGTGATTCCGGCGGAGCGTGACGCGGGCAACAAAGTGGGCGCTACGCTGGACACATGGGCACCATTCCGCCGGCCGGCAGGCTGTACCGTTTCACGGGCTTGGACGCTGCGGCCGCCGGACTCTATGCGTCCTTGGCGACCGTTCTGAGCCTCGCCGCAGCCCCGGCGACAGCCTTCGTACAGCAGATGTTCCCGGACCCGGCCACCGCCGTCTATGCAGTCAACCTTGCTTTCTACGCTTCGGTCGGCCTCTTCGCGGCTGCGGCTGCGTGGCGCGTCATGGCCCGCGACCTCCTGATTCTGGCAACGCGCCCATGGTTCACGCTGGCCATGATTCCGCTTTCCATCGTGGCCATGTTGGTGATCACCACCGTCCTGGTGACAGCTACTGGCTCCGTCAAGGAATCGCAGAACCAACTGGGCCTCCAGTCACTGGTCCAGCAACTGCCGGTTTGGGTTGTGGTGCCCTTGCTGGTGATACTGGGTCCCTTCGTGGAGGAATACCTGTTCCGGCACCTGCTGATCGGCAAGCTGTCCCGCCATGTCAACATTTGGGTCTGTTGCGTCTTGTCCGGGCTCTGTTTCGCCGCCATCCATGTGGTGGGGCGTGAAGGGTTGGTACTTCCCGCCCTGGCGCCGTACCTCGGAATGGGCGCCGTGTTGGTGGCCGTGTATGTCTGGACGGGCAAGAACGTCATGTTCTCCTACTTCGTCCACGCCGCCAAGAACCTGTTGGCCCTCCTGCTCATCTACGCGATCCCCCCGCAACTCCTCGGCGGGTAACCCTCCCAACCCGCCTAGCCCACCCAACTAGCTCGCAGTAGATGTCGTTTTCAGGCGGCTAAGCGACAACAAATGCGAGTTAGTTGGGTAACCCGGACTGAAACTGTCCGCTAGGCACTTCCCCGGCCACGCGCCGTCGTCGTAGGTTCAGTCCATGGCACTGAACTTTCAGGTAGTAGTCGATTGCAGGAATCCGCATATCCTCGCCGACTGGTGGGCCGAGACGCTCGACTGGGTCGTGGAACCCCAGGACGAGGCGTTCATCCGGTCCATGGTGGATCAAGGCTTCGCCACAGAGGCCGAGACCACCACGCACAACGGCAAGCTCGTGTGGAAGGACGGCGCGGCCATCGGCCCGGCGGAAGACCAGGACAAGGACACCCGCAGGCGTTTCCTCTTCCAGACCGTTCCGGAGGACAAGACCGTCAAGAACCGCGTCCACTGGGACGTGCGCCTCAATGGAAAGGATAAGGACGAGGTCCGCGCCACCTTGGAAGCACGGGGCGCGAAGTACCTCTGGACAGCCAAGCAAGGGCCGCACGAATGGCACACCATGGCCGACCCCGAAGGCAACGAGTTCTGCATCAGCTAAGCGGATTACTAGACTCGGAGGGTGAGCAACGACTTCCCCGCCAAGGTATCCGACGTCTTTGACCCGTCGCGCTGGCGCACCGTGTCCGGTTTCGACGATTTCCAGGACATGACCTACCACCGGCAGGTCGAGCGGGACGCAGACGGAAAGGTGACGAGGGACCTTCCCACCGTCCGGATTGCTTTCAACCGTCCGGAGGTTCGGAACGCCTTCCGTCCCGGCACCGTTGACGAGCTTTACCGCGCCATGGACCACGCCCGGATGACTCCTGACGTTGCCACGGTCCTGCTCACCGGCAACGGCCCCTCCCCCAAGGATGGCGGCCATTCCTTCTGCTCCGGCGGCGACCAGCGGATCCGCGGCCGCGACGGCTACCGGTACGCCGACGGCGAGACGCAGGAGAGCATCGACCCCGCCCGCGCCGGCCGCTTGCACATTCTGGAAGTCCAGCGGCTCATGCGGACCATGCCCAAGGTGGTCATCGCGGTCGTGAACGGCTGGGCCGCTGGCGGCGGGCACTCGCTGCACGTTGTCTCGGACCTCACCATCGCCTCCCGCGAGTACGGCAAGTTCAAGCAGACTGACGCCACCGTGGGAAGTTTCGACGCCGGATACGGCTCTGCGCTGCTGGCCCGCCAGATCGGGCAGAAGGCCGCCCGCGAGATCTTTTTCCTGGCACGTGAGTATTCCGCCGAGGACATGGTGCGCATGGGCGCCGTCAACGAAGCCGTGGACCATGAGCGCCTCGAAGAAGTTGCCTTGGAGTATGCGGCTGACATCGCGCGCCAGTCCCCGCAGGCCATCCGCATGCTCAAGTTCGCCTTCAACCTCGCCGACGACGGCCTGGCCGGCCAGCAGGTCTTCGCCGGGGAGGCCACGCGCCTGGCCTATATGACGGACGAAGCCGTGGAGGGCAAGGAAGCTTTCCTCGAGAAGCGCGATCCGGACTGGTCCAACTTCCCTTACTACTTCTAGGACTCGCCCGTGAACATCGATCCCGTCCTCAAGGCCCTGGCCGCTGCCCTCCACGGCGAGGGTCCCGCCGTCGAAATCACCGTCTCGGAGGGTGGCGCCCCGGTGGCGGTCCCCGTTGAAACGCCCGGTTTCGAAGACGCTGCCGTAGTGGTCCGCACGTCGGGTTCCACCGGCACGCCGAAGGCCACGGTACTCACGGTCGATGAGCTTGCAGCTTCCTCCATGGCCACGGCCATCGCGCTTCGGGGCGAGGGACAGTGGCTCCTGGCGCTGCCGCTGCAGTACGTCGCCGGGGTCCAGGTGCTGGTCCGCTCGCTTTTCGCGGGCACGCGTCCGTGGGCCATCGACCTGTCCAACGGCTTCACTCCGGAGGCCTTCACCGCCGCTGCCGAAGAGCTGACGGACACGATCCGCTTCACCTCCTTGGTGCCGACGCAGCTGCAACGGCTCCTGGACGCGCCCTCGCCGCAGACCCTTGCGGTCCTTCGCCGCTTCAACGCCATCCTCCTGGGCGGAGCGCCAGCCCCTGCAGGGTTGCTGGTCGCCGCCAGGGAGGCCGGACTGAAGGTCGTGACCACCTATGGCTCGGCTGAGACGTGCGGCGGTTGCGTGTACGACGGAAGGCCGCTGGAGGGCGTCAGGGTGATGCTCGACGACGACGGCCGTGTCCTGCTGGGCGGCGACACCGTGGCTTCCGGTTACCTAGACGCCGCCGAGGCGAGTGCCCAGGCGTTCTTCGAGGAAGACGGCACCCGCTGGTACCGCACCAACGATCTCGGCGAGCTCGCCGCCGACGGCACCCTCACGGTGCTGGGCCGCGCCGACGACGTCATCATCACCGGCGGCGTCAAAGCCTCCGCCGCGTTCATCCAGGCGGAGCTTGAAAAGTTCGACGGCGTCACGGCGGCCTTCGTGGCCGGGGTACCTTCCCGTGAATGGGGCCAGGCAGTGGCAGCCTATGTGGCTGTCGAGGACAGCTCCCCGGAAGGCATCGAGGACTACAAAGCACGCTGCCAGGAAAAGCTCGGGGCCCTCGCTCCCAAAACGGTGCTTACGACCGACGGGCTCATCATGCTCCCCAACGGCAAACCGGACCGCTTGGCGATGATCGAGCTGCTCACCGAGGTGCATCAGGGAGAATAGACACGTTCTCCCCGACCGTCATCTGCCTTCCCCCAACGCGAAACAACACGAGGTACTGAACGTGGCAACAGCTTCACAATGGATTCAAGGCGCCCGCCTGCGCACCCTGCCGGCGGCGATCGCACCGGTGCTGATCGGCACCGCGGCCGCCTACGAGCTGCAGTCTTTCCGAGTCGTGAATGCCGTCCTCGCTGCCCTCGTGGCCCTGCTGCTCCAGATCGGGGTCAACTATGCCAACGACTATTCGGACGGCATCCGGGGCACTGACGAGGACCGCGTGGGTCCCCTCCGGTTGGTCGGTTCCGGCGTGGCGCGCCCGGACCACGTCAAATGGGCCGCTTTCGGCGCCTTCGGCCTGGCCATGGTGTTCGGCTTGGTCCTGGTGATCATCACGCAGAGCTGGTGGCTGATCTTGGTGGGACTTGGCTGCGTTCTCGCTGCTTGGGGATATACCGGTGGCAAGAACCCGTATGGCTACATGGGCCTGGGCGACCTGTTCGTGTTTGTTTTCTTCGGGTTGGTGGCGACGCTGGGCACCACCTATACGCAGGCCGGGCAGGTGAGCCTTCCGGCGGTTATTGGAGCAATTGGCACGGGATTGATCGCCTGCGCCCTGCTGATGGCCAACAATGTGCGGGACATTCCGACGGACATGGTGGCAGGCAAGCGGACACTTGCAGTGCGGCTGGGCGACCGTCATGCCCGCGAGAGCTACGTCCTGATGTTGGCCGTCGCCATCCTGTTGGTTGTGGTGCTGGCGCCCACCAAACCGTGGATGCTGATAGTGCTGCTGCTGATCCCGGCATGCCTCATGCCGGCCTGGCTCATGGTCAACGGCCGGAAGCGCAAGAGCCTCATCCCGGTGCTGAAGCAGACCGGGATGATCAACCTTGGCTACAGCGTGCTGTTCTCGCTGGGCCTTGTGCTGAGCCACGGCTTCTAAGGCTCGATCTTTGTGAGCGAGCGTTGGCTCGTAAGGCCGGATATGTGAGCGAGCGTCTCCCCCGCCGATCCTCGCTCACTTTTAAGCCGGTTTGGGCCGAGCCTCCTGCAGCTTTGAGCTTCTAGAATTCCTTGGGGCGCAGATCGTTTTCGACTTTTACCGCGGGATTTTCATCCACCAAACGGTCCTCGACCTCGGCGTCTTCGATCTCCAGTGCGGAGCGGATGGGCTTGGCGCGGCCTGTGAAACGTTCGCGCATGGCGGCAGTGGCGGCGTCGCGCTGCTTCTGGAAGAACAGGTAGCTAATCGCGAATGCGATGAGGCCTGCGAAAATCACCGCCAGCAACCAACCCGTCTGCAGGAAGACGAACAGGACGAACAGCGGAACGAAGAGCGCCATGCGGATCAAGGAGTATTTGAGGAAAGCCACGAATCAAGTTTAGCCTCACAGCCTGATTGCACCCTGATCGCACAGCTTTCACCGGACCCGGCGGCGACTAGACTTGACGGTATGCTCCGCGTTGTTGCAGTTGTCCTCGTCCTGCTCGTGTACGTCTATGGGCTGGTGGACGTCATCCGCACGGACCGCCGCTCTACCCGGGGAATTTCCAAACCCGCCTGGATCATCGTCGTGCTATTGCTGCCGATCCTCGGAGCCATTCTCTGGTTCATCCTGGGCCGGCCCTACAACAGCCGCCCCACGCCGCAGCCCGCGAGCCACCCCACAGCTCCCGACGACGACCCCGACTTTCTCCGGAACCTGGAGATCCGCCGTCGCAACCAAGCCGAAGCCGAACGCCTCAAGAAGCTCAAGGCCGAACTCGAAGCCAAGGAACGCAAACTCAAGGGCGGATCCAACGCCGAAGACAGTGGCGACGTCAACACCTGACCGCTCATGGCACCCTTCCTTCCTGACCTCTCTTGAAACGCGAACGACGGCGACACGCCCGCTTGTGCGGAGTGTCGCCGTCGTCGTTAATTCATCAAGGGTAGGAAGGGCGCGGAACCAGCCCGCGGGCCAAAACCTTACTGCGCGAGACCCGAGTAAGAGTGCAGCCCGTTGAAGAACTGGTTCACGATGGTGAAGTTGAAGATCACGCACAGGTAGCCCACGATCGACAGCCAAGCAGCACGGGTCCCGGTCCAGCCACGGGTGGCGCGGGCGTGCAGGTAGCCGGCGTAGACCACCCAGATGACAAAGGTCCAGACTTCCTTGGTGTCCCAGCCCCAGAAACGACCCCAAGCCTTCTCGGCCCAGATGGCGCCGAACATGAGGGTGAAGGTCCAGCCCACGAATGCCACCGTGTTGATGCGGTAGGACAGGTTCTCCAGGCTCAAGGCATTAGGAACCAGGCGCATGAAGCCCAACTTGTCCAAGCCGCCGGCCATCAAGACCTTCTGCCGGTGCGATTGCACCAATTGCAGCGCGGACATGGCGAAGGTCAAGGTGAACAGGGACGCTGACATCACGGCGATGGAGACGTGGATGACCAGCCAGTAGCTCTGCAGTGCCGGAACCAAGTGGCCCACGGGGGTCCAGTACGCCACGGAGGCGGCCACCAGCATGATCACTGCCAGGCCAAGGACAAACGTGCCCAGGAAGCGCAGGTCGCGACGGATGAGCGACAACAGGAAGACGACCACAACCAGGAACGCGCCGGTGGTGAGGAACTCGTACATGTTGCCCCACGGCACGCGGCCTGCGCCGATCGCGCGGGTGATCACGCCGGCACCGTGGATTGCGACACCGATAATGGCGACCGCGACGGCAACACGAGCGGGAATGCGGCGCTCGGCGGCGTACTTCATGTCGCCGCCGGCGGTCTGGCTGACGGAGGTGACCGCCGACGTCGGGCGCTCAATGCGTCCGGCAGGTCCCCCGACGTCGTTCCCCCCAGCGCGGCCGGCAGCAACCGGAACCTTGGCCTCGGCGGCCACCGCGGAAGCTGCTTTCAGGTCCACCGCCCGCAGCGTCTTGCTGCTCTTGGCGAGGTCCCACGCGAAAGCGACGAACGCCACCGTGTAGGTGCCGGCTGCGAGCAGCATGAAAAGCTCGCTGTATTGGCCCATGGTTTCGTTGATGGGGAACATTACTGGTCCTTCGAGGTTGAGGAAGAAACGGTGTCGGTAGGTTGCTCCGCGGGGAGCAACCATTCGCGGTGCAGCAGTTCACGGATCGCGGCGGCTTCGCCGGCCAGCCTGTGGTCCTCGCCCCGGGCAAGGAGACCGTACTCCACCATTGTGCGCCCGTCGTCGTGGGTTCCGGTCCGGACCCAGACGCGGCGCCGGTTCAGGTAGAGCGAGAGAATCAAACCGGCAACCGCCAGAAGCGCAAAGATGAGTGCGGTGGCCTGGCCCGGATTGTGGTGAATGTCAACGCCAACGTACTTCTTGACGCCGTCGAAAGTGATGCTGCCCTTGCCGTTCGGAAGGGTGTAGGTGCCCCCCGGGGCGAGCGCGATGGCCTTGTCAGCCATGCCCCGGCCATTGAGCGGAGTCAGCTTCGCTACGTCAAGTTCGAAGACGTTCTGCGGGGCCCCCTTGTTCAGGCCGAGATCACCATAGTACGAGTTGAGGTTCAATTGCGGGTTGATGAGCTCGGGATCCCCACTGAAGGCGACACCCTTGTCCGTGACCATTGCGGTGGGGAGGAAGAAGCCCGCGAAGCCGAGCTGATCGGGCTTGGCATCGGGAACCTTGATGACCACTGAGGAGTAGTAGTTGTCACCTTGCAGCTTGGCCACCACGGGTCCCTGCATAGCGATGTTGCCGGCACGGTCCCGCACAGTGACCACGGGAGCGTAGCCGTTGCCCGTCAGGTAGATGCTGGTGTCGCCAAGCATCACGGGGTCGTTGACCTTGAGAACCTGCTTCTTGGCGGGCGCGTCCGGTGTGTCCTTGGTGGTAACGTCCGCCGTGAAGTCGATGGGCTGACCGAAGTGCGCTGGCGATTCCCGATCGAACTTGGCGTCGAACTTGTCCAGCTGGATGGAGTACGGCTGCAGCCAACTGCTCTGGAAGTTGGTGCCCGGGCTGAATTGGTCATAGCCCACCAAGGTGTTCACGAAGGTATCGCCTTCCACCAAGATGCGCTGCCCGCTGTAGCCGAACAGCCCGCCGACGGCAACGGAAACCAGTACCCCGATCAACGAGGCATGGAACACCAGGTTCCCCACTTCCTTGAGGAAGCCGCGCTCGGCACCCAAGGAAGGCATGGCGCCGTCGACGTCGCGCACCTCCACGCGGTAGCCGCGCTTCTTCAGCACCGCAGCGGCATCCGAAATAGCCTTCGACGCCGGGATCCCGGCGTCGGCGGGCAGCACCAGTGTGCCGTACTCCGGCAGTCGGGACAGACGTTTGGGCGTCCGCGGCGGTTGCGAGCGCATCGCCTTGTAGTGGGCGATGGCCCGCGGCGTGACGCAACCAATGAGCGAGATGAACAGCAGAATGTAGATGGCCGAGAACCAGGCCGAGGAGTACACGTCGTAGAGCTGCACCGAGTCAAGGATCTTGCCGTAATCCGGGTGGTCCTTGATGTACTGCGTCACGATTGAAGGGTTCGCCGGGCGCTGCGGGAACAACGAGCCCGGGACCGCCGCGACGGCCAAGAGCAACAGCAGGAACAGCGCGGTACGCATGCTGGTCAGCTGGGTCCAGGCCCAACGCAGCATGCCGACGATCCCCAGGACCGGCAGTGCTGCCTGGGCTTTAGCCCTGTCAACTGCCTTGTCGATCGCCTTGTCACCCGCGTTGCCAGCTTTCGCGGATTCGCTGGCGGACTTGTTGGACTTCTTTTTACCTTGCACGGGCTCGCTCATCAGATCGGCAACTTCACATCGGTTTGGAACCAGTACTGCAGCCCGGTAACCCAGGCGCCCCATACTCCCGTGGCCATCAGGATGCCGAGGAGGATCAGAATGCCCCCGCCCATCCGCTGGATGGCCAGGCGGTGTTTGCGGAAGAAGGACATCACACCGATGCCCCGGCGGACTGCGAGGGCGATCAGCAGGAAGGGGATACCCAGGCCAAGACTATAGACAAACGCCAGGAGTGCCCCCTTCGCCGCGGACGATCCCCCGGAGAGGCTCAGCAGCTGGACGGCGGAATAGGTCGGGCCGATACACGGCGCCCAGCCCAGCCCGAAGGTGATGCCCAACAACGGCGCACCCCACAGCCCGGCAGGAGGCTTGGCATGGATTTTGGCGTCGCGCTGCAACCAGCCAAAGCCGCCCAGGAAGACGACGCCCATGATGATCACCAGTGCGCCCAGCAATTGCGTGATCCACGCATTCTGCGGGCCGGTGATGAGGGTCCCCAACTGGCCAAAGGCACCGCCGAGCAGGACAAAAATCACGGAGAAGCCAAGGACGAACAGGCCGATTCCCGCGAGCATGCGCCCGCGCTTCTGCTTTTGGAGGTCGACGCCGGTCAGCCCGGTCACGTAGCCAAGGTAGCCAGGGACCAGGGGCAAGACGCATGGCGACAGGAAGGACACGAGTCCGGCCAGCAAGGCCACGGGAATGGCCAGCAGCAAGGAACCACTCAGGATGGTCTCGGCGAAGGGGCTGTTCACGCTGTCAGTGTCACCTACTCCGCAACCGCGGACGTAATGAGTGCTTTGAGGGTGCTCTTCTCGATTTCACCCAGGACTCGGGAGGCAACCTTGCCTTCTTTGTCCAGGACCAAGGTGGTGGGGACTGCTCCCGGAGGCACAATGCCGGAGACGGACAGCAGCACGGCGCCGTCCTTGTCATTGAAGCTGGGGTAGGTGAGCTTGAAGGTCTGGTCGAACGCATCGGCCGTGGCCTTCTCGTCCCGGAGATTCACGCCGTAGAACTGGACGCCCTTGCTCTTGAACTCCTGGTGCAGCTCTTCAAGGATCGGCGCCTCCACGCGGCACGGCGCGCACGCTGCGAACCAGAAGTTGAGGACAGTCACCTTGCCGAGCAAGTCCTGCGGAGCTATGGCAGTTCCGTCAAACAAAGTGCCCTTGATTCCGACGGCGGCCTTGCGGTCCGTTTTGGCGAATTCCGTCACCGAGCCGTCTCCGGCGACGTAGTTCTTGTTGTCGCCGGCTTTAGCCTGCTTCGCGAGTGCGTCTTCCTGGGCACAGGCGGACAGGCCCATGGTCAGTGCGGTCAGCGCCACTCCCCCCGCGGCGAGGATGGTGCGGCGGGAGGTCAGAGTTGCCCTGGTGGTCTCGGGGCCGGGGGTATTGCGGTCCATTCTCATGCTCCGGAGGTGCTCGCGGCTCCGGGCAGCAGCACGGCGGCGGGTTCGCTGTACTCCACCCGCGCAACCTTGCCGTCGTCGTCGAACACCAGCGACGTGAGTGACGTCAGCGTGCACTCGCGTTTGCGGGGATCGTGCCACAAGCGTCGCCCCTCCGCGCTGAGGCGCGTGGCGTAGATGGGAAGTTGGTGGCTGACGAGGATGGCCTCCGCGCGGTCGCCGCCGAGCCCGATCGCCTTCAGACGGGCGTCCTCGACGGCGGCACGCATCCGGGTGACCTGGTCCTTGTAGGACTCGCCCCAGGACGGACGCAGCGGGTTGCGGTACTCGAACCAGTGCTTGGGCTTGATGAACTCGGAGACGCTGGCCTTGAGCCCTTCGAAGTGGTTCTCGGCCTCAATGATCCGTGGTTCTGTGTGGATCTGAAGTTCCAACGCTTGGGAAGTGGGAAGGGCGGTTTCCTGCGCACGGGTCAACGGCGAGGAGACAAGGTAGACGATGTTCGCCCCTTGCGCGACGCGGGCAGCGAAGTGGTCCGCGAGCATCTTTGCCATCTCGCGGCCGCGTTCGGAGAGGTGGAATTCGGGCAACCTGCCGTACAGAATACGGTCGGGATTGTAGACCTCGCCATGGCGGAGCAGATGGACAGTTGCTTGGGGCATGTTTACCAGTTTCTCAAAGAAGGCGGGCGATCTGAAATCTTCTACGTTTCGTAGAACTGAAACTTTCTCCAGAATGTTCCCTGAAGGTGGAATAAAAGATGCATTTGCATGTTTATACTTGACACAAGGTTCGGTTGACACTTCAACTAAGTGTCGCCGAACGTCCGACGAAGCTACGACCCAACCTTCCCAAGGAGAACGCCATGACACTTCCCGCCAACGTCACCACCGGCATTTGGACCCTCGACAACTCCCACAGCGAGATCGGCTTCACCGTCCGCCACGCAGGCATCAGCAAGGTCCGCGGCCAGTTCACGGAAGCCGAGGCCACCCTGGAACTCGGCAGCGGCCTGTCTGACTCCAAGGTTGCCGCCACCATCCAGACCGCCAGCTTCGACTCGGGCGACGCAAACCGCGACGGCCACGTCAAAGGCGAGGACTTCTTCGACGTGGAGAAGTTCCCGGAAATCACTTTCGTCTCCCGCCACGTCAAGGCCAACGGAGACAGCTTCGACCTCGTGGGCGATCTGAGCATCAAGGGCGTCACCAAAGAGGTGACCATCGAGACCGAGTTCAACGGCGTGGCCGTTGACCCGTTCGGCAACACCCGGGCAGGCGTCTCCGGTGAGACCACCATCAGCCGCAAGGAGTTCGGCCTGACCTGGAACGCAGTGCTCGAGGCCGGCGGCGTGCTGGTCAGCGACAAGGTTGTCATCAACCTCGAGCTGGCATTCATCGCACCTGCCGCCTAGGCTGCCTGCCTCCTCGTCTGAATGGCGCCCTCGGGGCTGCGCGCGATCCATCGTGCAGCCCCGGAGGCGCCATTTCGTTACTTGCGGTGTCACCCGCCCATTGTTCGGCCAAAAGCCGATACTTAGCGGCGAATTGGCCAAGAATTTCCTATGAATCCTTAAACCTCAGGTCTACAGTGATGCCATGAGTAACCCAAACGAAGCTCCTCAGCCTCAGCAGCCCGGTGCTCAGCCACCGCAGCCCGGAGCCCAGCCTCAGCAGCCCGGAACCGTCCCTCCTGCGGGTTACCAGCCTCCGCAGGGATACCCAGCACCCCCGTCCTACCAACAGCCAGCCCCCGGTTACCAGCAGCCAGCCCCCGGCGGCCCCCAAACGGGCCAACCCGGGCATGCCGAAGGATTCCACTTCGAGATGCCCACCGACGCTCCCAAGAACTTCAACGACGTCCTGCCCAAGGGTGGCTTTTCCGGCATGTTCAAGGTCACCGGAATGCCCATCGAGCTGAAGGTCTCGTACTGGATCTGGCTTATCGGCGGGCTCTTGGGCCTCCTGGGCGGCCTGCTCGGGCTCTTTGGGTCCATGGTGCTTTTCGCGCTCGCGCCGGGACTCGCCGTCGTCGTCCTCCTTTTGGTACTGGTGGCGCTGGTTGTCGCGGCCGCCCAGATCGTCTTCGCGATGAAGATGAAGGAAGGCAAGGAGTGGGCCCGGCTCGCACTGACCGTCATTGCGGGTATTTCCCTGATTCTCTCGATCGTGGGAGGAGCGATGGCCAGCGGACAGAGCAACAACTGGTTCAGCTTTGTCATCAGCCTTGTGGCAACCGTCTTGATGTGGCTGCCCAATTCCCAGGCGTGGTTCAAGTCAGCGAAGAGCAGCGTCTAGCTCCAACGTTCCAAGCGGACTTTCAAGCTGAAGGCCGCGGCAGGACCTTCTGGGGACCCCGCGGCCTTCCCTTTGTCCCCGGAACCATCCAAGGAATTGCCGAAGCTCCTTCAGGGAGAATTCTTCGCCTGAATCATCCCGAGCGTTGTTCTGCCGGGGTACGGTGGAATTAAGCCAAGCTGGGGGCAGAGGCACGTTGCACCCGGCAGCCGTATCTGCAGTCGACACGCAAAGGAATGCCATGAGCACCCCTCCGTACCCGCCATCCACTCCAGGCGAAGATCCCACACCTGAGCCACCCAAATACGGCCAGCAGGCACCCCAACAGGGCCAGCAGGCACCGCAACAGGGCCAGCAGGCACCGCAACAGGGCCAGCAGCCTCAGTATGGCCAGCAAGCACCGCAGTATGGCCAGCAGGCCCCCCAGCAGCCGCAATATGGTCAGCCCTCCGTCCCGCAGTATGGCCAGCAGGCCCCCCAGCAGCCGCAATACGGTCAGCAGGCCCCGCAGTACGGCCAGCAGGCCCCCCAGCAGCCGCAATATGGTCAGCCCTCCGTCCCGCAGTACGGACAGAGTGGACCCGTCACGTGGCCGAGCCAGCAGCCTGCTTCGACGTCAGGTGTCCCGCAACTGGTCAACATCTCTTTCTGGCTCATCGTCGCCGCTGGCGTTCTGACCTTGATCGGGATTCCGTTTGCCATTGCGACGCTGAATTCTCCCGCTGGCAAGAGCATGATCGATCAGGCCTTGTCTGCACAGGGAGCCAACGCTTCAGGCATGGACACCAACAGTGTCATCAGCCTCGTGGTCACCATCACGGTTGTTTTCTCGGTGATCTTCGCGGGACTCTACGCTCTGGTTGCATTCAATGTCCGCAAAGGCAAGAACTGGGCCCGCATCCTGGGTACCGTCTTTGCCGCAATTTCCCTGTTGGGCCTGACCCAGATCGGTTTGGGCACCGTCACCATCCTCTTGGGCATCGCCGCGATCGTGCTGCTGTACTTGCCGGGCTCGGCCCCGTATTTCCGGAAGGCCCAGCCATTCGCGAACCCCTACAACCAGGCGCCGTACGGCCGCTAGGCCTGAGGCTCTTCGTCCTGTAGGCGCACGGCTCAGCAAACACTAACGGGCGCAGGCCCGGCTTGGCCTAAAGGGCCTGGCCCGGGGTCTGTGCCCGTTGTGCGTGATACGCAAGGATCTGCAACTCGGTGGCCATATCCACCTTGCGCAGATTCACGTGCGGCGGAACCTGGAGGAGTACGGGCGCGAAGCTGAGGATGCTGCGGATCCCCGCGCTGATCACGCGGTCGCAGACGTCCTGGGCTACCGCAGCCGGGAGGGCCAACACCACCATATTGGTGCCGGTCCGGTGCAGGACCATTTCAAGGTTCGCGGCGTCGCTGACCCGCAGCCAACCGACTTCGTTACCTATCACCATGGGATCGGCGTCGAGGATGGCCACCACGTCGAAACCCCGCGACTCGAATCCGCCGTACCGTGCCAAGGCTTTGCCCAGGTTGCCTGCGCCCACAATCGCCACTTTCCAGTCGTGGGTCAGGCCCAGCGCTGCAGCAATGTGCCGGCTCAGATACTGGACTTCATATCCGACACCGCGCGTTCCGTAGGAGCCAACGTAGGAGAGGTCCTTGCGCAAGGTGGAGGAGCTGACTCCCGACGCCTCGGCCAACGCCTCGGAAGAAACCCGTTCCACGCCTTCGCCCAACAGGGAATTCAGCGCGCGCAAGTAAAGCGTCATCCGGGCCACGGCCGCGGGCGGGATCTGCTTCGCGGCAGCGTCCTTGTCCTCGGGTACAGCGTCCCCTGGTGCAGCTTCGGCGGACGGTTCCAGCGCAGTCACGTTCTTCTCCATTGCGTCGCTTTGTTGTCCCACTCTATTGCCAACAAAGCACTGGACGCATGTTCAGGCGGCTAAGGCCTTCTTCAGGACCCGCACCAGCCTCACCTCATCGATTTTCCAGAAATCCCGCTGGATTCCGTCCACGAATACCACGGGGATCTCCTCGGCGTAGCGTTCGCGCAGTGCCGGGTCTGTATCGATCGACTGCTCAGTCCACGCAAGGCCCAGGCTTGAGGTCACGCGTTCGACGGCGTCACGCGCCGCGGCGCACAGGTGGCAGTCAGCTTTGGTGAGGAGTACGACGTCGGGATTCGGCATGGTTCAACGGTAGCCCCGCCCCTGCGGTGGCGTCGACACAGGGTCGACACAGTCGTCGCGCAAGCGTCGACACAGCCTGAAAGCAGCCCGCAACCCGACGTCGCTCAGCTCAAAGAACCCCCGACGCGGAACGCCGTAGCATCCCCGCGAACGGCACGGGGCCGGGCGATTGACTAGACTCATGGCATGCCCGTCGAGAAGAACGCCGTTGTGGCCACAGCGCCGGCTGCAACGCAGCAACACGGCGAAGCCGCATTCTTCGACGTCGACAACACCCTGATGAAGGGTGCCAGCCTCTTCCACGTCGCCCGGAAGATGTACGAACGCAAAGCGTTCACTCTGTCCCAAGCCGCAGGCTTCGCCTGGAAACAGTTCAAGTTTGTCCTGCGCGGCGAAAACATGGAGGACGTCCATTCCGTCCGGGATTCCGCCCTGGTCCTCGCGGCAGGCATCAAAGTGTCCGACATCAAGGAGCTGGGCGAAGAGGTCTACGACGAAATGATCGAGTCCCGGATCTGGCCGGGTACCAAGGCCTTGGCGGAACAGCATCTGCGTGTTGGCCGGAAGGTCTGGCTGGTCACTGCTACGCCCATCGAAGTCGCCACCGTCATTTCCACGCGGCTTGGACTGACCGGCGCATTGGGCACGGTGGGCGAGGTTGAAGATGGCGCCTACACTGGCCGCCTCGTAGGAGAAATCCTCCACGGCCCAGCCAAAGCCGTGGCCGTGCAGCGCGTGGCTGACGAAGAAGGCCTGGATTTGAACCGCTGCTGGGCGTATAGCGATTCACATAACGACATCCCGCTGCTCACTTTGGTGGGTCACCCGGTGTGTATCAATCCCGACGCCGGACTGCGCCGCCATGCTCGGGAGAACAATTGGCCTGTCTATGACTTCCGCTCCGGCCGCCGGGCAGCCACGCTCGGCCTCAAAGCCGCCACTGTCGGAGGCGCCGTGTACGGCCTCTGGCGGGGTTTCTCCAAGTTCCGCAGCCCGAGGGCCTGACTCACACGCACCGCCCGCCGGCCTCTGACTCCCTAGCCAGCGACGCTCGCTCACTTTTGTGCCGGTTTCGGCCGATCCTCCTGCAGTTCTTTCGGCGAAAAGACGAACCCTCCTGCACATGATGCAAAGACGGGATTCAGTGTTATGCCCCAAAGGTGCAGGAGGGTTCCACGATTTGGCCGCGTAAGTGAGCGAGCGTCGTCGAAACAAGCGACAAACGTGAGCGAGCGTCGTCGAAACAAGCGACAAACGTGAGCGAGCGTCGTCGAAACAAGCGACAAACGTGAGCGAGCGTCGTCGAAACAAGCGACAAACGTGAGCGAGCGTCGTCGGGCCCCGCACGCAAAAATGCCCGCAGCCTCGAAAGGCAACGGGCATTCACGCTATAGGAAGTATCTCTACTTCTTGTTGCGGCGCTGGTGGCGGGTCTTGCGAAGCAGCTTGCGGTGCTTCTTCTTGGCCATACGCTTGCGGCGCTTCTTAATAACTGAACCCACGAAAGTTCCTTACCAAACTAGATGAAGGCTCTGTCTGCTGGGTGAGGTCCTTCTACTGAGTAACAGAGTACTGAGCAACAGACTTTACAACTGACAGATTCTTACAATGACGTAAAACGTTCCTTAACAGGGTACCGCCTATCAGGGGCACCCAATGACCGCCGGGCCCTCAGGGGAACCAAGCAAGGCTCAGGCGGTCTCTGAGTGTCCGTCCACGACTGCTCCCTTGAGGTACTGGCTCACTGCTTCCTCAGGGACACGGAATGATCGTCCAAAACGGACGGCTGGCATTTCTCCCGAGTGAACCAGGCGGTACACGGTCATTTTAGAAACCCGGAGGACTTCGGCGACTTCGGCCACTGTCATGAAACGCGCGTTCGAGAAGTTAGCCTCTGCGGACATTTCTCCATATTCCTTTGCTCTCAGCGGTTAGCGGCGAACCCCAGCATTCATTACCTGGTGTGCCGATGCTGAGCCATCAAACAACCATGTGCTAGATACTCTAGAGGCTGCTGGTACGAAAGTGAAAGTCTTTCGGCCAACTCGGGGCTCGGGTTCCGCTAGTCCGCAGCCGCCACCCGACGCTTGCGGGCCGAGGCCGCCAACTGGCCCAGGACGGACACCGTGACGTCCCATTCCATGCAGGCGTCAGTAACACTCTGGCCGTACACCAAGTCCTGCTCCCCGGCCAGCTGCCGCTCCACATCCAGGTTCTGCGCCCCGCCTACCAGGAAGCTTTCCAGCATGACGCCGGCGATCGGCGAAGCCACGTTGTCCTCCAGCTGGGCGCCGATCTCCAGGGCCACCTCGGCCTGGCGGTGGTGGCTCTTGCCGCTGTTGGCGTGGCTCGCGTCCACGATCAGCCGGGGATTCAGTCCCTTGCCCGAGAGCTTCTCCGAGGCGGCAGCGACGTCGGCGGCGGAGTAGTTCGGTCCCTTGCGGCCTCCGCGGAGGATCACATGGGTGTCCGGGTTGCCCGACGTCGCCACGAGGGCGGCACGGCCATCGCCGTCGATCCCCAAGAACGCCTGAGGGGCGGCGGACGCACCGCAAGCATCGATCGCTACCTGGAGGTCGCCGTCGGTTCCGTTCTTGAAGCCGATCGGCATGGACAGACCGGAGGCGAGCTGGCGGTGGATCTGGCTCTCGGTGGTGCGGGCACCAATGGCGCCCCACGCCACGAGGTCGGCCATGTACTGGGGGCTGATGGGTTCCAGGAACTCGGTAGCCGTCGGCAGGCCCAAGGCTGTGACTTGCTGCAGGAATCCACGCGCCGCACGGAGGCCGGCCGCGATGTCGTGGCTGCCGTCCAAGTGGGGATCGTTGATGAGGCCCTTCCAGCCGACCGTGGTGCGCGGCTTCTCGAAGTAGGCCCGCATGACGATCAGGAGGTCTTCTTTGTGCTTCTCGGCCTGGCTGACGAGGCGACGGGCGTATTCCAGCCCGGCCTTGGGGTCGTGGATGGAGCACGGGCCAACGATCACCAGGAGGCGGTCGTCCACGCCGTCCATGATGGCGCGGACTCCATCACGCCCGCGCTCGACGACGGCCGCGGCCCTCGCGTCCAGGGGCAGTTCCGCAATGATGTCCTGCGGCGTGGGGAGCGGTTCGAAGCGGCTGACACGCAGGTTCGACGTCGACTGCGCGGCGGCATTCTCGACGTCGGCGTGATGTGTGGTGGGCTCTGCGGCGATGCTGGTCATGAAGTGGGTCCTGTTCCGGAGAGGAGCGGACCCTACTCAGAGCCCGCCTGGAAATGGCGAAGGGCAGAGAATGATCTCTGCCCTGTTGGCTCTGAAGGAAAGTTGGATGCGTGTCAGTTAGACGCGGGCCCCTCCAGAGCCAACGAAAAATACGCATACCAACGGTTAGTCATAGCCAAACCATAGCGTCGGTTTCCCGGTGCCCGCAAATCGAAATGCAACGACATCAAGAGAAACCGCTTCCCCGCGCACTATAAACTTCACCTCAGAACAACGTTGCCGGTCCCATAAGAAGGCGGGCAACTCCAGAAAGGAACCCATGCCAGGCAGAAGAAACACCCGGCGGGTGGGCATCGCAGATGTGGCATCCATGGCCGGCGTTTCGCATGCCACCGTTTCCCGCGTCATGAACGGTAATACCACTGTGGACGCGGACATTGCCGCGCGCGTTCGCGTGGCCGCCTCCGAGCTGAAATACAAGCCGAACCCGGTGGGCCGGAGCCTGGCCCTGGGGAAAACAGACACGATCGGAATCGTGGTTCCGGATCTTTCCAACCCCACGTTCCAGGCCATCCTTCGCGGGCTCAGCATTGCCGCCGCCCGCGACGGCTACCGCGTCTTGATCGCGGACTCATCCGAGGTTTCCAGTGAAGAGGCAATTCTCGCGGGAGAAGCCCGGCGGCGTTGCGACGGCGTCGTTCTCTGCGCCCCCCGCATGAGCGACGCCGAACTCGAAGAACTCGCCCCCACGCTCTATCCCCTCGTCCTCATCAACCGGACCACCGAGTCTGTGCCGACACCCAGCCTCGTAGTGGACTACGGCCAAGGCATCCAGGAACTTGCCGCCCATCTCGTTGAGCTGGGCCATCGCAAACTGGCCTACCTGACAGGGCCGGACCGCAGCGCGTCCAACGTTCAGCGGCTCCGCGGGCTCGAGAAGTTCACGGCTGAGTACCCGGACGTCGAATTGCGGTTCATTCCCGGCGGCAATACGTTCGACGCCGGATTCGAGTCGAGCGATGCCGTCGCCTCATGTGGTGCCACCGGCATCCTCGTCTTCAACGACGTCGCCGCGATGGGCCTGTTGAGCGGGCTGAGCCAGCGTGGAATCCGCGTACCGGAAGACTTGTCGCTGACGGGTTTCGATGACATGCCGTTCGCCCGGTACACGATGCCTCCGCTGACCACAGCCGCCGTGCCGATCTCCGACCTCGGGGATCTCGCGTGGCGCCGCATGCGGGAGCAGATCCAGGCCAACGACGCCGCCTCCCCCACGAACTACTTCCCGCCGCAGATTAAGCTCAGGGGCAGCACGGGGCCAGTCAAGGCCTAGTTTCCGCAGGCGGCTGCCCTAGCCCGGCCTCGCGGTAGTACCCTTCGATGTGCGCGGCTACGAGCGTCGCTGCCCGGGCGCCGTCGCCGTCGTTCACTGCCGCCAAAATGGCACGGTGCTCACAGCGCAGGCGCTTGGCCGTGCTATCCCAATCCGGCAGGTTTGCCGTGAGGGCCGCGGCGTAGCCCTCAATCGCTTCACGCAGCGAGCCCATGATGGTGCTCACCACGGCATTTCCCGCCGCTTCGGCCAACGCCAAGTGAAAGGCGACGTCCAGGGCGAGGAAGTCGTCGACGGCGGAGCTCGAGTCCATTTCGTCAAGTAACCGTGCCGCTTCCTTGAGTTCGGAGGCGTCGGCTTTGGCGCGGGACACCGCCCACGATTCGAGCAAGACCCGCGTTTGCACGATATCCGCAACGGGCAAATGCTGGGTGGCCACATGGAGGCGGAGCGCTGAGCCGAGGGCCGTGGCCGGTTCTGCGATGACCACCGTCCCGGCGTCCTTGCCCGAGCCTACGCTCGCCCGCACCACGCCCATGGCTTCCAGGATCCGGATGGCTTCGCGCACCGAGGTCCGTGAGACTTCCAATTGTTCGGCGAGTGCCCGTTCGGCGGGAAGCCGTCCACCCAGCACCAAGTGCCCGTCGGACAATTGTTTTTCGATCCAGCTCAGGACGAGCTCGTGCGTTCGCATGCATAAATACTAGTTGATGTGGTTGGACCACATGACATAGAGTGTGGTCTAACCACACAGTCAATCCTGGAGACAGCACCATGACGCAGACCGTCCAGCCGAACAGCACCCCTTCCCCTGAGGTGCCCGCGAAAGCCCCCACCGCCGTCGGGCGTCCCGCTGCACTCAAGCGTCGGGTTCCCAAATACGCGGACCTGGCCCCCCTGATGAAGTTCAAGAAGCCCGAGTTCAGCAACGCGGCGAAGCTGCGGCGCGCATCCACCATTTGGGAACTGCGGGACATGGCCAAGCGGCGAACTCCCCAGGCACCATTCGACTACACGGATGGTGCTGCGGAAGCCGAGATCACCCTTCGCCGGGCCCGCCAGGCTTTCCAGGACATCGAGTTCCGGCCGGGGATCCTGCGCGACGTCTCCAGCATTGACCTCGGCACCGAGATTCTGGGCAAGGAGTCTCGGCTTCCTTTCGGCATCGCGCCCACGGGATTCACGCGCATGATGCAGTCGGAGGGTGAGTACGCGGGCTCGCAGGCTGCCGAAGCGGCTGGCATTCCTTACACCCTGTCCACGATGGGCACGGCCTCCATCGAGGACGTGGCTGCGGCGGCTCCGAACGGCCGCAACTGGTTCCAGCTGTACCTCTGGACGGACCGGGACCGCTCCCTCGAACTGATCGAGCGCGCCGACAAGGCCGGAAACGACACCCTCATGGTCACGGTGGATACCGCCGTCGCGGGCGCTCGGTTGCGGGACGTCCGCAACGGCATGACCATTCCGCCGGCACTCACCGTGAAGACCGTGCTGGACGCCTCGTACCGGCCCGCTTGGTGGTTCAACTTCCTCACGCACGAGCCGCTGACCTTCGCCTCGCTCTCGCGCTATACGGGCACCGTGGCGGACCTCATCAACTCCATGTTCGATCCCACCCTGACCTTCGATGATCTCGACTGGCTGCGCGAAACGTGGAAGGGCAAGCTGGTGGTCAAGGGCATCCAGACCGTCGAAGATGCCCGCAAAGTGGTGGACCACGGCGCGGACGGCGTGGTGGTCTCCAACCACGGCGGACGCCAACTGGACCGCGCCCCGATTCCGCTGCACCTCGTTCCAGAGGTCTCCGCCGCTCTGAAAGACAGCGACGCGGCCGTCATCCTGGACACGGGCATCATGAGCGGCGCGGACATCGTGGCAGCCCTGGCACTCGGTGCAGACTTCGCGCTGATCGGCAGGGCCTACCTCTACGGGCTCATGGCCGGCGGCCGCGCAGGCGTGGACCGCACCATCCAGATCCTGGAGAAGGACATGGCCCGCACCATGGCCCTGCTTGGAGTCACCAAAGTCTCGGAACTCAACCCGGACCATGTGCGCCTACTGCAGCGCTAGGCCGGGCTGCCCAACTAACTCGCAGTTGTTGTCGTTTTGGGGCCTCAAAACGACAACAAATGCGAGTTAGTTGGGTGGGGTGGGCAGGATGGCGCGGGTGCGCGCGGGCGTGGCTTGGGCCTAGATGAGGCCCTGCGCCAACATGGCATCGGCAACCTTTACGAAGCCGCCGATGTTGGCGCCCAGGACGTAGTTGCCCGGCGCTCCGTATTCCTCCGCGGTCTCTGCGCAGCGATCGTGGATGCCCACCATTATTTCGGTGAGACGTGCTTCCGTGTGTTCGAAGGACCATGAATCTCGGCTGGCGTTCTGCTGCATCTCCAACGCCGATGTTGCCACCCCACCGGCATTGGCGGCTTTGCCCGGGGCAAACAGGATGCCCGCGTCCTGGAACACGGCAACGGCTTCGCGGGTGGAAGGCATATTGGCGCCTTCGGCGATTGCCAGCAGGCCGTTGCTGACGAGCTTGGCTGCGGCATCGCCGTCGAGCTCGTTTTGCGTCGCGCACGGCAGCGCAACGGTGCCATTGACGTCCCACACTGAACCGCCGGCGACGTAGACGGCACCCTGGCGGCGTTCCGCGTACTGGGTGAGGCGGCCCCGCTCCACCTCCTTGATCTGGCGGAGGAGCGCGACGTCGATGCCGGCCTCGTCCACGACGTAACCCGCCGAGTCGGAACAGGCCACCACGGTGGCGCCAAGAGCCCGGGCTTTGGCGATGGCGTAGATGGCCACGTTGCCCGAGCCGGAGACGACGACGCGTTGGCCGTCGAAGGATTGACCCCGGGTCTTGAGCATCTCCTGGGCGAAGATGACCGCGCCGAAACCGGTGGCTTCCGGACGGACCAGGGAGCCGCCCCACGACATGCCCTTGCCCGTCAGCACGCCCGATTCGTAGCGGTTGGTGATGCGTTTGTACTGGCCGAACAGGTAGCCGATCTCGCGGCCTCCCACGCCGATGTCGCCGGCGGGAACGTCCGTGTATTCGCCAATGTGGCGGTAAAGCTCGGTCATGAAGGATTGGCAAAAGCGCATGATTTCGGCGTCAGAGCGGCCGCGGGGATCGAAGTCCGAGCCGCCCTTACCGCCACCAATGGGCATGCCCGTCAAGGCATTCTTGAAGATCTGCTCAAATCCCAGGAACTTGACGATGCCCAAGTAGACCGAAGGGTGGAAACGCAGGCCGCCCTTATAGGGGCCGAGAGCCGAATTGAACTCAACGCGGAAGCCGCGGTTGACGTGGACGCGGCCGGCATCGTCGGTCCAGGGGACGCGGAAGATGATCTGGCGCTCCGGCTCGCACAGGCGTTCAAGGACAGCGCCCTCGAGGAATTCCGGATGCCTGTCATGGACAGGGCCGAGGCTTTCAAAGACCTCGGTGACGGCCTGGTGAAATTCCAGTTCGCCCGGGTTGCGCGCCAAGACGGTGTCCCTGACTGCTTCCAGCCTCGAATCCATGTGACTCCCTACAATTTCTGCGCCGACAGGCGGGGTTGCGTTCAATCCCGCCCATGCTCGCACCTGGCGCGCGGCAGTCTCCATTCGAACCGATTACGACCGGGCAGGCCTCAAGGCAGGGGTCCGCGAAAAGCGCCGAGTTTCAAGGAAATCAGCAAGCAGCAGCCACCCCGACGTGTGATCGGGATCACTCCAAATATCCGGCTACTTCTTCCGGCCGAACTTCGGCAAGTTGGGCAGGTTCGGCAGATTCGCCAAGAGGTCCGCTGCCTTCGTTGCCGCGCGGCCAACCGTGCGGCCGATCTGCTGCGGCATGGTGTCGTCCAGTCCGGCAGCAACGGCGCCGGAATCCGGCACGGCTTCCGGCGAGCGCGCGACGTCGGTGCTCGCCGATGACGCGCCAAGGGGCTCGCCGTCGGGCTGCGAGAGCTCGTTCCTCCCGCCGCGCTGGCTGGCTGCGCGCTGGCCGGCAAGGCCCTCCCCGACGTCACCCTGCTGGCCCGCGCGCTGGCGGGGGCTGCGGGCAGCGGTGGCGGTTTCGGCTGCAGGCCGGGCGGGCCCGACGTCGAACGTCTCCAGCCAGCTGGCAACCCCGGCGAGCGGCTTGGGGTTCAACGCGTAGTAGCGTTTCTGCCCCTGTGCGCGCATGCTGACGAGATCCGCCTCGCGGAGTACCTTCAAATGTTTTGAAATGGTGGGCTGGCTCGCTGCGAGCTCCTCCACCAGTTCCCCCACAGCTTTGTCCCCAGAGCGGAGGGAAACCAGAATGTCACGCCGGGTTGCCTCAGCAATGACGGCAAATACGTCGTCAGTCACCATGCCTCCCACCCTAGCGACATATACGCCAAAAGGCATCAACTATTTCGCCTGTGACCGCAGCGTCGCTCCGGCCTTGCGCCGGCGGTGAGTTCGGCCTTGCGCCGACGGTAAGTTCGCTAAAGGAGGGATCGTTGACCGGGCCCGGGGCCGGTGCTACAACGGATGCACGGCGCCCTTCTTGCCGCGGCGCCCGCCCGAGGCGGGAATCAAGGTCAGGGCCGATTGAGCGGGTTGGGATGCGATGCCATGACTGAATATTTCCGCCGGCAGCTGTTCAACGTCATCGCCGCCGTGTTCCTACTTCTCTTCGTGGCGGTTTGGCTGGCTGTGCTCATCCGGGTGTTGATCTGGATTCCGGAGGGCGACGCCACCGCCCCAAGCCTCAACGGCGCCTTGGTCACCGCCGCAGGCGTCCTCGCCACTTCTTTGAGCTCCTTGACTGCTTCAGCCCTGGGATTCACCATTTCCGAGGTCCGACGGGACCGCGTCGTTGAACCTGCCGCCGCGGCCCAGGCTGCCGCCACAGCCCCGACGGCCGGGGAAACCTCCTACCCGAGCGAGGTGGCGGCCAGGCTGTCCGGGCGGATTATCGCCGCGATCATGGTGTACATGGTGATCGGACTGCTGGTCCTGATCCTTTGGCTGTTCAAGGGTACGGCGTCCACGGATCTCATCGGCGCCTTCGCGCTGTCCCTGCTCGGCTGGTTGGTGGGGGCGGCTGGCGTCGTCTTCCAGACAGAGAAGCCAAGCCACTAGCCGAACGACCATTAGTCGAACCAGGGGTCCAGTCCGTAGAGCGGGAAGATCTCCTTGCGCGTGGCAATGATGGTGCGGTCCACCGCGTCGGCGGGGTCATACCCCACCTCCCAGGAACGCCACCAAGTGTCGACGCCGTCGCCCATGAATTCCGGCACCGACTCCCCGTACTTCTCCTTGACATAGCTCCGGAAAAGTTCCGGAACCGGAGCCGTCAACTGGACGGGATGCTGTGCCACGATGCCTATCAAGTGGCTCCATGCCCGCGGCACCACTCCCGTGATGTCGTAACCCCCTCCCCCGGTGGCGATCCAACGGTTTTCGCAGAACCTGGCGGCGAGGCCCGCGACGGCGGTGGCCGCCTCGCGTTGGCCGTCCACGCTGAGGTTGAGGTGGGTCAGGGGATCGAGTTTGTGGGAGTCGCAGCCGTGCTGGCTCACGATGACTTCCGGCTCGAAGGCCTGCACGAGTTGCGGCACCACGGCATGGAAGGCACGCAGCCATCCGGCGTCGCCGGTCCACGCGGGCAAGGCCACGTTGACGGCTGCGCCGAGTGCATCCGGGCCGCCGATCTCGTTGGCGAATCCCGTTCCGGGGAACAACGAGAGGCCGCTTTCATGCAGCGAGATCGTGAGGACCCTGGGGTCGTTCCAGAAGATGCTCTGGGTGCCGTCGCCGTGGTGGGCGTCGACGTCGATGTACGCAACCCTCCGGACGCCGCCGTCGAGCAGCCTCTGCACGGCGAGTGCGGCGTCGTTATAGATACAGAAGCCGCTGGCCCGCTCACGCGACGCGTGATGCATGCCGCCGCCGAAGTTGACGGCCCGGACCGCCGTTTCGGATAAGATCGCCTCGGCCGCGAGCAAGGATCCGCCGGCGAGCCGGGCGCTGGCTTCGTGCATCCCCGCAAAGGCAGGATCATCTTCGGTGCCGAGCCCGCGTTCCGGGTCCGGCGTCGTCGGGTCTTCACTGGCCCGCCGAACAGCGGCGACATATTCGGTGCTGTGGACCGCCAAGAGTTCGACGTCGGACGCCACCTCGGGCGCGTGGACGGAGACGTGCTCCAAATCGAAGAGTCCAAGCGCCGCGGCGAGCCTGGCCGTCAGTTCCAGCCGTTCGGGGGCCATCGGGTGCGAAGGACCGAAATTGTAGGCGGTCATGGCGGGATCCCACGCCACCGTCGTTGGCAGCGCGGACGGACGGAGGCCTGCCCAGGAAGTCATCAATGACAGGCTACCCGAGCGGCGGGAGCGCAACCGCCCCGTTACTGCGGACGATTAGTGGTTTACTACTCAAGAAAGCAGAATCAATCGACCAGAAGCGAACAGCACCACCATGACCCAGAGCCAGTCGAGGTACCGAGACCCGGCCAGCTGGCAAACCGTCCAGCCGGAGCGGGGAGGCCTGTGGATTTTCACAGGTGTCCGCGACTTCATCGACAACATCGCCAACACCTCACCGGCGCGATTGGCGCTGACGGCCTACGTCTTCGCGATTCTCTTGTTCACCGGCCTGCTTTCGCTGCCAGCGGCATCCGCCGACGGGGCGGTCACTCCCCTCCACCAGGCGTTGTTCACCGCGGTCTCCAGCGTCTGCGTGACCGGTTTGACTGTTGTGTCGACGGCGACCCACTGGACCTTCTTCGGCCAGCTGGTCATCCTTGTGGGCATCTTCGTGGGTGGCTTGGGAACCCTGACACTCGCCTCCCTCCTGGCGCTCATGGTCAGCAAGCGGCTGGGTGTAAGGGGAAAGCTCATCGCCCAGGAGGCCATGAACAACGCCGGACGATTGGGCGAAGTGGGTACGTTGTTGCGGATCGTCATCTCGACTTCCGTGACCATCGAGGCCGTACTGGCCGTCGCGATGATTCCCCGGTTCCTGACCCTCGGAGAGGACTTCTGGCAGGCGGTCTGGCACGGAGTGTTCTACTCCGTTTCCTCGTTCAACAATGCCGGATTCACGCCCCACTCCGACGGCATAGTGCCGTATGAGATGGACCTGTGGATCCTTGTACCACTCATGCTTGGCGTGTTCCTCGGCAGCCTCGGCTTCCCGGTAATGCTGGTGCTCCGGCGGCATGGCCTGAATTGGAGGAAATGGAGCCTCCACACCAAGCTGACCATCCAGGTGTCCCTGATCCTCCTCGTTGCCGGCGCAGTCCTCTGGGCCTTGATGGAGTGGGACAACACCCGCACCATCGCCAACATGAGCGTTGGCGACAAGATCACGCATTCCATTTTCGCCTCGGTCATGACACGCTCCGGAGGCTTCAACCTGGTTGACCAGGGCCATATGGATTCCACCACCAGATTGCTGTCGGACGCGCTCATGTTCGCCGGCGGCGGTTCGGCGTCGACGGCGGGTGGCATCAAGGTGACCACCATCGCGGTCATGTTCCTTGCCATCGTCGCTGAGGCGCGGGGCGACTCCGACGTCAAGGTCTACGGCCGCACGATCCCGGAGGGCACCATGCGGGTGGCCATCTCGGTGATCGTCGCCGGTGCCACGTTGGTGTGCGTCGCCGCATTCTTGTTGTTGTCCATCAGCGGCGCCAGCCTGGACCGGGTGCTCTTTGAGACCATTTCAGCCTTCGCGACGGTGGGCCTCAGCACGAACCTCAGCGCCGAACTGCCGCCGTCGGGGGCCTACATTCTCGCCGCCCTCATGTTCGCCGGCCGCATCGGCACCATTACCCTTGCCTCTGCCCTGGCCCTCCGCCAGCGCAGGCAGCTATTCCATTACCCGGAAGAAAGGCCGATCATTGGCTAATTCAACAGGCGCCCCCAACCGACCGGCGCACAACGCGCCCGTGCTGGTGATCGGCCTGGGCCGGTTCGGTGCAGCCACCGCCGAGCAACTCGTCAAGCAGGGACGCGAAGTCCTGGCGATCGAACGGGACCGCACTCTCGTACAGAATTGGGCTTCCGTGCTGACCCATGTGGTGGAAGCGGATGCCACGAACATCGACGCCCTCCGCCAGCTCGGTGCGCAGGAATTCAGCTCCGCGGTTGTAGGCGTGGGAACGTCGATCGAGTCCTCGGTGCTCATCACGGTGAACCTCGTGGATCTAGGCATCGAACACCTCTGGGTGAAAGCCATCACGGCCTCGCACGGCAAGATCCTCACCCGCATCGGCGCCAACCACGTCATCTATCCCGAAGCCGACGCAGGCGTCCGCGCCGCGCACCTGGTCTCCGGGCGCATGCTGGACTTCATCGAGTTCGACGACGACTTCGCGATCGTGAAAATGTACCCACCGAAAGAAACCGTGGGCTTCACGCTTGATGAGTCCAAGGTCCGTTCCAAATACGGCGTGACCATTGTCGGCGTGAAATCACCGGGCGAGGACTTTACCTACGCCCGGCCGGATACGAAGGTTTCCGGGCGCGACATGCTGATTGTCTCCGGGCACGTGGACCTGCTGGAGCGGTTCGCGGCGCGGCCGTAACTTTGGTGTGTGCATAGGCATCAGCGCTGCAGCACGTGAACTTCAAGGCATCGGGTTGACAGTCAAGGATATTGGTACCGTTTTGGGCGTCTCCCATCGGACTTCCGCATGTGAAGCAGCGAACCGGGTCCGATAGGGATCGTTTGCTGCTCCTCGTGGAGAATGACTTCGCCCAAACCGGAAAGTACAACGATCAATTCGTCCTCTTCGACGAAGTTGACCGAGCCGGGTATCGTCTCCCAAATGCCGACATCGCAATCCCCGATGCCCTTCATCCCAGTGCTCGCAATGGTCGGCTGCCCGCCAGCGACTTCCCGAGCCAACATGGGCTCATGTTTCATGATTAGTTCGGTGACGGGAGTGTGAATGGAATATTGGGTCATCGCTGACAGTTCTCTCGCGGGAACGGAAATGCTCGGATTGTTTGCCTTGCCAGTCGGAGCAGTGGCCTAAAGCCGGCACGAGAAACCGCCGGCGTGTGCTGATGCCAACCACGTGCCGACGGCATGGCAACTCGACCCAATCGATGTTGAAAGCCACATTTTCCGAACCGAGTCCATTCACACGAAGACATTCACAATGCCGCCGGCGGCCTTCGCCGTGATTGTGTCACTTACCGAGAAGGGCGGGGCATTGGAGTGCACGCACGCTGTCCGCCCAGGGCAGGTCCGGGCGGACAGCGTGCGCTGGTTTAGGTTTCTGCGGGCTGGTGCAGTGCGTCGAGGCCGACGACGGCGGCATTCGAGTGTTCGGCGATGCAGGCCGCCCGGAAACTGCGGCTCAGGCCTGCACACGCGGTGCAGATGGCCGGGCTGCCGGTAACACTTGGGTCGCGGTCCATTTCCACGGCGATGTAGCTGTGGTCGCAGACGTGGCACCGGATGCGTGCTTCCCAGATGTCCTCGACTTCATCGCGGGGGTCGTTGGCCCTGTGCAGGAGGACCTTCCGTGCCTGCGCCGTGTACGCCATGGCATAGAGCGCTGCTCCGAGAGCGAATGTCACGGGGGTGGACCACACTGTGCCGATGGTTCCGCCGTACTGGTAGAAAAGTACACCCAGCACAGACGTGCCAATCCAGATCCAAGCCCCCGTGCTGAATCGGGCGAGGCGGCCGGGCCGGAATTCCGGCAAACCATTCTTGTCCCCGACCGTGCTGAGGATGATGTGGACGAGCAGGATGCTGACCCAGGAGGCAATGAACGCCCCTTGCCAGGCCAAGGCCACGAAGAGATAGCTCATAACATCGGTGAGCATGAAAACGTAGATGATGGCACCGCAAATGAGCACCGCCCCGACGCGCGGGAGCCGCCGGTGGAACAACCGCGTCCACAGGGCTTCCATGTTGGTTGAAGCAACGTAGAAGTTGGCGGTGTTGATTCGGGCCTGGGTCACCCATACCAGGAGCAGGCCCCAACCACCGAGGAGCGTGATGATGAAGTCGACGATGGACGTGGACGAGATGCCTCCGGAGAGCCCTGCCGCATAGGCAATGAAGATGCCAAAGAGGCCGTTGGCCAGGTAGACGAAGACATAGAAGACGGGCCCGAAGGTGGCGATGCCGTTGACCTTGGTGTCGCGGACTTTTCCGAACCGGGCGAAGTCCATGGTGAACATCATGAGAACGAGCACACCGAGGTACACGAAGAACGCGTAGACCCATCCTGGGGCAGCGAGGTCGGCGGCGGCCGAGGGTGTGTGGGTCAGCCAGGCGGAGGCGTCGATCCGGGATGCGGCAAGAATGACGACCAGAATGAGTCCGCCCCAATAGATGGGCAGCAGCAGCGCATTGTATTTGTCCATCCATCGCCGGATCCCACCCATGACAAGCGGCAGGTTCATGGCCACGGCAATGGCGTACCAGATGCGGATATCGAGCCCTCCGAAGAAGGCCTGGAAGGCGTGGGCGATCACGGAGCTCTCAAAGACCCCGTAGTACATCGCCGTGGCCGCCAGAATCAGCGGCGCCACAATGGAACCCGAGGCCCCGAACAGCCGCTGGGAAATCAGGGCCACGGTCAGTCCGGTCCTGGCGGCGTAACGTGAAAAAACATACCCTAAGGTTCCGAACACAGCGCAGGCCAGGAGAACGCCGATCAGCGTGTCCACCGTGCCGACGACGGCGGCGAGGGTTGCAGCGGTGACGAGGTAGAACATGCCGCTGACCAGCGAGTACCAGGACATGGAGAGCGACTTCTTGCTGCTGCGCCACGAATGGGGAACGACGTGGGTGGTGTAGTCCTCGGTTGCGGCTTCCTTCACAACCCGGGGATCGTCAACATAGCTGACCTCAAGTGGGTCCAAAGTTCGGTCTAGTGCCGACATGGTGGTTCCTTTGCAAGTGATGTGACCGGAGCGAGGGTGCTCCCCAGAACCCGGTTCAGGGATAAGAATCACTTGGTTGGCAGGAAGGCGGCGAGACTTCCTTAACAGGAGTTTGTCCGACCTTCAGACCGAAGTCAATGACTTTTTATGAATGTCATTCATTTTTCTTTCCGGCATTGACATCCGCCCCAGGCTGTGACTAGGCTCATAGAACTTGGTTGGACCATTGGACTAACTGTCGTCGGCGCGGCAGAACACAAATAAGGAGGTTGCGATGATGACAATGACATACGAAGACCGTGTGCGTGAGCTCGGACTGGAAATTCCGGACTTCAGCATTGATGGCTACTACGGTGCGGATACCTACGGAAGCATGAAGCCCCACCACATCGTGGGGAACGTTCTTTACCTGAGCGGACACACTCCGGACAAGAGTGACGGCACTGTCCGTTACCCGGGCCGACTGGGCGCCAACGTGACCGTCGAAGAGGGGTACCAGGCGGCACGCCTGACGGCGCTGAACTGCCTGGGGGGTATGCGATACGCACTGGGCTCCCTGGATCGCGTGAAGGGAATCGTGCGCTCCCTCTGCTTCGTCACCTCGACCCCGGAATTCACGGATGTGCACAAGGTGTCTTCCGGCGCAACGGATCTCTTCGTCGAAGTTTTCGGTCCTGAGGTCGGGCTGGGGGGCCGCGCCACGATCGGGGTCACCAGCCTTGCCGGCGGGAGTTGCTTCGAGAACTGGGTCACGGTCGAAATCTTCGAATAACGCCAGCTGTGAGTCTCGAAGCCGACGGCTGGTAGGTTTGTCAAACCAATTTCAGCGGAGGTAGCGGTGTCGTCCTTGGGCAGCATTTCAATAGCAAGCGGTTCACTCTCGGAACAGCTGAGTGAGCGGTTGATCCGGATGATCAGCGAAGGTGATCTCAAAGCCGGAGACAAGCTCCCGAACGAACGAGAGCTCGCCGACACGGCCGGGATATCCCGGACCTCAGTCAGGGAAGCCCTGCGTGAGCTTGAGCTGCGGGGGCTGATCAGCAGAAAACCGGGCCGCGGAACCATCGTCGAGGCGCAGACCAGGCCTGAGCTGCAGGCCGGAATGCTCGGAATGATGGAACCTTCCCAGCGGATGCTACGCGAAGTCATGGACCTGCGGGCCGTGATCGAACCGCCCATGGCTGAACGCGCAGCACTGCGTGCCAGCAACGGCGAATTGGCCGCCCTGCTCCGGCCCTTGGACCTTGCCGAACACGAGCTGCGCCGAGAGAACCCGTCAACACCACTGCTGGTCCGGCTCGATGTCGAATTCCACATCGGAGTTGCCAAGCTCACGCACAATCCCATGCTGGTCCGGCTGCTGGACGTGGCCAACGAATGGATGGCGCCGTCCCGGGAATCGACGCACCAAACAACAAAACGAATCGAACAGTCCGTTGCAGCGCATCGGCGAATCTACGAGGCCATCTCCCGTCATCAGGCAGATGACGCGCGCGAGGCCATGTCCGGGCACATCCAAGAGGTCTTCAGCACCATCGGCGTCGAAACCTGGGCACCCTGACACACTAACCAGAAAGCACAATGCACCATGCACCAGAACAACGTCACCGGGGCCGTGGCAACCCCCCACACCGATGCAACGGACGCGGCACACCAGGCATTCGCCAAAGGCGGCAATGCCATCGACGCGGCACTCGCTGCAGCCGCAATGCTCGCCGTTGTCTACCCGAACCAATGCACCATCGGCGGCGACGCCATCGCCATGGTGGGCACGGCGGACGGCAGTGTCTTAGTGGTCAACGGCACGGGGAAATCGGCGCAAGCTTTGGACCCAGCCGACTACACCGGACCGGACGGCTTCGTTCCCGTTTCGGGGGCAAAGAGCGTAACAGTGCCCGGCGTGCTCTCGGCCTGGCAAGTGCTGGCAGAACGGTGGGGACGGCATCCGCTCTCGGCCGCGCTGCTCCCGGCGGCGGCCGCGGCCGCCGCCGGCGTGCCCGTTGCGGCGGGCGTACACCGGGACCTGCTGCGCGAACAGGACCTTCTGGCCCAGGATGCAGGCACGCACGCCCTCTTCTTCCCCAAGGGGAAGCTCATTGGTGCCGGCCAGAACCTTGAACTTGCCCGCCTCGCGGAATCACTCACAACCATTGCGCAAACCGGCATTGGCGCGTTCTACGCCGGGGACATCGGGCAAAGCATCGTGGACACCCTGCGCCGGCTGGGCAGCGACCTCACCATGGACGATTTCTCCACACACGCAACCACCATGGAGACACCCCTCGCGGCCCACTTCGACGGCACCGAATATCTCAGCGCCGGGGGAAACAGCCAAGGCACCTTCTTCCTCCAGGGCCTGGCCGCACTCGATGCTGTTGCCGGCCGGATCGGCCGCCTCCCCGACCCCGTCGGCGCCGAAGCTGCCGTCGTCGCCAGCATCCTGGCCGCTTGCGCCACCGACAGGGACAGGCTTCTCGGTGACCCGCTCCACACCACCATCCCTTATGCGGACCTGCTGTCCAGGACAGCGGCAGACAGCCTGGCCGACGCAGCACTGACCGGCCACCCCGCCGCAACTGAACTGCGGCCACGGTCGTATGCCCGCCGCACCGGCGACACGGTTGCCATTGTCACTGCAGACTCCGACGGCAACTGGGTCTCACTGATCCAGAGCGCCTTCCACGCCTTCGGATCCGGCGTCCTTGACCCCGGCACGGGAATCCTGCTGCACAATCGCGGAGCCTCCTTCAGCCTCCGCCCCGGAGCCGCAAACGAACTCGCACCAGGACGCAAACCCCCGCACACCCTCATGCCCGTCCTCGCCCGCCGGGACGGGCAGCTGATCGGCGCGCACGGCACCATGGGTGGACGCGCCCAACCACAAGTACACACCCATCTGGCATTGAACCTCGCGCTCGGCATGACCGCCGAACAGTCCGTTGCCAGACCGCGCTGGATCGTGGGCCAAATGGAGGCCGGGGCCACGGCCGCCAATGAGGCCGTGACGATTTCAGTCGAAGAAGGGGTTTCGGCCTCATCCGTTGGAACGCTCGTCGAGGCCGGGTTCCACACCAAGGAACTCGAACCGCTCGACGACGCCGTCGGCCATCTCCAGGTGGTCCGCCAAGGTCCATTGCCCGGCACATTTACGACAGGGTCGGACCCACGCTCCGATGGGCTGTCTCCTGAGAGCAACTAAGTCTGTGAAGCATCAACGACTGTCATTTTGGATGATGACCGCCCTGAGCTTCGGCACCGGCGCCCTGGATGCAGCAACCTATCTGGGCATGGAGCGCGTTTTTGGCGCGAACATGACAGGCAACGTCATTGTCGTCGGGCTTGCCCTCACCGGGGCAGAGCACATTCCGCTCCTTGGGCCCTTGGCGGCCCTTGGCGGCTTCATCACGGGCTCCTGGGTCCTCGGCCAGACTCTGCGACGATTTCCCCCGTCCGGACGCGCCGATACGACTCTGGTTTCGCTCTTCTGGATTTCCGCCCTCGGCATGCTCGCCGTGGCCACGGCGCTTTCCCTGCTGCCCAGCAGCGAGACCCTGTTCCACGTGGTGACGTTTGCCATTGGCTTGCTCATGGGTTGCCAGGCCATTGCGGCACGCAGGGTGGGCGTGCCTGACATCTCAACAGTGGTCATCACCTCCACCCTGTCGCTGCTTTTCAGTGAAGCCGGCAGGTTCCGGGGTGGGGCCAGCACCCCGGTCACCAGGCGTCGGCTCGCCGCGGTACTGTCCATGTTCCTAGGTGCCATCGCGGGGGCCTTTCTCCTCCATCTGGGCCTTGGCCTGGGCATAGCGCTGCTCTTGCCTGCCGCCATTCTGTCCGGCGTCGCCATCGTCTACACCGTTCAACGGGTGGACAAGAAGAAAGGGGCCGACTCCTCGACGGCGCTCGTTTCGGCATAGGCGACGCCACCCACCGGCCCGACGCCTCGATCGGATCTCCAGCACCACTGTGCGGCATGGCGAAGGCCGTGGAGTGCAGCGAAAACGCCTGCAAAAGGGTCGATCCGGACGGGCACGGGCTAATGAACGCCCCACCCTACAAAGAAGACGCCGCTACAGCGCCCGGGGAAGGTTAGGCGAGTTGCTGCGTTATTTCCGCGGCACGGGCTGCGGCTGCGCGGGCTCCATCGGCGATGATCGCGGGAATGCCACCGTCGTTGAAGGCCGCGATGGCGCGCTCAGTGGTGCCGTTCGGGCTGGTCACGGCGATGCGTAGGGCGGTGGGGTCCGCGCCCGGCTCGGCAAGCATGAAGCCGGCACCTGCCACGGTCTCCCGGGAGATCATGAGGGAAAGCTCGGGATCCAAGCCTAGTTCGACGCCGGCCGCAGCCATTGCCTCGGCCAGGTAGAACGCGTACGCGGGGCCGGAGCCGCTGATGGCAGACAGCGCATCCACCTGTTCCTCGGGGATTTCCACCACGGTTCCGGCGGCGGAGAGGATGTCCTTGGCCTGCTGGAGCTGCCCTGGAGTGCAGTTGGTTCCGGGCGAAACGGAAACCACCCCGCGGCCGAGCCTGGCAGGCGTATTGGGCATGGTGCGGATGACCGGCTGGCCCGCCGGCAGGGCAGCTTCCAGCTGGGCGATGGACACGGCAGCGGCAACACTGATCACGATGGTGTTCTTGGCCAGCGCGGGCGAGATCTCGCGGGCGAGCTCAGCGATACCCACGGGCTTGACCCCCAGGATGACAACCGAAGCGCCTTTGGTTGCGAGCTTGTTGTTGTCTGGTTCCTCCGCTCCGGCGATGGTCATGACATGGTGGCGCTCAGCCAGTTCGGCGGCACGTTCTGCGCGACGCACGGTCGCGACGACATCCGACGGATCCGTTCCGGCGGCCAGCAGGCCACCCAGAATGGCCTCGTTCATGGACCCACAGCCAAGGAATGCGATTCGGTTGCTCATGGCTCCATGATGCCAGTTCATCCGCGCCCAGCAGAACCAGCGCCGGGCAGCAACCGGGGCTGCCAGGATTCCCAGCTAGTTCACAAGGTTATTGCAGGCTGCACCCAATATTGCTCCGTACCTTAGTAGTTACCTCATTGAGGGTGCGAGTGATGAGGCGGGCATGGGGATGTCCGCCACAAGCACCGGTGGTCGAACGGGTTTCCCCCCATTTTCCCGTTTCGACCGCCGGTGCTTTCTCGTTTAAGCGGGCGGGCGGGCGGGGTCGAGTCAAGCACCCAAGCGCGACGGCGGGGCAACGCGAGCTAGCGGCCCGGCGCCGTCGTGCGCCTGAACCCTCAAGACCTAGATCTCGAAGGCTCCCACGAGCGGCGCTCCCAAATGTTGGCGCGCGAAGCGGAGTGTTTCAGCGAGCCACTCTTCGCGCTCCCCGGCAGCTTTTGCCTTGCGGGTGGAGATCTCGGCAACCACCGTGCCCTCGAATCCATTGGATGCCAGATACTGCAGCACCTCGGCGCACTGTTGGGTCCCGTAACCCGGGATCAAGTGTTCATCTTTGCCGGAACCCGAGCCGTCCGTGAGGTGCACGTGGCGCAGCTTGCTCCCGAGCGCCCGAACCGCCTCAAGGCTGTTGGCCCCCGCTGTGGCGGCGTGAGAGAAGTCCCAGGTCACGTCGTCGTAATCCTGGCCCATCGGGTCCCAGTGCGGAAGGTAGGCAAGGGCTTCCCGGCCACGCACACGCCACGGGTACATGTTCTCCACCGCGATGTGCACCTGGTACATCGCCGCGATCTCGCGCACACCGGCAGCGAAGTTCTCCGCATAGTTCGATTGCCAGCGGAACGGCGGGTGAACCACCACGGTGTTGCAACCGACCTCCCGCGCCATCTGGCAGGACATCTCGATCTTGTTCCACGCCGGACCCCAGACCTGCTGGGTGAGCAACAAGGTGGGCGCGTGGATGGAGACGATCTGCTGCTCGTAGCGGTGGCTGAGCTGGATCAGGGCATCGGGATTCTGGCTGGTGGCGTTGTTGGTCACCATCACCTCGACGCCGTCGTACCCCAAGTCCTGGGCCACCGCAAAAGCGTCATGGACGCTGAGCGGGTAGACAGAAGCGCTGGAAAGCGCAACCGGGATCCTCGGTGTGTCTTCTTCGGAATGCTCGACGTCGGTGCTCATGTCAGTTGGCTTGCCTCCCAGCGGTCGGGATAGAGATGGACACCGCCGCGGGCGCGGCCGTTCCGGTGTTGGCGCCCACGCGGGGCACCGGCACCGCACCGCCGAGTCCGACGTGCGGGGCCGGTGCCAGTGGACCGTCGAAGATCAGTTGGTCGAGTCGGCGCAGGATCAGTCCTTCGCGCAACGCCCACGGGCAGATCTCCATGCTGGCGAACTCGAACATTTCCAAAGCTGCCTCGGCCACGAGGGCCCCGGCGAGGATCTGCCCGGCGCGCGCGTCCGAGACTCCTGGGAGATACAGCCGGTCCTCGACCGTCATGGCCGAGATCCGCTGCGCCCAGAGTCCCAGGTCTGTGGCATGGAGTTCGCGCTTGACGTACGGACCGGCGCCGCTGGGGGCCGCACCTGCGATGCGCGCAAGGGAACGGAAGGTCTTGGAAGTTCCGGCGACCAGGTTGGCCCGGCCCAATTGCTTGAACTCACGCACCACGGGTTTGAGAGTGTGGCGGATGTACTTGCGCAGCTCCTTGACACTCTTGGCCGTGGGCGGGTCATTGTGGAGCCAGTCCCTGGTCAAACGGCTGGCGCCAAGGGGTACTGACACCGCGAGTTCGGGCAGTTCGTCCTGGCCGAACGCCATTTCGAAGGAGCCACCGCCGATGTCCAAATCCAGGATGGGACCGGCGCCCCAGCCATACCAACGTCGAACCGCGAAAAAGGTCATGGACGCCTCTTCGCTACCCGTCAGTTCCTGTAGCGTCACGGTGGTCTCGTGCTTCACCCGGGCGAGGACCTCGACGCCGTTGGTGGCTTCACGGATGGCTGAGGTACAAAAAGCCAAGAGGTCCTCGGCCTTGTGGCGGGCTGCGAATTCCCACGCTTCAAGGACGAATTCGATCAACTCGTGTTGTCCGGCGTCGTTGATATTACCGTCGGCGTCCAGGAACTGGACCAGCGAAAGCGGGCGCTTATGGGAGGCAAACGCGACCGGGCGTGCGCCCGGGTGCGCATCCACCAAAAGCAAATGGACGGTGTTGGAACCGATGTCTAGGACGCCAAGACGCATTCTGCCATTATTCCCCGATTCGAAGCGACTGAAGCAAGTACGACTGCCGATTCATGCTGCTGGCTCGCCAATTATTCCTGGGGCGCAGCGTTTGTGGCGACGTCAGCGGCTTCGTCGGCCGCATCCGCGGCTTCGTCGGCGCGGGTGAAGTCGCGGCGGACGTTGGCGATGCCTTCCGGGCCCATCTCGAAGCCGTGCTCGCTGCCGGGGTTGATCACGAGGCCGAGCTCGTCGCCGATGCTGTCCAGGATCGCAGCGCCGTGAGTACCCAGGACGTTGGGGGCTGCCTCCAGGAACTGCGATTCCACCCGGCTCGGGTGGCTGAACACGGCCAGGACGGGCTGGCCCTCGGAGTTGGAGAGGACAAGTGGCTCCACCGCGGCGTCAGGCCTATCCAAGGAGTCTGCGCTGAGAATGTAGACCTCGTTGTTCAGGAAGGACAGGATGACGTCCACAGGGTTCGCGTCGGCTTGTCCGGCCTTCGCGAGCTTGGACTCAAGGTCGTTCAGGGGCAGGGATTCCGGGGCAGCTGGCTGGTCTGTCATGGTTCCACTCGATCATGAGTGCCGTCCAGGACGCAATTCCCGGCGTGCTCGCCGCCCCGTGACCGTCGAGATCGTGAGTTTCGGGCCGGTTGAGGACACAGATAATTCCGCGGGATACGCATATTCCCTGGTGACATCCGAATTCCGGTGTCGCCAGGGAATATGCGCATCGTAAACGCGTTTGGGTTTCGCCAACCGCTCCGCCCTACGGTGCAGGAACTACTTCTTCGCCGGTGCTCTGCGGGCCGTCGTGGTCCGCTTGACCGGGCCCTTGGCGCGCTTCTCGGCAAGCAGCTCGATGGCCTGCTCGCGGGTCAGCTCCTCCAAGGACGTGGCACGCGGAACGGTGATGTTGGTGACGCCGTCGGTGATGTACGGACCGAAACGGCCTTCCTTGACCACAATGTTTTTCTCCGAAACAGGGTCCGGACCGAACTCGGCCAGCGGCGGTACGGCTGCACGTGCACCACGCTGCTTCGGCTGGGAGTAGATCTCCAGCGCCTGCTCCAGCGTGATAGTGAAGATCTCTTCCTCGGAGCCGATGGACCTCGAATCCGTGCCCTTCTTCAAGTATGGCCCGAAACGGCCGTTCTGCACCGTGATGGGGTTGCCTTCGGCGTCCTCGCCGAGGACACGGGGCAGGCTCATGAGCTGCAAGGCTTCGTCGAGCGTGATCGTGTCAACGGACATGGACTTGAAGAGTGAGCCCGTGCGCGGCTTGGCTTTGACAGGCTTCTTCGGCGGCTTGGGTTTGCCGTTCTTGTAGTACTCCACCGGCTGGTTTGCCAGTTGCTCCTCGGTCATCTCCGGGATGATCTCAGTGACGTAGGCACCGTATCGGCCGTTCTTGGCAACCACCGTGTGGCCAGTGTGCGGATCCACGCCTAGGACGCGTTCCTCGGGGGCAGCCGTTTCCATCAGCTCCACGGCCTTGGCCGCAGTGAGCTCGTCCGGAGCAAGGTCTTCGGGGACGTTTGCGCGCGCCGACTCCACAACCTCGCCCGTTTTGGGATCGACGGTGGGGATCGAGCTCTCAAGGTACGGACCGAACTTACCGACGCGGAGGGTGATCCCTTCGGCAATCGGCACCGAGTTGATTTCGCGGGCATCGATTTCGCCGAGGTTGTTAACGATGCTCAGCAAGCCGGGATCGGCGTCTTCACCATAGTAGAAGTGCTTGAGCCAAGCGGCACCAACAGCCTGGCCGTTGGCGATCTTGTCCAGGTCGCCTTCCATGTCTGCCGTGAATTCGTAGTCCACGTAGTCGGTGAAGTGCTGCTCCAGCAGGCGGATGACGGAGAAAGCGATCCAGCTGGGAACCAGTGCGGAACCCTGCTTCCGGACGTAGCCCCGGTCCTGGATGGTGGAGATGGTGGAGGCGTAGGTGGACGGACGGCCAATGCCGCGCTTTTCCAGCTCCGCTGTCAGCGATGCTTCCGTGTACCGCGGCGGTGGCGAGGTCTCGTGGCCAACAGCAACGATTTCCGAAGCCGTGAGGGAGTCATCCTTGGCCACGTTGGGCAAGCGGCGGGCCTCATCGGAGTCGTCGTCGCCGCGGCTCTCGTCCTTGCCCTCCTCGTAGGCCGCGAGGAAGCCCGGGAAGGTGATGACCGTACCGGAGGCCGAGAATTCGGCGTCACGCCCATCGGCAGCCACCGCGCCGAGGCGGATGGTGGCGGTGGAACCCTTGGCGTCGCCCATCTGGGAGGCGATGGTGCGCTTCCAGATGAGTTCGTAGAGGCGGAAGGCGTCGCCGGTCAAGTGGCTGGCCACCTGGGCCGGGGTGCGGAAGGAGTCACCCGCGGGGCGGATGGCTTCGTGGGCTTCCTGCGCGTTGGCGGCCTTGTTGGCGTAGACGCGGGGAGACTGCGGCACATACTCGGGACCGTACAGCTCTGCGGCCTGGCGGCGGGCAGCCGTGAGTGCTTCGTCGCTCAACGCCGAGGAGTCAGTACGCATATAAGTGATGTAGCCGTTTTCATACAGGCGCTGGGCGATCTGCATGGTGCTCTTGGAGGAGAAGCGCAGCTTACGGCCGGCCTCCTGCTGGAGGGTCGACGTCGTGAACGGCGCGGCGGGACGGCGCGTGTACGGCTTGGTGTCGACCGAGCGGACGCGGAAGTCCGCGTTCTCCAGTCCGGCCGCCAACGACGTCGCGAGTTCCTCGTTGAGGTGCACGGCGTTCGCGGAGGTGAGGACGCCGTCGTCGTTGAAGTCGCGGCCGCTGGCCACCTTGGCGCCGTCCACCGCAGCAAGCTTCGCCTTGAAAGACGCAGAGCCCGTACCGAACTGGCCGGTCAGGTCCCAGTAGGACGCGGATTTGAAGGCCATGCGTTCGCGTTCACGGTCAACCACCATGCGGGTCACAACGGACTGCACACGGCCGGCCGACAGGCCTCGGGCCACCTTGCGCCACAGCACCGGGGAGATTTCGTAGCCGTACAGGCGGTCCAGGATGCGGCGCGTTTCCTGGGCGTCCACCAAAGCACTGTCCACGTCGCGCAGGTTGTCCATGGCGCGGTGGATGGCTTCCTTGGTGATTTCCCCGAAGGTCATGCGGTAGACGGGAACCTTGGGTTTTAGGACCTCCAGGAGGTGCCACGCGATGGCCTCGCCCTCGCGGTCCCCGTCGGTTGCGAGATAGAGCGCGTCAGCGTCTTTCAGCTGGGCCTTGAGTTCGGCGACTTTTTTCTTCTTGTCCGGAGACACGACGTAGTACGGCTTGAAGTCGTTTTCGATGTCGACGGCGAACTTGCCCACCGAGGTCTTCTTCAGTTCTGCAGGGAGGTCCGAAGGCTGCGGGAGGTCGCGGATGTGGCCGATCGAGGCCTCGACAATGAAGCCTTCGCCCAGGTACTTGGCGATGGTCTTGCTCTTGGCCGGAGACTCCACGATCACGAGTTTCTTGCCGGTTTTTGCCTTGCTGGGCACGGTTCTCCTACAGAAAAAAGAATTGCTTGGGCTCCTGCCCATATTGGCCTAGTTCACCATATTTTGCAGAATCGTGCGTTTCTATGTGCACAAGTGCTGTGGAGGAACAGTGCGTTGGGGCCCACGCCGCCAGGGTGGGGACTAGCTGACGGACGGCGTCCGATCGTCCGGAATCATCGACCACATCGTAGCGATCCGCACCGCGTCTTCGGGAATCTGCGTGGGATCTTCGAGTTCATATGACCTGATGAGGTCCTGGAATTTCCCCTTGAGATCCGCGCGCTGCGCCGGAGTCAAGTACAACAGATCGCTGGACAGCACCATCGCGGCTGCCTCGTTCGCGGACTCGCCGCGTTGGCGCCGCTCGCCACGGGCGCGGGTGAAGGCAGTCGCCCGACGCCGGAAAGCGTCCAGTTCGAGTTCGACGACGGCGATCTCCGGGCTCGGTGCGTTGCCGCCGGATTTGATGGTGAAGTCCGAGCCGGCGGCCTTCCAACGGCGTTCGCGTGCATCGCCTTCGTTGTCCGCAGGAGTCACGATGCCCCATTTCTGGAGGGCCCGCAGGTGGTAGCTCATGGCGCTGGGCGTGAGCCCGGTCTGTACCGCGAGCTCCGTTGCCGTGCGGCTCAGCTGCGTGGAATACAGCTCCGAGATGACCTCAAGCCGGGCTGCATGCGCCAGCGCCCGGATGGCTTTGGGGTCGGTGATCTCCACCGTTTTCTCGGGCCGTTTCCGGCGTTTCGGGGATGCCAGCCCGTTGGATACCCCGTTGTCTTCATTCACCGGAACAGTTTATCCGGCATCATCGACGTGTTTGTCCGACGCCACGGGCAGCAAGAAACCGTCCCGGACCAGGTTCCCGACGTCGGAGAGCAATCCGGAGCGGAAAGCATCGTCGTCGAAGTCGTCCCCTCCACCCAGCAGGGCGGCCAGGGCGCCGATCAGCTGGCGGACGGACAAATCGCCGTCGCACGCCGAGACGAAACCGGCCAGCTCGGTACTTAGCAGATTCGTCCGGCGCAGCCCCGCGCCCTGGCGCAACAGGATGACGCCCGGGTGTTCGGCGCCGGGCCGCTGGTGGCGTTCCTCGGTCACGTCCTCAGCCACCACCAGGTGGGCGTCGAGGAGCTGGTGGGCATCCAGCCAGTCCGCGCGTTCGACGGCGGCAGCGAGGTGCGGACCGATCGGCTGCTCGATGGGGTACGTGATTTCCTCAAAGCGGGCCGGTGCGGCGGTTCCGGCACCTACGGGTCGCTTGGGCCTGCGCAGCCAGATCATTCCGAAGCCGATGGCCTCGACGTTCCGGGAGGCGAAATCCTCCAGATAGGCGGCGTAGGCATCCCTGTAGAGTTCGCGGTCGCGGCCCTCGGAAGCGTCCTGCAGCCACGTCTCCGCGTAAAGCTCGGGGCTCACTTGTTCGCGCTGGATGAACCACGCTTCCGTGCCGGAACCGGACAGCCATGAGGCGGGCCGCTCGTTCCATCCGCTGCCCGCAGGGATCTCCCAGTTGCCGAGCATCTGCGCCGTGCCCCCGGGCGTGAGGACGTCGGGCAGCGTGCGGACAAGGTTCGCGACGATGTCATCGCCGGGCAGCCCGCCGTCGCGGTAGGTGAACTGATCCGAAGCGTGCTCGCCGGCGCTTCGCGGGGTGATGACAAAGGGCGGGTTGGACACCACGAGGTCGAAGGCCTCGCCCGCCACGGGTTCCAGGAGGGATCCCAGCCGCAAGCTCACGCGCGCCTCAAGATTGGCCGGGTCAAGGTGCAAGGCCTCGGCGTTGAGCATCAAGTTGAAACGGGTGAACGCGAGCGCCCGTTCGGAGATGTCCGTGGCGGTGACGTGCTCGCTGTGGTGCAGGAGGTGGAAGGTCTGGATTCCGCAGCCCGTCCCGAGGTCCAGGGCGCGTTTCGAGTGCCGCCGGATGGTGGTCTGGACGAGCGTGGTGGAAGCCTGCCCGATGCCCAGCACGTGATCATGCCGGAGCACGCCGGGTTGCTGATGGGCGGCCAGGTCGCTGGAAACCCACAGCTCCGCGCCACCCCTTCCGCTGCCGCCCGCTCCGGAGTCGCCTTCCCAACCGTACGGTCGCAAGTCCACTTTGGCAGCGACGGCACCGGCGCCGTTCTTCTCCACCAAGCCAAGCTCAACCAGGCCCGAAGTGCGGATGCGCGGCAACGCGGCGTCAATGTCGTCTTTAGTTTGGGGGACAGCGAGAAGCCACAAGCGGACGACGACGGCGAGCGCGGCTTTTGCGCGGTCCGTCGCCGAGTCTGTGGTGCGGGCAGTCGGTTCGGTGACGATCAGGGCAGGGATGAGCTGATCCCGGGCGAGCGCCGCGTGTGCGGACTCCCCCAGAAGTTCCGCCACTCCATCGACGGTGTAGCCCACGATTCGCAGGTCTGCGGCGAGCGCCGTGAGCATCTCCGGGAGATCGCTGCGGGGAGCATCGAGGGTGTTCGGGGTGGTCCCAAAGATGGTGGGCGTTGCGGGATCAGTCACCGTGCAAGTCTATTGGGGCTGGCGGGTGGGTACCCGCCGTTTCTGGGTGGGCGCCCGCGTCCCGGCGTGGGCGTCTGAGACGGTAGCGTTGAATCATGGCATTTCACTCCTCCACTTTGCGACGCGCCGCACTCCTCGTCATTGGCGCTGGCACCCTGGCGGTGACGGCGTGCTCACCAGGGGGATCCGTTTCCAACGCCGACATCCCCTCGTGGAAGGCAACCACCATGCCATCGGCGACTGGGATCGTCTTGGAGGACTCCGGGAAAATCCCTAGCCGCGACCCCTTGGTCAAGACCTTCCCCAGCGTCGCTGCGGGAAGCTACGTCTTGACTGTTGCCTGCGACGGCGGCGGCAAGGCATTCTTCGACGTTTCGTCGGGCGGCACGCAGATCACCGAAGCCGGGGCGGCGTGCAATGGTAGCCGCGAGACCTCCCGCATCAAGGTAACCTCGACCGGCCCCTTGAGCATCAGCGCAAGCAGCGTGGACGCGCCGGTGATCTACGCGTACCAGCTGGTGCCGGCTTCGTAACTGCTGCATCGTTCCTACTGTGGCGGCCCGGCGTAGAGTCGGACTATGGGGTGGGTACACGCCCTGAAGGTGCCGGCGACGCGGGTGGCGATTCCCGCCGTCGTGCTTTGTGGTGTGCTCGCGTGCGGCACGCTGGCGTCGTGCGAATACACCTACGACGACGGCCGTGCGCCGGTGAGCAGTCCGCCGTCGGCGGTTATCACGGATCCCGTACTGCCTCGCGATCCGGCATTGAGCCAAACTGTCACGGGCGATGCGCTGAAGGCCTGGGCTAGGGACGTACTTCCGGACGTGAACGGGCAGTCCTTCTATAGCAGCTATGGACTGTTGTTACGTGGAGAATCCCGCGCCGAAGAAACAACGCAACTTCCCGGCGGTTCTTACGCCGTGACGCTCGCGTGCCGCGGGTCGCACAGCACTGAATTCACGGTGCGAAACGGGAGCGAGGTCCTCATCGAACTGATGCTGCAGTGCGGGACCACACGGGTCAACGTCCTGCAACTGGAGAAGGATGCCGTCCTCGGCATTACTGTGACGGCAAACGCCTCGGCGAACTTCGCGTACCGGGTGAGCCGGATCTAAGCCGCGCAGCCTTCCGGGCAGCGCAACGTTTCCGGACTCGAGGCACACTCGGCGCAATACAGGGTGAGGTTGCGGCAGCTCAGGTTGGAGCAATTCTCGAACTTGTTGGTGGGTGCTTGGCATCGGACGCACTGGCCGATGGTCTTGGCTTCCTCGCTGAATTCCATGTGCATGCGCTTGTCGAAGACGTAGAGGGAGCCCTCCCAGAGGCCCTGGTCCTTGTAGGTTTCGCCGTAGCGGACAATCCCGCCGTCGAGTTGGTAGACCTCTTTGAATCCGCGGTTCACCATGAGGCTGGAAAGGACTTCGCAGCGGATTCCGCCGGTGCAGTAAGTGACCACGGGCTGGTCCTTGAGTTCGTCGTATTTCCCGGAGTCGAGTTCCTTGATGAAATCGTGGGTGGTTGCGACGTCGGGAACGATTGCATCCTTGAACTTGCCGATCTGGGCTTCGAAGGCGTTGCGACCATCGAAGAACTTCACTTCCTGCCCGGCGGCCTTCTTCTCCTCCAGCAATGCGTGGAGCTCTTCCGGCTGGAGGTGGGTGCCGCCTCCGACCACGCCGTTCTCGTCCACCTTCAGTTCCCCTGGAGCACCGAAGGACACGATCTCATCGCGGACCTTGACGCTGAGCCGGGGAAAGTCTGCGGCCCCGCCTTCGGACCATTTGAAGTCGATGCCGTGGAAGCCCTTGTATTCCTTGGTGGTCTTCACATACTGCTTGACGTTATTCAGCTCCCCGCCAACCGTGGCGTTGATGCCGTCCCGCGAAATAAGGATGCGGCCTGTGAGGCCGAGCTTCTCGCACAGGGCACGCTGCCAGAGCCGCACCGCGTCCGGGTCCGCGATCGGAGTAAAGCCGTAAAAGAGCACAATTCGGTTCAAAGCCACATTTAAGGGTACTTTGTGGTGCCAAATTCCTGTTTCGAGGTTCCGTCCGCCCACCCAAAGTGTTAACTGAGCTGTTACTGGCGGCCCCCTGTTGATTCCCAGACTGCTGACATAGTCTCTCTACATGAGTCACGACGCCTTGGTTGAAGACATCGCTGATCTGCTGGAAGTCTGGGTGGCCGGTTGGTCTGGTTCCCGTGGTTACGAGACGCGCAAGGAAGGCCGGTTCCCGGCTGCACTGCGTGCGGACAAGACCGGCGACTGGGAGTACTTCGCGCACGACCCATCGGATGCCGAGTTCGCGGAACTTGCCGCCAAGACCCGCCAAGCGGACGCCCGCATCCTGACGATCCTCACGAACGACGTGGCCCGCTATGACCAACTGGCGAGGGAGCACGGGCTGAACATCACGTCCGATTCCCAGACCATGATGATCGTGGACATGGAAACCCAAGACGCCGAAGACCCATGGCTCTCAGATGACGATCTCAAACTCGCGACCTCCGAAAGCAAGGGCGTCCATTATGCGGTGGTCCACGCTGGCGAAGAGGTGGCGGCAAGCGGCCAGGTATTCGTGGTCGAGCACACGGCCGTGTTCGACAAAATCGTCACAGAACCCAACTTCCAACGCCGGGGACTGGGCAGCTTCATCATGAAAGCCCTCGCTGCACAGGCATTTGAGCACGACGTTGAAAGCGGTCTCCTCCTGGCTTCCCTGGACGGACAGCATTTGTATTCGCACCTAGGGTGGAAGAACATCAGCCAAGTACTCATGATGTCTACCAAGCGGGTCGACGAGACCGACCTGTCTGTCGCGTAGCGGCGTCCTCGGCGTCTGCAGCGGCGTCAACAATGGTCGGTTTCAGGCGCGATGACAGAATGTTTAAGTGAGCGCAACTGAATCGATGATCTCCCTGCTGGGCAGGAGCCCGGACCCGGAGCAGCTGCGACACGTCCGAACCATTCCTGCACGCCAGGCAATCCATGAGGCATGGCCGGGCTGGGCCCATCCCGATATCGTTGCCGCCTACGGAACTTTGGGCATCCACGAACCGTACCGCCACCAGATCGAAGCAGCCGAACTCGCCCATTCCGGCCAACACGTGGTCATTGCCACGGGCACTGCCTCCGGGAAGTCCCTTGCCTATCAGTTGCCTGCCCTCGACGCCATCCATCGTTCCGAGTTGCGGGTGCTGTCCGAACCGGGCAAGATCCACGACGACGGCGCAGTCACCTTGTATCTCTCCCCCACCAAAGCCCTTGCCGCCGACCAACTGGCAGCGATCCGCTCACTCAAGCTCCCGACGGTCCGGGCCGAAACGTATGACGGCGATACCGACCAGTCGCAGCGCCGCTGGATCCGCGACCACGCCAACTTCATCCTCGCCAACCCGGACATGCTGCACTTCGGGATCCTTCCCAACCACACCTGGTGGGCCCGCTTCTTCCGCCGGCTACGGTACGTCATCGTGGATGAGGCTCATAGCTACCGTGGAGTGTTCGGGTCTCACGTCGCCAACCTCATGCGAAGGCTCCGGCGGATCTGCGCATACTACGGTGCGGGCACCTCCTTTCCTGAACCGGTGTTCATTGCGGCGTCCGCTACGGCTTCGGACCCTGGTACGTCCTTTGCCCGGCTCATCGGCACTCCCGTCCGAGAAGTTTCCGAGGACTGTTCACCGCATGGCTCAACCACGGTGGCTTTTTGGGAGCCTGCCCTGACCGAGCTGAAGGGCGAAAACGGGGCAAAAGCCCGCAGAACCGCCGTGGCCGAGACCGCGGACATGCTGGCCAACCTGGTGTCCTCCCGTGTCCGGACCATCGCCTTCATCAAATCCAGGCGTGGCGCAGAGACAATTTCGTCCATCACCAAGCGCCTCCTCGACGAGGTAGACCCCAGCCTGCCCCAGCGGGTTGCTGCGTACCGCTCGGGCTATCTCCCGGAGGAGAGACGCGCCTTGGAGAAGGCCCTGCGCTCGGGCGAACTGCTAGGAGTTTCCAGCACGTCCGCGTTGGAGTTGGGAATCGACATTTCCGGACTGGACGCGGTGTTGGTAGCCGGCTGGCCAGGGACCAGGGCGTCCCTGTTCCAACAGATCGGACGAGCGGGCCGCGCGGGCCAAGACGCCATCGCTGCATTCGTGGCCAGCGACGATCCCCTCGACACTTACCTCGTCAACCATCCGGAGGCCATCTTTGATGTGTCGGTCGAGGCCACCGTCTTCGACCCCGGGAACCCCTACGTACTGGGCCCCCACTTGTGCGCAGCGGCTGCCGAGCTCCCCATCGGGGTGGCGGAACTTGGCCTGTTTGGACCAACGTCCGAGCCGCTGCTGAATCAGCTGGTGGAGCAGGGGTACCTGAGGAAACGGCCCGCGGGCTGGTTCTGGACCCACCCCGAGAGCGCCGCGGCCATGGTGAACCTTCGTGCAGACGGCGGCGGCCCCGTGAGCATCGTGGACTCCGAAACTGGTTCCCTGTTGGGCACCATGGATTCGCCCCAGACGCACTACCAGGCCCACACCGGCGCCATCTACGTGCACCAGGGGGACAGCTACCTGGTTGAAGAACTGAACGAAGAAGACCATTGCGTGATGGTTCGGAGAACCAACCCGGACTACTACACAACAGCCCGGGACGTAACGCAGATCGAGGTCCTGCAGACTCTCCGGACCATGGAGTGGGGTGACATCGCGGTCCACTTCGGGGAAGTGAAAGTAACAACACAGGTGGTTTCCTTCCAACGTAAGGCACTGATTTCCAATGAGGTCTTAGGAGAGGAGCCGCTGGAACTCGGGGCCAGGGATCTCTTCACCAAGGCAGTCTGGTTTGTGGTCCACAACCGCTCTCTGACAAGCGCGGGCCTTATCGAGGCACAGTTCCCGGGTGCGCTTCACGCAGCTGAGCATGCCGCCATCGGCCTTCTTCCCTTGGTGGCTTCAAGTGACCGCTGGGACATCGGTGGTGTCTCAACAGCGCTTCACGCCGATACCGGGGTTCCCACGATCTTTGTCTACGACGGCCATCCAGGCGGTGCTGGATTTGCCGAGCGTGGCTTCGAGAAAGCCAAAGTGTGGTTGACCGCCACAAGGGACGCCATCAAAGCGTGCGAGTGTGAGAACGGCTGCCCTTCCTGTGTCCAGTCCCCCAAATGTGGCAACAAGAACAACCCCTTAGACAAGGACGCCGCAGTCACCTTGATCGACGTGCTCCTGCGGGATGCAGTCTAGCGACCGCCACCCGGCTCGACGTGCCCTGCTAGACCCGGTCCAGGGGCAGCTGGCCGGGCAGCCGTTTAGGGCGGTGGACCCGCCCTTGAACGCGCGGTTGCGGTCCCGAAAACCGTGCCGCGAGCCAACTGCGTGCGGACGTCCACGATCTCACCTCCGCTGATCGCGCAGTCCGACAACGACGCTCCATGCCTCGCCGCGGTTTCACTGGCGACGACGCAAGGATCTCCTGCTGTCAGGCCACGGGCCGCATCCGCTCCCGCGAGCGCCGCAAGGTCGGCAGCGGTGGCGGCACGTTGGGCCATCGCTGCCGCGTGGGCCAGCATAAGGGCTGCTGCCATGCAGATCATGACGACTAGACCCAAGGCAACAGCCATCACGGTCCCCGAGCCACGCTCCCCATCGCTACGGATCACATTTGCGCGGGCGATACCAACCCTCACGCCGCGCTCCCCATCGCTACGGATCACACTTGCGTTGGCAACCCCAGCCCCCACGCCGTGCTCAGCCAAGCAGCGACTGGCATTGGCGCGGGCGATACCTGCCCTCACGCCGCTACCTCTTGCGCAGGTTCCGGGAGTCCCAGTCTCGCCACCGCCGCGACTGGCACGGCACCGTTGAAGTCAACAACCCCGTCCCCAACATCAGGAAAGGGCAAGGTGGCCACTGATGCCCGTGGCGTCTCGCCCCTGGCCGAAGCCGCGGCGGAAAGCTTCCATGGGATGAGGGACCCCAGCGGACCCGTCACCGGGGCGGAGACCGTGACCCTGATCCAATCGCCGTCTTCCGAAACAACGGCCGAGGCGGCATCCCCTGCCAATCTCCGGACAATCCCTTCCACGGCCGAATTTCCATCACCGCGGGCCAAGGCCCGAGCACCTGCCCTAGCTGCTTCCTCCAAACGCAGCTGGGTAATTCCGGCCGCGGAGCCGGCGAGAAGCAGCGCCAAAAGAAGCAAGACAGCCGGCAGTGCCACGGCGAACTCCGCAGTGACTGCACCTTGGTCCCTCCCGGAGAGAGCCTGGCTACGACGGCCCTTCCCCGAGCCAGGAAGTTTCTCCTCCGAACGCCCTCTGGTAGAAGGATGCCGCCGCGCGAGCCTGTGCGTCGCACGGCTCGCAGCCCGTGCCCACGGGCGTATCGAGCTCTCAGCACGACTCTTGGAGAGATGCCTTTCCGTCATGGCAGGGCGAGTGCACTACGAATGAGGTTGAGGAGGAAACCGCGCACTTCCTCGCTGCGAAGAATGACCACCAAGAGTCCGGCGAAGCCCACCGCGGCAAGCGTGGCGATGGCGTACTCGGCTGTGGCCATCCCAAGCTCGGACCCCATGAGCCGCTTCTTCGAGGGTCTGGCCGCAGCAGACCCGTCGTCGGACCGCGCACGGCCCGTTTCACCGGAAGAATGTGGGCGGGTAGGCGGCCGGCCGGGCTGGTTTCGCTGTGAGGCGGGGAACAGCTCAAGAACCTCGGCATTCGGCCCGGAAGGGGCCGGTTGGACCAGGGTATCCGCGGTTGCATTCATTTCAATTCCTTTCGCTGGAACCGGCTTGGCTGCCGGCCGTACTTCGACTCTCCCGTTGGGGTCTGGTCTTCAAAAGGACCCAACTCTTCTAAGTGGAAAACTCGCTTCTGACGCCCCATGTGGAGGAAAACTCGATCGACCGCCTCACGCGCCGCTGCCGACTATCCCGCTGAGGGAAGCATGGCCAACAGCACCGGGACGACTCCGAGACAGATAAAAGCAGGCAAGGAACACAAGCCCAGTGGGACCACGAGTTTCACACCAAGCGCCGCAGCGCGCTTTTCCGCAGCCCTGAACTGCTCGCGCCGCAGGCGGGCTGCCTGGGCATAAAGGAGGGCAGATGATGGCGCGCCTGTCAGGGCCGCGAAGGCGAGGGCATCCTTGAGCTTGCGTGCTTCAGCGCATTGCTGGCCCGAACTCCGCCACGCGGTCTCCCAGTCCGTTCCGATGTCCAGGGCGGCAACCACAGATCCCAGCGAGCGGCTGAGCTGCGGGCAGGCGCAGCCAGCGATCAATTCAAGGGACCGTCCAAGTCCCGCCCCAGAATCGAGCATGGCGGCCACCAACTCAAGAATCATGGGCACGCTACGCAGTCCTTCCTGTCCGTGGGATTTCCCCTTCTGGGATTTCCCGGGCACGTCAGGGGCCCGGCCCCCATTAAGGTCCTTCAGCGGGTCAATGCCATTGGGTGAGCCGTGAAGCATCCGCAGAGCCGTACGCCGCCGGGTTCTTCCCGGATTCGCCAGCCCCAGGACTACTGCGGAAACCAACACCACAGACACTGCGATGGCAGGGAAAGCGGAGTCCATCAGTCGGTGCCCGCCGCCGCGTACACCAATCGCGATGACCAGATCCTGCCCGCCACCGTCAAGACGATCCCAGCCGCGAGCGCCGCCAAACCGACCCCGTTGGCCAACAAGATCCCCCAAGGGTCCACCCCCAGCACCATGCCCAGTCCCAGCCCGAACACGGGCAACCAGGTCAGAAGACGCACGGTGGCTTTCGGACCGGCCAGCGCAGTCTGCCGGGCATCACCGGCGTCGTCCTCTGCCTCAAGCTGGGAGGCAAACCTGGCAAGCACATCCGCCAACGGACAACCACTTGCCTCGGCGACGTCCAAGCAGGCAGCAAGTTCTCCCCAGATGCGCCGTTCTGCGGGATGTCCACCAGCAAGATCCTTCGCTGCCGACATTCTGATGGCTGCGGCGACGGATGCCCCGATCATCGAGGCCGCCCGCGCAGCCGCAAGAACGCGAAGAGACCCGGAAGACAGCCGGGGGAATCCCGAAGCTTTCCTGTTCGCCTTGGGTACCCCGGCGTCGCTCGAACCATCGCCCTGATCCTTGTCTGCGTGCACCATGCACAGTTCCTCCCAAAGCCTCGACGGCGACCGGCCGCCTCGGAGGAGCGCAGCCAGTTGCTGCACGAGCACCGTGAGCGGCAACGCGTCCACGCGGGCGCGTCTCCGCAGCTTGCCTGGGATGGCCGGGGCTGACAGAGCGGGCGCGAGAGCGCGCACCACTCGCTTGCCGCGTCGCCGGGACGGTTGGAATGTCACCCACACAGCGGCTGCCAGGACGAACAGCAGAAGTCCGGTCACGCGACAGCTCCAAGATGATCCGAACCGGCAATCCACCCCTGCGGCTCGAGCAATTCGGACGTAGCCTGTGGCTCGCGCAAGATCCCCGGGTCAAGCTCAAGGCGGCGTGCAAGCTCCCTCCACGCAGGACCGGCAACAGCGTCGCCTGCGTGCAGCTCTACAGCGGGCACTACGGCTTGGCCTGTCGCGTCATCCGCCAATAGTCCGATGCACGAAACCCTCCTTCCGGAGAGAGTCCGCTCGACATGTACCACTGCGTCCAAAGCTGTTGAAAGTTGCAGGCGGACGGCTTCCCTGCTCAGCCCTGCAAGCGCGCCCAAGGCCACTAGCCTGGCAGGAACAGCGGCGGCAGTGTTTGCATGGATCGTGCCGCCCCCACCTGTATGGCCGGTATTAAGTGCGGTCAGCAGTTCACGGACCTCGGCTCCGCGGCATTCGCCCACGACGAGCCGGTCCGGCCGCATCCGCAGCGCCTGCCGGACAAGTTCGCCGAGGTCCAGCGCGCCGCCACCTTCAAGATTTCCGTGTCTGGACTCAAGGGACACGACGTGCGGGTGTACGGGGTTCAGCTCCGAGGCGTCTTCAATCAGTACAAGGCGCTCATGGGGATTGCTCAGCCCGAGCATCGTGGACAGCAAGGTGGTCTTTCCGGAACCGGTGGCACCGCTGATCAGGAAGCTCAGCCTGCGGTCAACCATCGCCTGCAGCACATGCTGTACAGGTGGTCCAAACATTCCGCCGGCGCGGAGCTCGTCCATGGAGAACACTTCCTCACGCCGGATCCGCACTGACAACAACGTTCCCGCGGTGGAAATCGGCGGGAGCACTGCGTGCACCCGGTAGCCGCCGTCGAGCCGGACATCGACGCACGGTGAGCCGTCGTCCAAGCGGCGTCCGCCCGCTGCCACAAGTCGGGAGGCCAGGGCACGGATTTGAGGTTCGCCGTCGAAGTGGAGCTGGGCTCTTTCCAGCCCTTTGCCGCGGTCGAACCAGACGGAGTCCGGGCCGTTCACGAAGATGTCCGTCACCGAAGCATCCCGTGCAAGTTGTTGGAGAGGTCCCAGCCCACTCAGTTCGGCGCTGATTGATTCGACGGCCGCGAGCGCGCCGGCGGTTCCTAGCAGCCGGCCCGTGGCGTGGACGGCGGCGGCCACCCGTGACGGAGTGACAGGTCCGGCGTCGGACATGACGGTTTCCCTGACGGTTTCAAGGAGCGCGGCGTCCAAGCGCTGGGCCCGACGTCGGCGGCCGCCAGTTGGGAATACGGGCGTACTCATGCTGCTCCGTGGTCGAGTAGTTGAAGGACGGATCCCGCAAAGCGACGCACAGCTTTGCGTTTACCGAATTCCAGGAGGCGTCCAAGCTCAGCGGCCCCAGTGGTTCCGCGAAGCTCGGGCAGAACACCGTGGAGGGGTAGGCCAAGCGATTCGGCAATGAGCGGTCCATCCACTGCGGAACTGGTGTTCCCACGGACCACAAGTGCTGTGTCCACGGCGGGTAGCTCTTGGAGGAGCCGGGCCGCGGCGACGGCCGCTCGAAGCTGCGCCGGTGCTACCAGGAGGATCCTGTCGCAGTCCCATCCGAAGCTGCTCAGCGATTCCGTTCCGCGGCCAATATCGACAATGACCAGCTCAAAGCCCCGTCTAGCCGCGTCCAGAACAGCTACCACTGCACCAGCCCCGACATCCAGGGGATGGTCGCGGCCGCCCGGCCAGGAGAGAAAAGAGAATCCGCCCGCTACGGGCAGTGAGTCGCTTAGCTGCGCGGGACCGATGCTGCCACTGGCGCCCGCAAAATCGGGCCAGCGCAGCCCAGGCGCGCCTTCAGCAGCAAGGCAAAGCTCAAGGCCGCCTCCCCGGGGGTCGCCGTCCACCAACAGAGTCCGCACCCCGTGGCCGGCCGCTTCCTGGGCCAGCCAGACTGCGACCGTCGAGGCGCCCGCACCACCGCATCCGCCTGTCACTCCGAGCACCATGCCACCGGGTTCAGGGGCGTGGGAACGGCTGAGGTGCTCCGCCAGCCATGCCGCGGCCTCCGGCAATACGGCGACGCGTTCGGCCCCCAATGCCGCTCCCAACTGCCACAAAGAGTCCCCTTCACCGTTGAGTCCTAGCAAAACGGAAGGTGCACGACGGCGGGGCGGTAGTTCGCGGATATCGCTACCGAGAAGCACCGTCCCCGCGGAGTCCCATACCGACAAGGCCTCGGACGAATCGACCGCTGTCCGAAGACTGGCACCGACAGCGGCTGCGATCCTTTCCGTCTCAGCCTGCAGCCGGCTATTGCCCGTCACTAACAGGACTTCGCCGGAATCGACAGGAAGCCACGACTCGCCCGGCACCGGACCAAGATCCGGTCCGCTGCCGGCCCTGTCGGCGCCGCCCTTGCCACCGACGGCGCCGCCACCGTCATCGCGCTGTTGGAGATGTTGCCCGCTCATGAAGCCACTGTCCCCGTTTTCCCGGGAGCATTGAAGAACTCTCTTTGCGTATGTGGACAAGCAACCGCAAAGACCCTGTGGAGGGGGAGTCCGCAATGCGGGTGCAGCATTGCGACGGAAGCGTTGCGGACGGCAGTTGTCCGCGAAGTGCAAGTTTCAGCGGAACCGCAAGGCAGAATGGTGATCATGTACCTGCTGCTCGCCGCCCATCCAGACGGCGCAGCCATTCAGGAAACCAATGCGGCTGGAGCAGCCCTGGCAGAGCCGAGCGTCGTGAGCAAAGCCGATCTTCCCGGCGTCGTGGGCGGGCTGGAAAAGAGGCGGCCGCGCTGGGTCTGGAACCGGACGCAGGATTGGTACCCGGCGATGCTCCAGGCCGGAGTGGAGCTGGAGCGGTGCCATGACCTCACACTCAGCCGCGCCATCCTGGCCCACTCGGAATTCACGGCACACACTGACTACGCCCGCAGCGCCGAAAAGCTCACACAGGACGATGAAATTCCGCGCATCCTCCAGCCTCCACCGGCCCCCGCCGAGCAAGGCGCGCTCTTTGACCACCTTGTCCCGCGTAGCGCACAGCCCGGCCTCGACGACATACGTACCGAGTTCGCGGCCCAGCAGCACGCGCTTGGCCAGGCTTCCACGGAAGAAGGCCGCCAGCATCGCCTGAAACTCTTGCTTGCTGCGGAATCCGCCGGCGCCATGATTGCCGCGGAAATGCAGTTCACGGGTGTGCCATGGCAGGAGACACTGTACGAAGAAATCCTCGAAGGCCACCTCGGTCCCCGTCCTCTGGCCGGCCACCGTCCAGCCCGGCTCGAGGCGCTCTGCAACGAGCTTCGCGGGATCCTCCAGACTCCCCGGCTGAACCCGGATTCACCCCAGGACCTCATGCGCGCCCTGCACCGGAATGGCATCGAAGTGAAGACAACCCGCCAATGGGAACTCAAGGAATCAAAGCACCCGGCCATCGGACCCCTCCTGGAATACAAGAAGCTCTCCCGCTTGTTCACGGCCAATGGCTGGTCCTGGCTGGACGCGTGGGTGAGCGAAGGCAGGTTCCGTCCCGAGTACGTGGTGGGTGGCGTGGTGTCCGGCCGTTGGGCTTCCCGTGGAGGCGGGGCTTTGCAGATTCCCCGCCAAATCCGGGGCGCAGTGCATGCCGACCCGGGCCACAAGTTGATCGTCGCCGACGCCTCGCAGCTTGAGCCGCGGGTTCTGGTCGCCCTGGCTCAGGATTCGAAGATGGCCGAGGCTGCGCGGGACAAGGACCTGTACGCCGGCATCGCCGCGCAAGGCTTCGGTGGTGACCGGGCGAAGGCCAAGATCGCGCTGCTGGGTGCAATTTACGGCGCCACCACGGGCGAATCAGGGCGGCTTATGCCCCAGCTGGCCCGCACCTACCCGCGAGCAGTCGGCTTCGTCGAACAGGCAGCCCGAGACGGCGAAGCCGGCCGGACCGTGACCTCCAGATTGGGCCGCAGCAGCCCGCCGCCGTCGGAACGCTGGATCCGCAGCCAGCAGTCCACGACGGCGGAAGAGCAGAGGCGAGCGGACGGCATCGCCCGGTCACGGGGACGTTTCACGCGGAACTTTGTGGTGCAAGGTTCCGCAGCGGACTGGGCATCGTGCTGGCTTGCCGAACTTCGACGGCGGTTGCGCACTGTGCGTGCCAAGGGCCTGCCCGCCGGGGAATTGGTGTTCTTCCTGCACGACGAAGTCATGGTTCATGCCCCCCTCGAGTCGGTGGATGCCTGCATCTGTGCCATCGAGGAGGCCGCCGCTGCCGCGAAGGAGCTGCTGTTCGGGCGGATTCCGGTTGAATTTCCGGTGAGTATCGCCGTCGTCGATTCGTACGACAAGGCGAAGTAGGCACCGCTATTGCCCCCGGCTCAACAGCGGAGGACGATTGCCCCGTGGGAAGCAAAGGCCGGACGCTACTGGCCGCATACATCGCGTTCCAGCTGACCGAACTGGAGGGCCAATTGCCCTTGATCGGGGCGGCTGACCCGGAAGCCGTGCACAACGCCAGGCTCGCGATTCGCCGGCTCCGTTCCGTCCTCAATTGCTATCGCGGCCTGGTCCCGGAGCTCCCGCGGCCGGCCCGCGAGGAAGTCAAGTGGCTGGCAACTTCCCTGGGTGAGTCCCGGGATGCTTATGTCCTGGCCCAGAGAATACGGCTCTCTCTTGACACGAAGGATTCATGGAATGCTCCCGAGTCCTTGCGGCTGGCCGTTGAGGAGCTGGAATTGTCCAGCGCCCGGCTGGCGACTGCCCTGGGTGTGCGCAAGCGCAGCAAGCGGACGGTGCGGGCTGCAAGGGCAGCGTTACTGAAAGCCCCCGACGCCAAGGAATACAAGCCCCCGACGGCGGACCTTGCGGAGCGCCTCCAAGTACAGTGGGAGCGGCTGCAGCACAGCCTCGCGGAGGAAGCGGGCAGTGGCGACCCGGACGTGCGCAACGCCGCGCTCCACCAAGCTCGCAAAGACGTCAAGTGCCTCCGGTACTCCGCGGAGTCAGTTGCGGACGCCTTCAGCCACCACGCTGCCGGAGTGATCCAACCGGCGATTGGCCTGCAACGATTGCTGGGCGAGCAACACGACGCCGTCGTGGCCGGAGACTGGATCAGGGAACTGGCAAACACTCCAGGCGTCGACGCGGAAGATGCCCAAAGGCTGGAGGCAATGGAATCCCGACGGCGACTCAACGCGGAGGAAGAATTCCGGATGGCAATGGCGGAATACCCAGTGCCGGCCCCGAGGCGAGCGCTGATCTTCTGAAGTCCGGAACCATAGCCCCCAACGGGGCCGAAAGCGAGTCATAAGGCGGAAACGTACTTGGCATGACCCTGCCAAGTAATGTACCCCGAAGTAACTTCAACCCTCTCCGACCTTCCGGATAGGCTCGTTCACGGCGGACCTAAGTGAGGGACGCCACAGTGCAAGGACGCACTCACTGTGCGGGCAGTAAACAAGGGGGAACAGCAACGATGGCTGGACGATTCGAAATTCTCAAGGACGGCGAAGACGGCTACCGATTCCGGCTGGTGACAGCCGACGGAACGCTGGTTGCGGAGTCTCCGCAGTTTAAACAGCTGAAGGCCGTGTCGGCCGGCATCACCGCCGTGCGGGAAAATGCCGCCACGGGTATCGTCGTGGATCTTTCAAAAACAGCCCCACACGCTGCGTAGCGCGAGTCAGCGGCGCTCGGCGGATCAGCGGCGCCGGTGCGCGGCGCACCTACAGCGCGAGGCTAAAGCTCTATCTCAAGCAGGCGCTCCGCGTCCCACGGAACCGTCCACCCCAAGGCGTCGAAAAGGCCGCTGAGCACCATCCCCGTGAAACCCCAGACCACTAGTCCGTTGACCTTGAAGACAGGGCTCGAGAAAGTCCGGCCAAGTCGGGTGAGCGTCCCCGTGTAGCGATTATCGGGGTCCAGGAGATCCCGCACCGGGACACGGAACACTTGCGCCGACTCGGCGTAGTCCACAACGCGGACGGGCGAGGGCGATGCCCACCATGCCAAGACGGGTGTGACGACGAAATTGCTGCGAATCAGTCCGAGTTCCGGCATGACCCCCAGTACTTGTACGCCTCCACTGTCCAAGCCGGTCTCCTCTACTGCCTCCCGGAGCGCTGCCGCTACGGCAGACTCATCCCCTGGATCGATGCTGCCGCCAGGGAACGCCACTTGTCCCGGATGATCGTCCAGGGTGTGCGCGCGTTCCAGGAGCAAGACATCCAAGTCGGCGGGCGCCACAGGTTTCGTGGATTCAGCGGGGACATCGTCCAAGACGCCGAAGAGCATGAGCACGGCCGCTTTTCGCGCCTTGTCCGGATCCACCGTTGCGGCGGCAATCCGCGGGTCGGGGCCTGGATGCAGCCCGGAATCAATTTTGGTGATGAGACTGACCAAGTCTTCGAGCGCGGTCATCGCGGTCTCCTTTGCGATTCCATCCGGATCTCCGCAGCACGGTGGGTCTCGGCGAGGAGCTTTGCCAAAAGCGCTTCGTTGCCGGGCGCCAGTTCGTATTTGAGCAGCTTCGCGGCTTTGACGGGATCGGTCTCGCCTTCACCGTAGCTGGGACACCAATTGGCCACCGGACACGCTCCGCACGCCGGCCTGCGCGCATGGCAGACCCTCCGACCGTGGAAAACCACGCGGTGGGACAGCATGGTCCAGTCCTTGGGCTCGAAAAGTTCGGCGACGTCGAACTCGATCTTCACCGGATCCTCGGACGTCGTCCACCCAAACCTGCGCGCCAGCCTGCCAAAATGCGTGTCCACGGTGATTCCCGGGACGCCGAAAGCGTTGCCGAGCACGACGTTCGCCGTTTTACGCCCGACGCCGGGGAGCGTCACCAAATCTTCCAGCCTGCCGGGGACCTCGCCGTCGAACTCGTCCACCAAGCGTGTGCTGAGGGCCAGGACGTTCTTCGCTTTGGCGCGGAAGAAACCGGTCGGTTGCAGGATCGCCTCCAGCTCCGCAGGCTCGGCCTCGGCCATCCTCCGGGCATCCGGGTAGCGTGCAAACAGGATTTTGGTGACCTGGTTGACCAGCACATCGGTGGTCTGGGCGGACAGCACGGTGGCCACCACAAGTTCAAAGGGGTTCCGGAAATCAAGCTCCGCGTGGGCGTAGGGATAGAGCTCGGCGAGTGCCTTGTTGATTTTGCGCGCACGCCGCTTCAAAGCCAGCGGGGTTTCGACGATGGTGTCCACAGAGGGCCTGGCTAGCCGCGTTCGATGTGGCTGAGATCGCGCAGGACGCCCACTTTGCCATCGGTATCCTGCACCAGGAATTCCTCGCCGCGGTCCTCAAGGGCCAGGACCCAGGCGCCCGGTTCGATAGTGAAGACGGGGGTTCCTGTGTGCTCGTCGACGACGGCACGTGGATGGGCCACGGCGAACCAGAAGGCCTCGTACCCTCCGTGTTCCTCATCGTCGCCCCTTCGCGTCGCCGGATCTACGGTTGCCCCGATGATCTGATGCGCCCTGGTCTGCTCGAGATTGGTCTGTTCGAGATGAGGTTGCTCCGTGTCGGGTTGGTTCTCCGCGTTTGCCTTGTTAACTGTCCCAATGTGTTGGGTGGCGGTTCCGGTGTCCGCGCCTCCGACGAGCGGCGTCGCCATAGTGGCGGCAGAAGTGTGCTGGGGCTCTGCGGGGGTTGCCGCCGGCGCTTCCCGCGGCTTCACGGCGTCGCCTTCCGCAACTTCGCTGGGCCCGGCAGGCTCGGCAGGCTCGGCAGGCTCGGCAGGTACGACGGCGGCGGGTGCTGCCGCGGGGGCGGTCACCGGAGTGGCGGGCAGCGTACTTGCCGGCGCGGAAGCGTCAGGAGAGGCTTCGGGCTTGGGCACCAGGGGCTTGGGCACCAGGGGCTTGGGCACCACGGGCTTGCGGGACGGGATGGCCGATTCCCTGGCCACAACGTGCGCGGGCTGTTCGGCCCGGTCCTTGAAGTCCTCGCGGAGCACCGGCAAATGCGGTGCCAGGACCGTCGCAGCGAGAAGGCCCACCGATCCGATCAGGCCCACGAGCGCGAAAACAGTAAACGCGCCCGCCGTGGAGAGGAAGAACATGGTCACGGCGAACGACGCCACCACGGAAGCGAACTGGTCGATCGAAAGCGAACCGATTCGCACAACATTCCCCGGTTGCAGGCGCCGTGCGACGAACAAAGCCGTCACCACCAAGGGAAGAATGATGCCCAAGGCGAGGAAAAAGAGGTTGCCCAGGTTCCACAGGTTGTACCGTCCGCCGAACATCGGCAGGAGGGAACCTACAAACATCAGCAAAGTGGAACCGAAAACAGTCAAGTCCCGGATGGTGAAAGGACCCAGTACAGCTTGGTACTTCGGGGAGGTCTTGCTTCCGGGCTCTGGCGCCCCGGCTCCAGCTGCTTCGGGGGCCGATCCGGGCGCCAGCGCACCGTATTTCGGACCTTGGCTCGTCTGGTTCATGTGCAAATCTCCTTTGTACGGCGGTGCCCGGGACGCTGCCGCCCAAGGCTGCACCCAGTGTTTTCGGGCTAGGCGGGGGCACCAGGTCTTTCGCGTCTCGAGACCTCTTCAGCCTATGCCACCCTTCTCACAGTCCACTAGCTGGCACACGCGCGGAGACTCGGAGGCTGCCGCGTCATCTCCCCGTTTTTGGAGCTACCCTGAGAACGTCGGAGCCGTTCGGCGCGAATCAGACGCCGTTCACGGTCCGGAGTGTGACCGCAGACACTTGTTGTCGGCGCAAAACGCTAAGGTGGGTTCCGGAAAAGCTCTTGCGGAATCCCGTGAGGCGCCGCAGCCCAACGCCGTGCATGCTTGGCGCGTTTGGGTCGGGCGGACCGCCACGGGACCCGCGCAGCAGAGATCGATGAATGATGAGGTTCACATGTCCCAGGACGCCAATGGATCAACGACCACCGCTGCACCCGCACCTGACGGGATACGCAACGGCGACGCCCTCGAAAACCTTCTCCACGAGAACCGGAAGTTCGCGCCCACCGCTGAATTTGCCGCCAACGCAGTAGTCGGCGCCGAGGTCTATGCGGAAGCAGATGCGGACCGCCCCGCATTCTGGGCCAAGCAAGCACGCGAACTCCTCACGTGGGACAAGGACTTCACCGAGGCCCTGGACTGGTCCAACCCGCCGTTCGCCAAGTGGTTCGTCGGCGGCGAGGTCAACGCTGCGTACAACGCCCTGGACCGGCACGTGGAGAACGGGCTCGGGGACAGGGTGGCGATCTATTTCGAGGGCGAGCCCGGGGATAGCCGGAGCTACACGTACGCGCAGCTGACCGAGGAGGTGAAGAAGGCTGCGAATGCCTTTGAGTCCCTGGGCGTGGCCAAGGGTGACCGCGTGGCCGTGTACCTGCCCATGATCCCCGAAGCCGTGATCACCATGCTGGCCTGTGCCCGGATCGGGGCCGTGCACTCCGTGGTGTTCGGCGGCTTCTCCGCCGACGCGCTGCGCTCCAGGATCGATGACGCCGAGGCCAAGCTCGTGGTCACCGCGGACGGTACCTACCGCCGCGGCAAGCCCAGCCCACTCAAGCCCGCCGTGGACCACGCCTTGTCCGCACCAGGCCATTCCGTCCGGAACGTCGTGGTGGTCAAGCGCAACGGGGAATCCGTGGACTGGGTCCAGGGCCGGGACCAGTGGTGGGACGAAGCTGTCGGGGCAGCCTCGACGGAACACACCGCCGTCGGGCACGACTCCGAGCACCCGTTGTTCATCCTCTACACCTCCGGGACCACGGGCAAGCCCAAAGGCATCCTGCACACCACGGGCGGCTACCTCACCCAGGGTGCCTACACCCACAAGGCAGTGTTCGACCTGCACCCTGAAACAGATGTGTTCTGGTGCACCGCCGACGTCGGATGGGTCACCGGCCACTCCTACGTCGCCTATGCCCCGCTCATCAACGGCGCCACCCAGGTCATGTACGAGGGCACCCCGGATTCCCCACATCAGGGCCGCTGGTGGGAAATCGTGGAAAAGTACAAGGTCTCCATCCTCTACACCGCCCCCACCGCGATCCGGACCTTCATGAAGTGGGGACGGGACATCCCGGCCAAGTACGATCTGTCCTCGATCCGGGTCCTCGGTTCCGTGGGTGAACCCATCAACCCCGAGGCCTGGATGTGGTACCGCGAGGTCATCGGCGGCAATGCCGGCAAGAACGGGCAGAAGAAGGAACACCCCGCACCGATCGTGGACACCTGGTGGCAGACCGAAACCGGCGCCCAGATGATCGCACCGCTGCCCGGCGTCACCGCGACCAAGCCGGGCTCCGCGCAGGTCCCGCTGCCGGGCATCGCAATCGACGTCGTGGACGAGGCAGGCGAATCCGTCCCGGACGGCCACGGCGGCTACCTCGTGGTCCGCGAACCCTGGCCCGCCATGCTGCGCGGCATTTGGGGGGACCCGGAGCGGTTCAAGGACACCTACTGGTCCCGTTTCGAGGGCATGTACTTCGCCGGGGACGGCGCCAAGAAGGACGAAGACGGGGACGTGTGGCTCCTGGGCCGCGTTGACGATGTCATGAACGTCTCCGGGCACCGGCTCTCCACCACCGAAATCGAGTCAGCGTTGGTGTCCCACCCGTCCGTGGCTGAGGCCGCGGTCGTCGGAGCCGCCGACGAAACCACCGGCCAGTCCGTGGTCGCGTTCGTCATCCTGCGTGGGGATGCCGCGAACGACGGCGACGCCACCGTCCTGGAACTGCGCAACCACGTTGGCAAGGAAATCGGCCCCATCGCCAAACCCAAGCACATCCTCGTGGTCCCCGAACTGCCCAAAACCCGGTCCGGCAAGATCATGCGCCGCCTCCTCAAGGACGTCGCAGAAGGCCGCGAAGTAGGCGACGCCACCACTTTGTCCGACCCCACGATCATGGCCCAGATCGCGGAGTCCCTGAAGAAGTAGGAACTTCGCCAAGCGACGCACGGCGACAAGCCACCACGCAAAGGCGGCGGTCCCCTCCCACGAGGACCGCCGCCTTTGTCATGAAACCCACCGTCGCAAGAATGTTATATTTAGTTCTTTCATGTTCTCTTTTGAGCGGTTATAGTCGAGTTCTACGTGAGATAACTCACAAGCACCACGCTTTTCAAGGGAGAGAACATGGCAGCGAATCTTGACCCGTTCCAGTCGGCGTACAACGCTGGGCCTGGACGCCGCACCATCCTGAAGACGCTCGGTATCGGTGCCGCCGGCCTGGCGGGCATTCCGCTGCTGGCTGCTTGCACGGGCGGCTCCGGCCCCGCTCCGGGAGCCTCATCGAACAGCCTCACCTTCGGCTCCGGCTCTTCGGACGACGTGCCCAAGAACGCCTACAAAGCCGTCACCGATGCCTTCACCAAGAAGACCGGCGTCACCGTGGCCACCAACGTCGTCCCGCACAACGACTTCCAGAACAAGATCAACTCCTACCTCCAAGGCAGTCCGGACGATGCCTTCACCTGGTTCGCCGGCTACCGCATGCAGTACTATGCCGGAAAGGGACTCCTGGCCCCGGTGGACGATGTATGGGCAACCATTGGCAGCAACTTCTCGGACGCCATGAAGAAGGCCTCCACCGGGCCGGACGGCAAGATGTACCTGGTCCCCAACTACAACTACCCCTGGGGTTTCTTCTACCGGAAGAGCTTCTGGGCCGAAAAGGGCTACGCAGTCCCCAAGACGTTCGACGAGCTGAAGACCCTGGCCACCAAGATGAAGTCCGACGGCATCATCCCCATCGGCTTCGCGGACAAGGACGGCTGGCCGGCCATGGGCACGTTCGACTACATCAACATGCGCCTCAACGGCTACCAATTCCACATTGACCTGACAGCGCACAAGGAAAGCTGGGACCAGAAGAAGGTCAGCGATGTCTTCGACACGTGGAAGGCCCTCCTGCCCTTCCAAGACCCCAATGCCCTCGGCCAGACCTGGCAGGACGCCGCGAAAGCCCTCGAAGCCAAGAAGACCGGCATGTACCTGCTGGGCTCCTTCGTGACCCAGCAGTTCACCGATCCCGCGGTGCTGGCGGACATCGATTTCTTCCCGTTCCCGGAAATCGCCGTGGAAGGCACGGACGCCGTCGAGGCCCCCATCGACGGCTTGCTCCTGTCCAAGAAGGGCGGCGACAATAAAGCAGCCCACGATTTCCTTGCCTTCATGGGTTCCGCCGAGGGCCAGAACGCCTACGCTGCCGTTGACACCTCCAACATCGCCACCGTCAAGGGCGCCGACACGTCAAAGTTCACCCCGCTGAACAAGAAGTGCGCAGACACCATCGCCAACGCCAAGTACATCAGCCAGTTCCTGGACCGCGACGCCCTTCCCGCCATGGCCAACAACGTGATGATCCCCGCACTCCAGTCCTTCATCAAGGACGGCACCGTGGACGTCAAGAACCTTGAAGCGCAGGCCAAGACGCTTTACGCCGCCCAGTAGTTGCCGTGTCAGCGCCGCGACCTGCTTCGCAGGCCAAGCGCATCGGCATCCCAAGGAAAGGAACGACGACGGCGGTACCGCCCGCCGTCGTCGGGCCACCTTTTGCAAACTGAAGGAATCCCCATGAGTACTACCGCCGAAAAACCGGCCGCACCGGACAGCGAGCCCGGCGCTGCAGGGCGAACCACGGCCGGCAAGGCCCACCCTGGCGCCGGGAGACGGCCGGGCAAAGCAGGCAAAGTCCGCCGCCTCACGCGGCGTGACAAGTTCGTCCTCGCAATCATGGTGGGTTTGCCTACCCTGATCCAGCTGCTGCTGGTCTGGCTGCCCACGCTCTTTTCCATCGCGCTGAGCTTCACCCGCTGGAACGGCTTGGACCTCAAGGACATCAAGCCCGCCGGAACGGACAACTACCGCTTCGTGGTCCAGGACTATCCCCCATTCTGGCCCGCCATGCAGCACAACATTCTGTGGCTGGTCTTCCTGGCCCTGATCGCAACACCTCTCGGACTGCTGCTGGCTGTGCTCCTGGACCAGAAAATCCGTGGCAGCAAGATCTACCAAAGCATCTTCTTCACTCCCGTCATGCTGTCCCTGGCCCTCATCGGCGTGATCTGGCAACTGTTCTACAACCGCGACAGCGGCTTGCTCAACTACCTCCTCGGCACGGCCGGCACTCCGCGGGCCGTCGACTGGTTCGGAGACTCCAACGTCAATATCTGGGCAGCCATGGTCGCTGCGACCTGGCGTCATGCCGGGTACGTCATGCTCCTGTACTTGGCCGGGCTCAAGGGTGTGGACCCGTCCCTGCGGGAGGCTGCGTCGATTGACGGCGCCAACGCCGTGCAGACGTTCTTCCGCGTCGTTTTCCCGGCCATGCGCCCGGTCAACATCGTGATCGTGGTGATCACCATCATCGAGTCGCTGCGTGCCTTCGACATTGTGTACATCATCAACCGAGGAACCAACGGCCTTGAACTGATCAGCGCCCTCGTGATCCAGAACCTCGTCGGTGAAGGCCAAGTAATCGGCGTCGGCTCCGCCCTCGCGGTCATCCTCCTGGTCATTTCGCTGATTCCCATCGTCTTCTACCTCATCCGCACCTTCGGCAAGGAGAGCAAGGCATGAGCACCCTCGCCAACCCCATCCCCAGCACAGCAGGAGCCGCGGCCGTGTCGCGGAACTCCGGCAAGCGCCACTACGGAACCCACATCTTCCTGACCGTCATGGCAGTGATGTGGCTGATTCCGCTCGGCTGGTCCCTGTACACGGCCTTGCGCCCCAAAGCCGACACGGACAAGTACGGCTACTTCAGTTTTGGTGGCAGCTTCAGCTTCGACAACTTCATCCAAGCTTGGACCCAAGGCGGATTCTCGAAGTATCTCTTGAACTCCGTACTCATCACTGTCCCAGCGGTGCTCCTGACCCTGTTCTTCGCCTCGATGATGGCGTTCGCCGTCTCCAGGGTGAACTGGAAATTCAACATCACGCTGCTGATCATGTTCACCGCGGGCAACCTCCTGCCACCGCAGGTCCTCGCAGCCCCGTTGTTCGAAATGTTCAAGCATCTCTCGCTCCCGTACTCTTTCAGCGATTCCGGCAACCTGCTCAATACCTACATTTCCGTGATCGCCGTGGACACGGCCTTCCAGATCGGTTTCTGCACCTTCGTGCTCTCCAACTACATGAAGGCACTCTCGTCCGACCTCACGGAGGCCGCGTTGGTAGACGGGGCCGGAATCTGGCGGCAGTACTGGAACATCATCCTCCCGCTGTGCCGGCCCGCCCTCGCAGCGCTCGGCACCCTGGAAGTCATCTTCATCTACAACGATTTCTTCTGGCCGTTGCTCTTCATCCAAAGTGGAGACCGCTTGCCCATCACCACCGCCATCAACAACCTCCAAGGCCAGTTCCTCAGCAATTACAACCTGATTGCCGCGGGCGCCATGATCACCCTGATACCCACCCTGATCATCTACCTCGCGCTGCAGCGGCAATTCGTAGCCGGCCTGACGCTCGGTTCCAGCAAAGGATAAAAACGCATGGCCATGGATTACATCGTCGACAAGCTGGGCGGCCGGATCGCCTTCGGCGGGGACTACAACCCCGAACAATGGCCCGAAGAGGTCTGGAAACACGACGTCGCGCTCATGAAGGAAGCCGGCGTGAACCTGGTGAGCGTCGGGATCTTCAGCTGGGCACTACTGGAGCCGGAGGAAGGCCGTTACGAGTTCGGCTGGCTGGACAGGGTCCTTGAGCTCCTTCACGCCAACGGCATCTGCGTTGACCTCGCCAATGCGAGCGCCTCTCCCCCGCCGTGGTTCAGCCGCAAGTACCCCGATTCGCTCCCGGTGGATGCCGACGGCGTGCGGCAAAGCTACGGTTCTCGCCAGGCCTTCGCTGCGTGCTCCCCGGACTATCGCCGGGCGGCAGCAGCCCTGACGACGGCGATCGTGCAGCGCTACGCCGGGCACCCCGCCGTCGTGATGTGGCATGTGCACAACGAGTACGGCTGCCACAACCAACCGGACTTCGGTCCGCATGCGGAGCGTGGCTTCCAGAAGTGGCTCCAGGACAGGTACGGGAACCTCGAGGCGCTCAACGAGGCATGGGGTACGGCGTTCTGGTCACAGCACTACTACGACTGGGCCGAGATCCTCCCGCCGCGCCGCTCCGGAACCTGGGTGAACCCCACCCAGCAACTGGACTTCGCGAGATTCTCTTCGGATGCGCTCCTTGAGTGCTTCAAGGCCGAGGCGGACATCATCCGGGCGCATTCCAAGCACCCCGTGACCACCAATTTCATGGGCTTCAACATGGGTTTGAACGCTCCAGTGGACTATTGGCGCTGGTCCAGACACATGGACGTTGTGTCCAATGACCACTATCTGATTGCCGCCGACGAGCGGAACTTCCAGGACCTGGCCATGACGGCGGACCTCACCCGCGGGTGGGCGCAAGGCAAGCCGTGGCTGTTGATGGAACACTCCACGTCGGCGGTCAATTGGCAGCCCCGCAACATTGCCAAGGCGCCGGGTGAAATGCTCCGCAACTCCCTGCAGCATGTGGCCCGCGGAACCGACGGCGTGCTGTTCTTCCAGTGGCGGGCTTCCCGGGCCGGCGCCGAGAAATACCACTCCGGGCTGGTCCCCCACGCTGGCCGCGACAGCAAGGTGTGGCGCGAAGTGGTGGAGCTGGGCCGGGCTCTCGAGAGCATTTCGGAGGTGGCCGGCTCCACGGTCCAGGCCGAGGCCTGCATCATCCACGACACCGACGCCCGCTGGGGCACCGAACTGGACTCGCAGCCCAGCGAGGATGCCCGGAACCTCCCCGAAACGCGGCGCTGGCACGATGCCCTCTACCGCGCCGGCGTCACCACGGACATCAGGCAAAGCACCGATGACCTTTCCGGCTACAAGCTGGTGATCGCGCCCATGCTGTATCTCGTCACCGATGAGGGCGCCGCGAAGCTACACGAGTACGTCGAATCCGGTGGAACCCTGGTGATCACCTATTTCTCCGGAATCGTAGATCAGAACGACCACATCCTGATGGACCCGGTCAACGGCGGCGGCTACCCAGGAGCATTCTCCGAACTGCTGGGCGTGAGCATGGAGGAATTCTTCCCCCTGCGTTCCGGAGACACCGTGGGCTTGAGCCAGTTCGGCTCCGGGGCGCTGTGGAGCGAGCTCGGGAAGGCGACCGGCGCTGAGGTTCTCGCCACGTTCGACGGCGGCCCGCTCGACGGCGGCACAGCGCTCGACGGCACAGCGATAGGCAGCCGGGGCGCGTCCGGCGTCGGTGGCTCTCCGGCGGTGACCCGCCGGGCGGGATCGACTGGACGCGGCGCCGCGTACTACGTCGCCACGAGTCTGGGCCGCGCAGGGCTGGCCGAATTGGTCCAGCTGCTTTGCTCAGACGCGGGGGTGGAGCCGGTCCTGGGCGTTCAGCCGCCGGAGGACGTGGAAATCGTCCGCAGGAGCAACGGCAGCAAGGACTGGACTTTCGTCATCAACCACAGCGCCCAGAACGTGGACGTGCCGCTCGACGGCGTCGAGCTCCTGAGCGGAACCCCCACCGGAGGTACGCTAAACCTTACTGCCGGGGGCGTCGCGGTCGTCGCAGCTCCCGCCTAACCCACTGCCAACCCTCCAGAAAGGCTCCGATGCTTCAGGCAGCGCGCCATACCGCCATAGTCGACGCCGTCCAGCGCGAACGGGTTGTCCGAGTCTCGGATCTCGCGCAACAGTTGGGCGTCTCCGCCATGACCGTTCGGCGCGATATCGAGTCGCTTGAGGAATCAGGACTTGTGGAGCGCATCCATGGCGGGGCCAAGATACCCGGCGACGCCCGGACCCACGAGCCCGGCTTCGAGCTGAAGTCCACGCAGCTGATCGAGGAAAAGCATGCGATCGCTGTCGAGGCCGCCACCCTGGTCCACGAAGGCATGGCTGTTGGCCTGAGCGCCGGAACCACCACCTACGAGCTCGCCAAGGAACTCCTCGACGGCCCGCGGATCACGGTGGTGACGAACTCCATCAGGATTGCGGATCTGTTCCACAATGCCTCGGGTTCCCGTCAGGGTTTCCCGGTCATCGTGACCGGTGGTGAGCGCACGCCGTCGGACGCTTTGGTGGGTCCCATCGCCACGGCCGCGCTGAAGCAGCTGCACCTCGACACGCTGTTCCTGGGCGTCCACGGCATGGATGCAGACGCAGGGTTCACTACCCCGAACCTGCAGGAAGCCGAAACCAACCGGGCCTTCATCAGCGCGGCCCGCAACGTGGTGGTCTTGGCGGACCACAGCAAATGGGGAACAGTGGGCATCGCCTCGATTGCCCAGCTGGAAGAGGCCGACGTGCTCGTGACGGATTCGCATCTCGGCGAGGATGCGCGGCGCATTCTCGCCGAAGGCGTCGGGAAGCTGAGGATCGCAAAGGCCTAAGGGGCCGGCCCGAGTTCCCTGCCCGGAACCCAACTGACTCGCATTTGTTGTCGTTATCAGCCCCGAAAACGACACCTAATGCGAGTTAGTTGGGCAGGCACCGCGCTACGGGCACCCGCACGATTGCCGGATGCGGAGCTGGGTGGGGAAGACCCTGTGCTGCGGGGGTTCGTTGCGGGTCTCACCCACCAGCGCGGACACTGCGGCCTCTGCCATCTCCCACACCGGCTGCTCCACGGTGGTCAGCGCCGGCCAGCTGTATTCGGCCTCGATCGAACCGTCGAAGGACGCCACGGCGATATCGTCCGGAACGGACAGGCCGGCCTCGCGGATTGCCCGCAGGAGTCCGATTGCCTGCATATCGGAGCTGGCGAAGATCGCCGTCGGGCGGTTGTCCGCGGTCAGGAGGCGTTGTCCGGCAGCGTAGCCCCCAGGGCGGTCGAACCCGCCGCGGGCGAGCGGCCCAACAGGGAGTCCGGCAGCTTCCAGCGCCCGCCGCCACCCCTCCTCGCGCCCATCGGCCTCGTTGTCGGCCGTGATGCCCATGGCGAGTCCGATGCTGGTATGGCCGTGGCCGATCAAATGTTCCACGGCCAGGCGGGCTCCGGCTTCAAGGTCCACGCCTACGCTGTTGAATCCGGGAGCAACCGAGGCATGGTTCAACAGGACCGAGGGGATTTCGGCGCCGAAAAGCTCCAGTAAATCGGGTTCAAACATGACGCTTGCCAGGACCACGCCATCTACCTGACGGGCGGCGAGGTTGCGGATGTGGCGGCGTTCGGAGTCCAGCTTGTTGTCGGAATTCGTCAACAACAGGGCATATCCGCGCTCGGCTGCGGCCACTTCCACGGCGTGTCCCAGCAGCGCCCAGAACGGATTGCTGGAGTCCGGAATCACGAGGCCGAGGGTTTGGTTGGACCCCATTTTGAGTGCGCGCGCGGCGGCATTCGGCCTGTACCCCAGGATCCGGATGGCGTCCTGGACTTTGGCTTCCGTGGCCGGCGCCACCTTCTTGGGACCACCATTCACCACATAGCTCACGACGGCGGTGCTCACCCCGGCGTACCGGGCCACGTCTTTGCGCGTCACCGGTCCGCGCGGGGTGTGCACTGCCGAAGTAGTCATGGTGATCATGCTAGCTACAAAGCCTCGGGGGCATCTCCAAAGTCCCTGATGGGGAGCCGTTCGCCGCCCCGGAGGGCAGACTCGTGCGCCACGACCCCGGGGAGGGTGAAGCGCGCGGCCACCCAGGCGTTGACCGGGGGAAGGCTTCCCTTGTTCACGGCTGTGACGAAGTCATCCACCAGGAACTGGTGGCTTCCTTCGTGCCCTGTGGGAGCTCCCTCGAATTCAACGGGGAGCCGGCCGGAGTCGTGCACCGGAGCGAGGCCGGAGATGAACGCGCCGCGAAGTTCGGGCGCGACGTCCGCCAACGAGGGGTCATCCGCCGACATGCTCGGCTTGGTCTCCACCTGGTCCGAGACGTCCAGGACCCCCTTTTTGTCCTGCCACAGCGTGGTGGTGGCCAACTGTTCAAAGCTTGCCTCCGTGCCGAAGAAGCGGAAGCGCGATTCGCGGATGTGCGAGGGGTAGCCCACGCGGCGCATCTCGTTGGTCCGCATCACGCCGCCGTCGTTCATTTCGAACAGCGCAGTAGCGTTGGAGAAGTCGTTGTCGAACATGCTGACTTCCTTGTCGAAGACGCCGTCGCCACGATCGTCCTTGACGCCGATGCAGCTGACGCTCACGGCATGTCCAGGCACGGCACCCAGGACACCGCCGATGGCGTGCGTGGGGTACAGCATGGGCGGGTAGCTGGCGGTCTCCTTCCAGTTTTCGCCGCCGCTGTACTGGTAGGCCTCGTAGAAGCCCAGATCCATGTCGTGGACATAGTCACCTTCCGTGTAGAAGATGCGGCCGAACTTGCCGGCGGCGTGCTGCTCGCGGGCGTAGACGGTGGCGGGGTTGTAGTAGCTGGTCTCCCCCATGGCATAGACAAGCTTGGTCTCACGCACGGCCTCGATGATGTTCCCGATCTCTTCTTCCGAAACGGCCATTGGCACCGCAGAGTAGACGTGCTTTCCAGCGCGAAGCGCCTTGATCACCAGCGGACCGTGCGTCCAACGCTGCGTGAAGATGGCGACGGCGTCGACGTCGGAGGCCAGCAACTCGTCGAAGCTGCCCATTGATCCGTCCAAGCCCAATTGCTCTACGGCCTTGGCTGCCCGTTCAGGGAGCTCGTCCACGGCGTAGACCGCGGAAACCCCCGGGTGGAGTTTGAAGAGGTGGGCAAATTGGCCGCCAAACTGGCCAAGTCCTACTACTCCCATTGAAAACGTCATTGTTAGCCCTTCGATTTGTGTGGGTGGCTTCTCGCTGCGCCGGAAGAGGCCCGGCGAGGGGTCCAGACCAGTGAATCACTAGGATCTACTCGAGTCAACAAAACGCAATAAATCCAAAATAATCGAACAAAACTTAACAAAACCTCTTGACCTCTCTAGATCTACTCGTGTAGATTTCCATCAGTTGTAACCCACATCACAGTCAGGAAAGGGTCGAAGATGACCACCCTTGCCAAACATGCGGAGCCCGCCGCACCTCCCCAATCGGGCAAACCATCCAGGTTCGGCATCCGACGGATCGGTGACCTGAAGATCGCATTGCTCTTCATCTTCCCGGCGATGATCGGCTTCGTTCTCTTTTTCCTCGTCCCCACCATCCGGGGCATCTACCTCAGCTTCACCGAGTACAGCATCTTGGGCGACCCCACCTGGATCGGCATCAAGAACTACACTTCGATATTCAGCGACGATCTGTTCTGGAACGCCATGGCCGTCACCGTTCAGTACGTGGCTCTGAACATCGGTTTCCAGACCGTCATCGCCATCGGACTCGCACTCCTCATGCACCGCGTGGCCAAATCGACGTTCATCCGCGGCGCGCTGCTGCTCCCGTTCCTGGTGGCCAACGTGATCGTCGCTCTGCTCTGGTTCTGGATGCTCGACTACCAACTGGGCATCGTCAACGAGATCATCAGCTGGATGGGCCTGCCCCGCATCGCATTCTTCGGCAGTGAACAGTGGGCCATCCCCACCATCGCCTTCGTCAATGTCTGGCGGCACATGGGCTACACCGCCCTGCTGATTTTTGCAGGTCTTCAGTCCATACCCAACCACGTCTACGAGGTAGCCAACCTTGACGGCGCGTCCCCCACCCGGACGTTCTGGAGCATCACCATGCCGCTCCTGCGCCCCGTCTTGGTCCTTGTCCTAGTGGTCACCGTCATCGGTTCGTTCCAAGTCTTCGACACGGTCGCCGTGACCACTGGCGGTGGACCGGTCAACGCCTCCCGCGTCATCCAGATGTACATCTACCAGAAGGCCTTCGGCGAGTCGGACTTCGGCTACGCCTCGGCGCTGTCCGTGATTCTCTTCATCATTCTCGCCCTGGTGGCCTTCATCCAGATGAAGTTCCTCAAAGGCAACGAGACGGACCTGGACTAAGGAAACCCCGCCATGAGTACCTCCACCAATTCCCGCCGTACGCGCGAGTCCGCTGCCGCCGTCGTCGGCTCCCCGCAGTCCCGCCGCCCCGGCACGAAACCCGTCAACTGGCGCCGCACCGGCGCCTGGGTCCTCGTGGTGATCGCCGTCGTGGTCACCATCGCCCCGTTCCTCTGGATGCTCCGGACGGCCCTATCCAGCAATCACTCGCTAGCCTCCAACGCCGGCAATCTCCTCCCTGCGGACTTCAGCTGGGGTGCCTTCCAGCGAGTCTTCGGGCTGCAAAGCCCCGAGCAAGCCATCGCCGAAGGCGGCTCCGGCGCGGACATCAACTTCTGGCTCTACCTGCGCAACTCGATCATCTTCGCCACCATGACCACCGCAGGCCAGGTGTTCTTCAGCGCGATGGCCGCCTACGCCTTTTCCAGGCTGCGCTGGCCGGGCCGGAACAAGGTCTTCGCAATCTTCCTGGCCACCATGATGGTCCCGCCGATCTTCACAGCCCTGCCCAACTTCCTGATGATCAAGAACCTCGGCCTGCTCAACACCTTCGCGGGGCTGGCTTTGCCCTTCATGTTCATGACTCCGTTCGCCATTTTCTTCCTGCGCCAGTTCTTCCTGAGCATGTCCCGCGAAGTGGAAGAGGCAGCCATGCTCGACGGCGCCAAGCACCTCCGGATCTTCTTCCAGATTGTGATCCCCAACGCAGCAGCCCCCCTCGCCACCCTTGCGCTGCTCACCTTCATCGGTCAGTGGAACGAGTACTTCTGGCCGCTCCTGGTAGGCCAGGACGAGAGTGTCCGCGTCCTCACCGTGGGCCTGGGCGTCTTCAAGTCCCAATCTCCGCAAGGGGCGCCGGACTGGAGCGGGCTCATGGCCGCCACGCTCGTGGCAGCGCTGCCTGTCCTGATCCTCTTCATCGCCTTCGGCAAGAAGGTCGTCAACTCCATCGGCTTCTCTGGCATCAAATAGTTCTCCCTCCCCAACAACGCCCCGTTCTATCGCAACCCCCTGAAAGGTCCACCATGAAGAAATCCATTGGCACCGTCGCAGCTGCCGTCGCCGTCGCTGCCGCAGCCGCGCTATCACTCTCCGCTTGTGGCGGCGGCTCCGCCCCTGCCTCCAGCGAAGCCAAAGGCGAGATCAACTACTGGCTGTGGGACGCCAACCAGCTTCCGGCATACCAGCAGTGTGCGAGCGACTTCACCAAGGCCAATCCGAATATCACTGTCAAGATCACCCAGCGCGGCTGGGACGACTACTGGACCACCCTGACCAACGGATTCGTGTCCGGCACCGCCCCTGATGTCTTCACCGACCACCTTTCCAAGTACCCGGAGTTCGCTTCCAAGAAGCAACTGCTGGCCCTCGACGACGCCGTGGCAAAAGACGGTGTCAAGCTGGACAGCTACAACAAGGGCCTGGCCGATCTCTGGGTGGGTCAGGACGGCAAGCGCTACGGCCTTCCCAAGGACTGGGACACCATCAGCCTCTTCTACAACAAGGCCATGACAGATTCCGCCGGCATCACGGCCGAGCAAATGGCCAAGTTGGACTGGAATCCCAAGGACGGTGGCAGCTACGAAAAGACGATCGCCCACCTGACCGTGGATAAGAACGGCAAGCGCGGAGACGAAGCCGGCTTCGACAAGAACAATGTGGCCGTCTACGGCCTGGGCCTGGAGTCCTCCGGTTCCGGGCAGGGCCAGACCCAGTGGAGCTTCCTGGCCGCCACCACCGGCTGGACCGCCACGGACAAGAACCCGTGGGCCAGCAAGTTCAACTACGACGACCCCAAGTTCCAGGAGACCATCGCCTGGTGGGCCGGACTCGCGGACAAGGGCTACATGCCCAAACTTGAAACGACGGTAGGCGCCAGCGTCTCGGACAACTTCGGCGCCGGCAAGGCTGCAATCAACACCAGCGGCTCATGGATGATCGGCCAGTACACCAGCTACAAGGGCATCAAGACTGCCATCGCCCCCACCCCGGTGGGCCCCAGCGGCAAGCGGGCGTCCATGTTCAACGGCCTGGCGGACTCCATCTGGGCCGGCACCAAGAACCCCGCGGCAGCCACCAAGTGGGTTGAATACCTCGGTTCCTCCGCCTGCCAGGACGTCGTCGCCAACAAGGCAGTGGTCTTCCCGGCTATCTCCACCTCCTCGGACTTGGCCGCCAAGGCTTTCGCGGCCAAGGGTGTAGATGTCTCGGCCTTCACCACCCAAGTCAAGGACGGCACCACGTTCCTCTTCCCCATCGCGGACAAGGCTGCCAAAGTTGACGGCATCATGAAGCCCGCAATGGACGCAGTACTCAGCGGCAAGAAGCCCGCCAGCTCCCTGTCCGACGCCAACAACCAGGTCAACAGCCTCTTCAAGTAACACCAGTCCCCAAAACCAGTCCGGGCGCCGCCGCTTCACTCCTTTGACGGCGGCGCCCGGACTCTCCACCGCTCCTTACGCAACAACTCTTCGAAAGTGAACCAGCTCATGGACCCGCTCTACCTCCGTTCCACCGGCACAAGCCTGGTGGTCAGTTTCAACAGCGGAGAGGCAGAGGTCATCCACTGGGGCGCCGATCTCGGCGACGCCCTTCCGGACCTCGCCATCCTGGGCGAACCCATCCCGCACTCCGCCGTCGACGCCACCGTCCCGGCCGCGCTTCTTCCGCAAGGCTCCTCTGCCTGGCAGGGCCGCCCAGGCCTGCGCGGCCAGAGGATCGCCGACGGCGTTCCTGGCCTGGACTTTTCGCTCCGGCTTCGTGTGGCAGACGTACAGGCTGACGCCAGTTCCGCCGTCGCCTCTGCAGTGATTGTCCAGAAGGATCCCGACGCCGGAATCACCGTGACGTCCACGCTGATGCTTCACACCGGCGGGCTCCTTGAGCTTCGCCACACAGCCGTCAACGACGGCACGTCCCCTTTCCAGCTCGACGAACTGGCCACCGTCCTCCCGGTGGGACCGGACGCCGTCGAACTCCTTGACCTCACCGGACGCTGGTGCCGCGAGCGCCACCCCCAGCGCCGGCCCGTCCAGCAAGGCACGTGGGTACGCACGGGACGCCACGGCCGCACAGGACACGATTCCTCACTGCTTTTCGCCGCGGGAACCGCCGGATTCGGCAATCGCCACGGGAAGGTCTGGGCCACCCACCTGGCCTGGAGCGGCAACCACGAACAGTTCGCCGACACCGTGGCCGATGGCCGCACCATGATCGGCGGCTCGGAGCTTCTGGGCCCGGCCGAAGTGGTCCTCCAGCCGGGCGGACGCTACACCACGCCCGCCCTTTTCGCGGCCTACTCGGACCGCGGCCTGGACGGCATCAGCGAGGCCTTCTATAGCTGGTTCCGGTCCCGCCCGCATCACGTCCTTCCCGCTGCTTCCACCGGACTGCCCGCCGGCAAGCCGCGCCCCGTGGTCCTCAACACCTGGGAAGCCGTGTACTTCGACCACAAGTTGGACACCCTGATCGAGCTCGCGGAATCCGCTGCCGAGCTGGGTGTTGAGCGATTCGTGCTCGACGACGGCTGGTTCCGCGGGCGCCGCGACGATCACTCCGGCCTGGGCGACTGGTACGTCGACGAAACCCTCTGGCCGGATGGCCTGACGCCACTGGTCGAGGCCGTCAACTCACACGGCATGGAATTCGGGCTCTGGGTGGAGCCTGAAATGATCAACCTAGACTCGGATGTTGCCAGGGCGCACCCGGATTGGATCGTGGGCCCTGCGGCGCTGTCCCACAAGGACGGCGGCCGCCTCCCCCTGGAATGGCGCCACCAGCACATCATCGACCTCGTGAACCCCGCTGCCTGGCAGTATGTCTTCGAGCGGATCGACGCCCTGCTGAGGGAAAACAACATCAGCTACCTCAAGTGGGACCAGAACCGGGACCTCAGCGAACACGGGCACGCAGGGCGCGCCTCCGTACATGCGCAGACTCTCGCCGCCTACCGGCTGTTCGACGAGCTCCGCAAGGCCCACCCCGGCGTCGAGATCGAAAGCTGCTCCTCCGGCGGTGCCCGGGTGGACCTCGGCATCCTTGAGCGGACCGACCGGATCTGGGGATCGGACTGCAACGACGCCCTCGAGAGGCAGACCATCCAGCGGTGGACCGGCGTCGTGGTTCCCCCCGAACTCGTGGGTGGGCACATCGGCCCCACCACCTCGCACACCACGGCCCGCACGCATGATCTCTCCTTCCGTGCCATCAGCGCGCTGTTTGGGCATTTCGGCATGGAATGGGATGTCCGTCAGGTACAGGGCGCTGAACGCGAAGAACTCAAACGATTCATCGGCCTCTACAAGGAGCACCGCGGACTCATCCACAGCGGGCGGATGGTCCGCGCAGACGTCCCGGACGACTCATTGATGCTCCACGGCGTAGTATCCGACGACGGCGGGTCCGCCCTGTTCGCCGTCGTCAGTACCCGGACGTCGTTCGCCGAACAACCCGGCCGGGTGGCGATTCCGGGCCTCGACCCCGATCGCTCTTATACGGTGCAGGCCATTTTCCCGGCCCCCGGCGACGCCGACTACGCCCGCACGTTCACCCAGGTGCAGCCGCCGGCATGGCTACCCTCCGGCGCGCAGGCGAGCGGCCGCTTCCTGTCTGAGGTGGGGCTTCCCATGCCCGTCCTGAACCCGGAGCACGCGCTTTTGCTCCGCGTCACTGCGGTGTAGCTGCTGTCTGGCGTTTCTTACGAGCCCACGGCAGCGTAAGAAACGCCGGACCGGCTGCGCACACCGATAGATTGGGAGGCATGACTGAAGCTCCCACCGCCACCGAAGCCGGTCGCGGCACCATCCTCGTCCTCAACGGCCCCAACCTGAACCTCCTGGGCACGCGCGAGCCGGAAAAGTACGGCACCTCCACTTTGGCCGACGTCGAACAGCTCGCCATGGCAGCCGCCGAGGCCCACGGCTTCACCGTGGATTGCGTGCAGTCCAACCACGAGGGTGACCTCATTGACTCCATCCACGGCGCGCGCGGCACCGCCGTCGGGATCGTCATCAACGCGGGCGCGTACACCCACACTTCAGTGGCACTGCGGGACGCCCTTGCTGCGGTGCAGCTTCCCGCCGTCGAGGTCCACATCACCAATGTGCACCAGCGCGAGGAATTCAGGCACCACTCCTACCTCTCCCCCGTCTGCTCCGCGGTGATCGTCGGCGCAGGAGTCCAGGGCTACAAGCTGGCCATCGACTACCTCGCCACTGCGGTCTAGAAGAGGCTTGCCACTCAGGACATGCCCACTCTTCACGGCCGGCGTTGGACATAAGCACCCACCCCTTGGGGACATGCCCACTCTTCACGGCCGACACTGGACATAAACGCACTATGTCCACTGCTTGGTGTCAGCGCTGAGCATGTCCCTTGGTGGGCAGGGTATTACCCAAGACCTGTCTATTTGGACATGCCCATTCTTCAAGGCCAACGCTGGACATAAACGCACTATGTCCACTGCTTGGTGTCAGCGCTGAGCATGTCCCTTGGTGGGCGGGGCTATTTTTTGGTGCATTGGCCCGGCGACACGGCCGAGCTCAAGGATGGTGCCTGCTGGGCCACGGGCGAGAGCTCGTCCATGGTGAGGGCGTAGCCCACCGCCACGTCCGAAGTGGTCTTGGCGAAGACCACTCCAGCAACCTGGCCCTCCGTCGTGAGAAGCGGACCGCCCGAGTTGCCCGGCTGCACGTCGCCGGCAATCTTGTAGACCTGTTCCGGGGACGGGTTGTTGCCGTAGATATCCGGGACCAGGAGGGTCGAGATCCCCTCCACGGCGGCCGGTTTGGACTGGAAGGGACCGCCGTGAGGGTATCCGGCGAAGGCTGCAGGTGAGCCCGCCGGAAGATCGGCGCTCAACTGCAAGGGCGCCGTCGGGAGACCGTCGACGGCGAGCACGGCGAGGTCGCGTTGGCTGTCAAAGTAGACCACACGGCCTGGCAACGCGCCGCCGTCGGGGATTTCCACCACAGGCTGGGGCACTCCGGCCACGACGTGTGCGTTGGTCACCACGCGGCCAGGAGAGACGACGAATCCGGAGCCGGTCTGGTTCTGGCCGCACTGGTAGGCCGTGCCGGCAATTTTCAGAACGGAATGTGCCGCATTGTTGAGTGCGGGAGTGTCCGTACTGGTGTTCGGGATGGGCAACGGGGTAACAGGCCCGATGCCCTCGATGAGGTGAGGAATGCCGTTACCCATGACGGTGGAACGCAGCTGCGCGACGCCGGCTTTGACGGGTGTGGGCGTCATGGTGTCGATGAAGCGGATCACCCTCGAATCGGCGAGTTGTTGCGAAACGAACGGCACACCCAAGGAGCCGATGCTGAACGCCAACATGGACATGACCAGCGCCGCAACCACTAGGCTGACGAAACCACCCAGCAGGCGGTCCAGGACGTTCAATGGTTGGATCCGGACGGCCCTGCGGACCTTCTGGCCGATCCAAGTGCCCAAGCCGTGTCCCAAGACAATCAGCACTACAGCTGAGCCGATGATGGCCGTCAGCCTCCAGCCACTGTCCTTCACCCAGTCACCGACGAGCGGGACCGCAATGAAGGCTGCCACGGCTCCCGCCGCGAAGCCTGCGATTCCACCGAGGGTCACAAAGAAGCCGTTGCGCAGTCCGTAGATCAGGTAGGAAAGAAGCGTCAGAATCAACGCCAGGTCCAATATGGTCAAGCCGAACACCAAAGCTCCTCACAGCCGGGTAAGCCCCAATTGTAGATGCACAGCCTGACAGCTTCCCGTCACGAGCAGGCCGCCAACCGCATCGCGAAGCCGCCTCTCAGCGGAGCATTCCCGGCCAGTTGGGGCGCGATTTTGGGCCTCTTCCGCGTGATTTAGGGCGTTTCGGCTGCCAAGTACGTCACAGACGCGACAAAATTCTGAAACAATGGCTGAAGCGCCACAGCCGAACTTTTACTCAGGAGATTTCATGGACATCGAGGTATTGCGCCGCGCACCCCTCTTCGCCACCCTTGACGACGACGCTTTCCGTCTGCTGACGGACGAACTCACAGAGGTGGACCTTTCACGCGGAGCGTCTGTTTTCCGCGAGGGCGATCAGGGTGACCAGCTTTACTTCATCGTGTCCGGCAAGGTGAAGCTCGGCCGTACCTCTCCGGATGGCCGCGAATCCCTGTTGGCTATCCTTGGCCCGGGGGAGCTCTTCGGCGAAATGGCCCTGTTCGACCCCAGCCCGCGGACCGCGACAGCCACTGCAGTGTCCGAGACACGCCTGGCGGGCCTGAAGAACGAAAGCCTCAACGCCCTGCTCCGCACGCGTCCCGAGGTATCCGCACAGTTGCTGCAGGCGCTTGCCCGCCGCCTGCGTCGCACGAACGATTCCCTGTCCGACCTCGTGTTCTCGGACGTTCCGGGCCGCGTCGCCAAGGCCCTGCTGGACCTCGCGGACCGCTTCGGCCGGCCTGCCACTGACGGCGTCCTGGTGGCCCACGAACTCACGCAGGAAGAGCTGGCCCAGCTGGTCGGCGCTTCCCGTGAAACGGTCAACAAGGCCCTCGCCGAGTTCGTCCAGCGCGGCTGGCTCCGCCTGGAGGCCCGCGCAGTAGTCATCCTGGACATGCAGCGCCTCCGCCAGCGCTCCCGCTAATTTTCAGCGACACAGAAAATGCCTGGCGACACCGGAATTCCGGTGTCGCCAGGCATTTTTCGTGTCGCCAGCAGATTTGCGGGTCGCCAGGGTGCGCGTCGTCAGCGCTCCCGCTGCGGCTCCCCTGAAACCGTCCGGGCAGCTTCGACTTCGAGCATGAGTGTGCCGTCCTCTTCGACAAGGCGCGGCTGGTACACGTGCGGCTTGCGTTTGTAGCTGAGGTACGCAATGCAACCTTGGGCAGCGGCCATCTTTTCGAGGATGATCTCCGAGCCCGGCACCAGCAATTGGCCCAATGGCAAGCCAACTGTGTTTTCCTCACCGATCTCGTCACCAAGAGCCGTGGTCTCGCGCTCGGCCATGAGTTTGGAAACGCATACCCAACGCCCCCAGACACCCTTGCTCGCAAGCAGCGAGGGCTGCTGGTTAACAGGAAGGGTGGCCGCGAAGTAGCGGGTGTTGAAGCGCCGGTGCGCAAAGTCCGGGCTGAGCCAGTTAACGAGCGGCTTGAGCAGGTCCGTCCGCAGCGACAAGCCACGCTTGGCCAGCACATCCGTGAACGACTTGTCCTGGGCAGCCACCGCTTCGCGGGCTTTCATCCACTCAGGCGTGGACGTCGCCTCCACTGTGGAGGACAGGTCGGTGCCGGCCAGCAGCACCCCGGTTTCCTCGAACAGTTCGCGGATGGCGCCCACCACGTGGCGGCGGGCGAGTCCGACGTCGGCGGTCCCTAACGCCTCAGCCCAATGCTGAGGCGAGGGGCCGAGCCAGCCGAGGGCGTCGTCGTCGCTAGGTTCCAGCGAACCGCCGGGAAACGCGACGACTCCCAACGGCGAAGAGCCGGGACGGTAACCCATCCACGTCTCCAGGCCGGTGGGTGAATCGCGGAGCAGAACAACGGATGATGCGTAACGCGCGGCGCGGGGGGTCGGTTCGCCGAGCTGAAGCCAGTTCCGTGCCGCCCCTTCGAGTTCGGGGGGCAACGCAAACAGGCGTCGGGCTAGTTGTGGCAATTGAGTGAACCGGTTCCTTAGCTGAATTCAGCGATCAACTCGACCTCGACAGGAGAGTCGAGTGGAAGGACCGCAACGCCGACGGCGGAACGCGCGTGCTGCCCTTTGTCGCCGAAGACACGCCCGAGGAGCTCGGACGCACCATTAATTACACCGGGCTGGCCGGTGAAGGAGGTATCGGAGGCCACGAAGCCGACCACCTTCACGATGCGCGTGATGCGGTCGAGGTCTCCGATGACACTCTTAACGGCAGCCAAGGCATTGACTGCGCAGACGGCTGCGTACTTGTGGGCGTCTTCCGGAGATACTGTCGGCTCGTCCGAAAGGCCTTCTTCGCCGCTGGAGACTTTGCCCGTAGCTTCAAGTTTGCCGTTAATAAAGGGCAGCTGTCCGGAGGTGTACACATGGTTGCCGGAGACGACGGCCGGGACGTAGGCCGCGACCGGAGCGGCAACTGCCGGTAGGGTCAATCCGAGTTCGGCAAGGCGCTGCTCAACGGCGGATGCCGGAGCTGTGGAATCCGCGCCAACGGTGGCTTCTGCGGGGGTTGTCATTGTTACTGCTTCTCCCTCTTCAAGTATGCAACGAGTCCGTTTCCATCGGGTCCGGGAACAACCTGGACGAGCTCCCAGCCGTCCTCTCCCCACTGGTCCAGAATCTGCTTTGTGGCGTGAATGATGAGCGGAATTGTCGCGTACTCCCATTTGGTCATGAAAGAAAGACTAGCCCTTGCCGGTAAAGTGGAGAACATGGTGACTCGTAGGAACCCTCTATTCGACACTGCCACCACTCTTGGAAAGATCCTCGGATTCCTTGGTGTGAGCGCTATTTGTGGTGTCCTGGTGGCGGGCTTGCTCGTCCCCGCCGCCGCCGTTTCGGGCAGTGCGGCCAGTGGGTCCATTCAGTTCTTTGACACGCTGCCGGCTGAGCTCCAGGTGAACCCGCCCAGCCAGGCGACCACCATCTTGGCAGCGGACGGCAGCCAGATCGCCTCCATCTATTCGGAGAACCGCACACGAGTCCCCCTTGACCAGATGAGCCCGTACATCAAGGACGCGATCGTCGCGGTCGAGGATAGCCGCTTCTACGAGCACGGCGGCGTTGACGCTACTGGCATCATGCGCGCCATCGTCAGCACGGCGCGCGGCCAGAAGCAGGGTGCTTCCACCATCACCCAGCAGTACGTGAACAATGTCATCAACGAGTCTCTCGTGTCCCAGGACAAGGCCGCAGACGTCAAGCTCAATGGCGTCAACAAGGGAGTGGGCGACAAACTCCGGGAAATGAAGCTGGCCATCGCCTTGGAGAAGAAGTTCTCCAAGCAGCAGATCCTTGAGGGTTACCTCAACATCGTCTTCTTCAACAAAGACGCCTACGGCATCGAGGCCGCATCGAGGCTGTTCTTCAGCACCAGTGCCAAGGACCTCACCTTGCCACAGGCCGCCTTGCTGGCTGGCGTCGTCAACAGCCCGTCCTACTACGATCCCGTCGCGAACCCGGACCACGCGAAGCAGCGCCGCGACCTGGTACTCGGCCTCATGCTAGACCAGGGCAAGATCAAGAAGGCGGACTACGACGCCGCCATCGCGACGCCGGTAACCACCAAAGTGACGCAGCCTCGCCAAGGCTGCCCTTATTCCCCTACGGCTGCGTACTTCTGTGACTACGTGTTGCATTTGCTCTACAACAACCCGGCCTACGGCGCCACGCCGGACGAGCGAGTCAACCGCGTCTCGCGCGGTGGTCTGACTATCCAGACCACTCTGGATCCCAAGGCCCAGGCCGTGGCCCAAGCCCAAGTTGACGCTTCTGCCGGGGCCAATCCGGACAAGTGGGGGGCGTCCTTGGTTTCGGTCCAGCCGGGCAGCGGCAAGATCATCTCGATGGCCCAAAACACAGTCTGGTTTCCCGCCGCCGGAAAGTTTGATCAGACACAGAACTTCAACGTGGACAAGCTCGATGCCAAGGGAAATGACCTCAACGGTTTGGGCGGCTTCCAGCCCGGCTCCACCATGAAGCCCTTCACGTTTGCTGAATGGCTCAATGAGGGCAAGTCGATGAACACCGTGCTCGATGGCACCGTCCGGCGGTACGCGCCAGGATTCCCCTGGAAAAACACCTGTCCGACTCCAGTCGTCGACTCGTACGACAGCACCAATGGAACCCACGACCTTCAGAACGCTGAAGGCGGCTACTACCGGCCTATGACTGTTGTTGATGGCTTGGCCAACTCCATCAACACCATGACATTTGCCACAGCAGCAAGGGTTGACCTGTGTGGCATCCAGAAGATTGTCGATGCCGTCGGCATCCACAGTGGCCTCCCTGACGCCACTACAGGCGACCCGAATCCCAAGGTCAATATGACCCGTTTGTCCAACTTGATTGGCGCTACGCAGACTTCGCCCCTGACCATGGCCAGCGCCTTTGCCACCTTTGCCAACAACGGCAAGTACTGCGAGCCGATTGCTATCACTTCGGTGACGGACCAGACGGGCGCAAAGCTGCCGGCTCAGTCCACCAACTGCCGGGATGCGGTGACTCCAGAGGTTGCTCACGGCGTTGCTTACGCCATGCAAGAGGTTCTGAACAAGGGATCCGGCTCACTGATCCAGCCGCGCATTTCCACCAAGACCAATTTCCCTATCGCAGCCAAGACTGGCACGAACGACACCAACAGCTCCACGTGGGTTGCCGGTTACACGTCTGGCCTCGCGACCGCGACATGGTTTGGAGATCCGCTGGGCAACCAGCAACGGCCGGGCCAAAACGTGACCATCAATGGAAAGTTCTACCAAGGCATTGACGGTTACATGATCGCCGGTCCGCAGTTCTCGAACTACATGTCCCAGGTTGCGCCCGCCTATGGAACCAACCCGTTCCCGGCTCCGCCGTCCAACCTTCTGGATGCACCCTCGTTCCGAGCCCCGACGCCGAGCAACACGTCGCCAAGCAGCCAGCCGGGCACCCAGCCCAGCAACGGAAATGGGAAAAAGAATGGCTAACGGCTCCAAGCCCGCCATTGAATCGTTGGCAAGCCGCGTTCGAAGCATCGGGCGCGGCTTCGCCGTCGCTGCAGGTGCAGGCGCAACCGCTGGAGTGGCGGGTCTTGCCTATGGCCTGTGGGAAAAGAACCAGTTCGTGCTCCGTGAGGAAACCCTTCCCATCCTCCCCGAAGGCTCGGCTCCCCTGCGGGTCCTGCATGTGAGCGACATTCACTTCGTCCCGAGCCAACGGAAGAAAGCCGAATGGCTACGTTCGCTCGCGGCGCTCGAACCAGACCTCGTGGTTAACACTGGCGACAACCTCAGCCACCCTCACGCCGTCGTACCGCTATTGGATGCACTGCAGCCGCTGTTGAAGTTCCCAGGCGTCTTCGTCCCTGGTTCTAACGACTACTACGCTCCTCGGTTCAAGAATCCGGCCAGCTATTTCCTCGGCCCCTCGCGCGTTAAGAACAATCCCGTCGAGCTTGATTGGCCGCGCCTGCGTTCGGGTTTCGGGATGTCCGGCTGGATCGATCTCACCAACAGGCATCAATCCCTGCCCATCAACGGGATCCGATTCGATTTCTCCGGCGTCGATGATCCCCATCTGAAGAGGGAGCGCTACGCTGGCTGGCCCCGCGGAACTGCCGGCCAGGACTCCCGCCCGCACCTGCGCGTAGCCGTCATTCATGCGCCCTACCAACGCGTCCTGGACCATTTCACGGACGATTCCGCAGACCTCATCCTCGCCGGGCACACCCACGGCGGCCAGATCTGCATCCCCGGCTATGGCGCCCTCGTTGCCAATTGCGACCTCCCCACGTGGCGGGCCAAGGGCTTGCATGACTGGGAAAACAACGGACGCACGACGCCGGTCAACGTCTCAGGGGGCATCGGCACCTCCCGCTTCGCCCCCGTACGGATCGCCTGCAAGCCCGAAGCGGTGTTGCTGACACTCACGGCCCGCCAGTAGCCCTTCTGCCGAGCCCGCGAGCAGCAGCGCGGCACACAGTTCGCCCCCGCCCCCTGAGCATGCACGTTCAGCCAGACCAAGGTCGGGCATGTCCCCTCCAGCTCTCCCCGCCCCACTGAGCATGCCCATCGAGCGAGACCAAGGTTGGACATGTCCATCCTTGACCACTGAGCATGTCCTTCGCACCGAGCCAAGGATGGGCATGACAGCACTATGTCCATCCTTGGCTACCAAAGCTGGACATGTCCCTCGGGAAAACAGGTCCCGCAGGGAAACCAAGTCCTCAGTGAACTAGGTTCTCAATACCTCCCATCACGCACCGCAATGCTGCTGTGAATCCCGTCACGCGATGGCATAGGGTAGTTGCTACAGGAAACTACATCCGAGCGTCGCGCCGGGTTGGCGCGGAACACCAGGACAAGCTGTTGAGAAGTGGGCATGGCCAAACAGACTTCATTCTTCACCTCCGTCAAACGTCTCTATCCGCACGTCAAACCGATCCTCCCCCGGCTTTTCATGGGGCTGCTCAGCGCGTTGATGGCCAGCATCGTAGCTCTTGCCATCCCACAGGTACTGCGGGTTTTGATCAACGGTTCCCTGCACCCTGGCGGCCCCAGCAGCGCCGTCTGGATCGCCGCCGTCGTGGTTCTTGCCCTTGGCATCGCAGAGGCGGGGCTAGTGGCCCTACGGCGCCAGTTCGTCATCAATCCGGCGACCACGGTGGAAACCAGGATGCGGGTGTCGCTCTATGGGCATCTGCAGGATCTCACGGTGTCCTTCCACGATCGCTGGGGTTCCGGACAGTTGCTGTCGCGCGCCATGACCGATTTGAATTTCCTGCGGCGTTGGATGGCGTTCGGCGCGATCATGCTGGTGGTGACCACGCTGACAGTGGTGATCGGCGTCGTCGTGATGTTTTCGATGAGCTGGCAGCTGGCTTTGATCTTCCTGGCCGCCGCGGTGCCCATCATGGTCTTTTCGTTCCGTTTCCGTCGCCGCTTCAGCCTGGTGACCCGGCTCAGCCAGGACCAGGCCGGCGATCTCGCCACCACCGTGGAGGAATCCGTCCATGGTATCCGCGTTCTGAAGGCGTTCGGCCGGAGCCGCGAAGCACTGGAGAACTTCAATGAGCAGGCCGAGGAGCTGAGGCAGACCGAGATCGCCAAGGCCAAGCATCAGGCGACGTTCACCCTGGTGGTCACCCTGTTGCCGGAACTGGCACTCGGAATCGGGCTCGTGACGGGCATCCTGCTGGTGTCGACGCACGAACTCAGCATCGGCTCCCTCGTTGCGTTCTTCGCCACCGCGGCGGTGGTGGCGTCGCCCGTGGAATTCTCGGGGATGCTTCTGGCCATGGCACTGACTGCCAAGACGGCGTTGGACCGGCATTTCGAGGTCATGGATACGCCCAACACCATCACGGACCCCGCGAACCCGACGACACCAGCTGAACTGCGTGGGGCCTTGAGCTTCAACGCTGCCGCTTTCGGCTTCGACGACGGCGCCCGGCTCCTGCACGACATCTCCCTGGACATCGAGCCCGGCGAAACCATGGCACTCGTGGGCATCACCGGCAGCGGAAAGAGTGCTTTGCTTCAGCTGGTCCCGCGGCTCTACGACGTCACTGAAGGTTCCGTGAGCATCGACGGCGTGGATGTGCGCGACTTCAACGTGGAGCAGCTTCGGACTGTTGTAGCGGTTGCTTTCGAGGACACCACGCTGTTCTCCAGCTCTGTCCGGGACAACGTGCTGCTCGGCGCGCCCGACGCTTCCGAGGAAGCCCTCGACAAAGCCCTCGACGTCGCGCAGGCGCACTTCGCGTACTCGCTGCCCGACGGCGTCGAGACCCTCATCGGAGAAGAAGGACTGAGCCTTTCCGGCGGCCAGCGGCAGCGCATTGCCCTTGCCCGCGCCATCGCAGCCAAGCCGAAAGTCTTGGTGTTGGATGATCCGCTGTCGGCCCTGGACGTGAACACCGAGGAACTCGTCGAGGCCAGGCTCCGCGAAGTCCTCCGGGACACCACCACCCTTATCGTCGCCCACCGGCCCTCGACCGTGGCCTTGGCCGATCGCGTCGCGCTGCTCGAAAACGGAAGCATCACCGCCGTCGGGACCCATACGGAACTTTTGGCCCACAATGCGCACTACCGCTATGTGATCGCGAGCCTGGACGCGGGTCCGAAGGACCTCGACCGCGAGCTGGACGAACTGGAACACGAGCTGGATGCGGAGCAGCACATGGACCAAGCCGGGGAGGGCCGCCGATGAGCACTTTCGGAACCGCCAATGAAGACAATGCCCACCTGAGCCGGAGCGACAGCAAAGCAGTACGACGGCGGTCGGTCGCCTTGTTGGGCTCGCTCATCCGCCCGGTGCGGCTGCGGTTTTGGCTGACGCTGGGAATGGTGGTGCTCTCGCAGGCCACCCGCGTGGCGGGGCCGGCGATCATCGCTTTCGGCATTGACCATGCACTGCCCTCACTGCTCGCCGGGAACAACATGCCACTGCTCCTTGCCGGAGTCCTGTACCTGACGGCGGCCATCGCAACAGCTGTACTGACGGCCCTCTATGTCACGTCCACGGCGAACCTGAGCCAGGCCATGCTCCTTGACTTGCGGCTGCGGGTGTTCCGGCACACGCAGCGGCTCAGCTTGGAGTTCCACGAGAAGTACACCTCGGGCCGCATTATCGCCCGGCAGACATCGGACCTTGAGGCACTGCGCGAATTGCTCGATTCGGGCGTTAGTTCCCTGGCTTCCGGGCTGCTGTTCATGCTCTTTACGGCATTCACCGTGTTCGTCCTCGATTGGCGCAGTGGGCTCATCATGCTCGCCACCGGCGTGCCCATGTTCTTCCTGGCCCGCTGGTACCAGAAGCATTCCCAGATCGCCTTCCGCGAATCCAGAGTGGTCTCTGCCCGGCTGATCGTGCATTTCGTGGAGACCATGACCGGCATCCGGGCCATCAAGGCATTCCGCAAGGAACCGGAGAACGCCGAGCGCTATGCCGAGCTGTCCGAGGACTACCGCAAGGTCACCGTCCGCTCCATCAACCTCAACGGCATCTTCCAACCAGGCCTGGTCCTGATCGGCAATGTGTGCGTGGCGGTAGTCCTGCTGTTCGGCGGCTTCCGGGTACTCTCCGGGGAGCTGGCAGTGGGCGTCCTCCTGGCATTGATCCTTTCCACGAAGCGTTTCTTCCAGCCCGTGGACCAGATGGCCATGTTCTACAACTCCTTCCAGAGCGCACAGGCCGCATTGGAGAAGGTGTCCGGCCTGCTGCAGGAGATCCCCACCGTCCGACCTCCCAAGAACCCCGCGCCTTTGCCCCATGCCCGCGGCCAAATCGACTTCCTCGGCGTGGAGTTCGGCTACGACAACGGGACTGTGGTGGTCCCCGAGTTGGACCTACACATCCCCGCCGGGCAAACCGTTGCGCTTGTGGGACAGACCGGAGCCGGGAAATCGACTTTCGCCAAGCTGATCGCGCGCTTCTACGACGTCACCGAAGGTTCCTTGACCCTCGACGGCGTTGACTTACGGGAACTCTCGACGGCGGACCTGCGCCGCGCCGTCGTGATGGTCACCCAGGAGGCATTCCTCTTCAGCGGCTCCGTGGCGGACAATATCGCCCTGGGGCGTCCGGAGGCCTCCCGTGCGGAGATCGAAGCCGCTGCGAAGGCTGTTGGTGCGCACGACTTCATCTCCGCGTTGCCCGACGGCTACGATACCGACGTCAACAAGCGCGGCGGACGAGTGTCGGCAGGTCAACGGCAACTGATCGGCTTCGCCCGAGCGTTCATTGCCGCCCCTGCGGTACTCATCCTGGACGAGGCGACCTCGTCGTTGGACATTCCCTCCGAGCGCCTGGTCCAGGCAGGCTTGTCCCGGCTCCTGTCGCGATCGGATTCCGAGCGGACCGCCATCATCATCGCCCACCGGCTCTCTACAGTAGAGACCGCAGACCGGGTACTGGTGGTGCACGAGGGACGCATCGTGGAAGACGGCACACCGGCCGAACTCATCAGCGGTGGAGGCCGCTTCGCTCGCTTGCACGGCGCTTGGAAGGACTCGCTGGTCTGACGTCGGCGCCCGGTTCGATTTCGCATCCGCGCGGGCATCGGCTATTCTTGAACAGTTGCTTTCGCAGCGGATCGGGATGTAGCGCAGCTTGGTAGCGCGCTTCGTTCGGGACGAAGAGGTCGCAGGTTCAAATCCTGTCATCCCGACCAATTGATAGAAGGTCTTCCAGTCGGAAGGCCTTCTATCGTTATTTAACGAGGTTTAGGCGGAGCCAGTAAAATCTCAAAAACATTCCTATGACCGGTTTTCCCGAGCCTGCCCGAGGTTTAGAGACAAGTGTTGTTAACAACCCGAAGCAATGGGGGAACGGGACCATGACAGCAGGCGGATCATGGCGCAAAAAAAATCCCCGGCGTGTCGATTTACACACCCCGGGGATTCATCACTTCATGTGAATTATTCGTCGTCTGCCCGGTTCCCCGGGAGCCGCCATCAGTCTTTGCCTACATAGGGTCAGGCCAGTTACCGATCATCGGCCTCACCACCATGGGATCGGGCCAGTTGCCGATAGCCTGCGAGGCCCGCATGGGATCGGGCCAGTTGCCGATAGCCTGGGCGACCCTCATCGGGTCAGGCCAGTTGCCAATGCTGAGCACCGTGCTGACGGTGTCTGCCACAGGGGCTGCGGAAACGACGGCTGGCGCCGCGGCGGAGCATGCAAGAGCGCCGGCCAAGGCGACTGCTGCAGCAATCTTCTTCAACATAATTTTTCCTCAATGCGAGTCGGATTCGTTACGGAAATTACGCGGTCCCTGTTGACATTCATTGTAAAATGTTTTCCACAGCGACTGTCAAGGTTTACGCGTAAAGACAGCGCAAAGACAAGCCTCTAGGAGGAACCTGTGGGGAACGGATTCGGAGAAAAGCTCCGTGCCGAACGGCTCGAACGTGGGCTGACCCAGGCTGAATTGGGCAGGGACCTTTACTCTCCAAGCTACATTTCACTTCTTGAAACTGGCCGGCGGGAACCCACTGCCGAGGTCATTGAAGAACTCGCCCGGCGCCTCGAGTTGGCACCAAAAGCACTGGAGGCCTGGAGCCAGCCGGTATCGCTCAGCGACGCCGAATACGTGCTCGCGGGGCTGTATGCCAGGCAGGCCTGGGACCTGAGGGACTACCCCCTTGCAGCGAGCCACGCATTGACCGCAGCCCAAATCGCGCTTGAAGCAAAGAACACCAGCGCGTGGTGGAACATGACGTACATGCAGGCCGAGTGCCTCATGAAGCAGGGGCAATTGAAGGACTGCCAGCAGATCATCCAGCATCTCCTGGAACACCCCATGGCCACAGAGTCCGCGGGCTTGGGAGTCCGTGCCCGGCAAATGCTTGCCGCAGTCTGCCACGGCCAGGGCCAACTGGCCACCGCCGTCGAACACGCAAAGGAAGCTGTGAGGCTTTCCGAGCAGTTGCCCAAAGGCTCAACGTTGATCATCGGTGCGCATCGGGCGCTGATCGGAGCACTGGCCGAGAGCGGCAGGTTGGATGAAGCCTGGACGTATTGCCAGGCCATGAACAGCCAGATGGACGACCATTCGATGTCGCAGCTCGCAGGCGAGGTGGCCTGGGTGGTGGGAAACGTGGCCTTCATGCGGCATGACTACATCGAGGGCATCAAGCACCACGAGCGTGCCGCCAAGCTGCTCTCCCCCGCCAATGACATTGAGCTGTGGGCCCGCTTCAACAAGGCATCTGCGGCTGTACGCCTCTCCTCGGGAATCGTGGAGCCGGAGACGCTCTCTGCCATCGAACGGGCTGAACTGGCTCTGTCGATCGTCGGGGGAAACAAGACGGACCAGCTGGAGGTTGCGTTTATCCGCGCCCGCTGGCTCTACCTGACGGGCGACATTCCGGCCGCCATCGCCAAGTTGCGCGAAATCCACGCAGACCGCGACGTCCTTGCCCGCCACACCGCAGGCGAAGTCGCTTTCCTCCTTGGCAAGGCCCTCAAAGCGGCCGGTGAAAACGCCGATGCCCTGGTCCATCTCGAAGAAGCGCAACGTGACTTCACCGCCGCGGGAGCGGCAGACCGGGTCCAACAGGCACTCGACTCCGTGCTGGAAATAAAGCTGGCGGAACGTCGGGCGGCAGCAGGCCAAGGTGGCAGCGCGCAGTCTTCCCGCGCAAGTTAAGAGCCCCATACACGGCTAGAGCCCCGGACCAGACGGTCCGGGGCTCTTCCCATGCGTGTTGCCTGGTAGCTGCAGGCTGAGCATCGCAGGCTAGACGAAGGTACGTCCGGTCAGCTTTTCGTAGGCTTCCACGTAGCGGGCACGCGTCTTCTCCACGACGTCGGCCGGCAGTGCCGGCGGCGGGGTGTCGCTTGAGCGGTCCCAGCCTGATTCCGCAGACGTCAGCCAGTCACGCACAAACTGCTTGTCATACGAAGGCTGGGCCTTGCCCGGCTCGTAAGTGGTGGCGTCCCAGAACCGCGAGGAATCCGGAGTCAGGACCTCATCGCCCAAGGTGATGACACCGGTTGCGGTGTCCAGGCCGAACTCCACCTTTGTGTCGGCCAGGATAATGCCGCGCCCGCGGGCGATTTCTTCCGCGCGGGTGTAGATCTTCAACGTCAGTTCGCTCAAGCGTGCGGCGATGTCGTCGCCCACCATCGCTACGACGTCGTCGTAGGTGATGTTCTCGTCGTGCTCGCCGACTTCGGCCTTGGCGGAAGGCGTGAAGATGGCGTGTTCCAGCCGCGAGCCGTCAACCAAGCCCTCCGGCAGCGGGATGTCGCAGACCGTGCCTGAATTCCGGTACTCGGCCAGGCCCGAACCCGTGAGATACCCGCGAGCAATGCATTCCACGGGGAACATCTCCAGGCGCTTGCAGATCATCGCGCGGCCTTCGACCTCTGCCGGCACTCCCTCGGCGGCCGTGGAGGCCAGGACGTGGTGTTCCACGCCGAGCTGCTCGAACCACCACAGGCTCAGCTGCGTCAGGATCCGGCCCTTGTCCGGGATCTCGCTGCTCAAGACGTGGTCGTAGGCGCTGATGCGGTCACTGGCCACCACCAGTACGCGGTCCTGGCCAACTTCGTCCGCCATGGCGTCCTCTGCCGGGACGTAGAGATCGCGCACCTTGCCCGAGTAGAAGTGCTCCCACCCCGGGAGGTCGAGGGTTTCGGTTTGCAGGCCGTTTGTGTTGTTTTCGGGCATGGTTCAGGCCTTCACGTTCGGAATGGAACCGGTGGCCGAGGAGACCACGTGGATCTCGCCGCGAGCTGCCTTGCCGGCGATATCGGTACGGAACTGCCCGCCGTCGAGCTGGACCAGTTCCACGCCGTCGTAAGCCCGCTCGCGGGCCTCCACGAGATCTGTCCCCAACGCCACAACGGCCAGCACGCGGCCGCCGGCGGAAACTACCCTGCCTTCGTCGTCAAGTTTGGTGCCGGCGTGGATGACGTGGACGCCTTCAAGCGCTTCCACCTTGTTCAGTCCACGGATGCGATCCCCCGTACGGGGCGTGTCCGGGTAGTTTTCGGCGGCAACGACGACGGCGACGGCCGACTCCTTGGACCAGCGCAGCTCTTCTGCCTGGTCCAGTTCGCCCTTGGCGGCTGCCAACATGAGGGCGCCGAGCGGGGTCTTGAGCCGGGCCAGGACGGCCTGGGTTTCGGGATCGCCAAAGCGGGCGTTGAACTCGATGACTCGCGTGCCGCGGGAGGTCAGGGCCAAGCCACAGTAGAGGACGCCGACGAACGGTGTGCCACGGCTGGCCATCTCGTCCACGGTCGGCTGGGCCACGCGGTCGATGACTTCCTGCACCAGTCCTTCGGGTGCCCAGTCGAGCGGCGTGTAAGCGCCCATGCCCCCCGTGTTGGGGCCCTCGTCATTGTCAAAAATTCGTTTGAAGTCCTGCGCCGGGGACAGCGGGACCGTGGTGCGGCCGTCGCACAGCACGAACAGGGAGACCTCGGGTCCATCCAGGAACTCCTCGATCACCACGGTTCCACCGGCGTCGAAACAGGTCTGCGCGTGTGCGAGGGCTTCCTCGCGATCGTTGGTGACCACCACGCCCTTGCCAGCGGCAAGTCCGTCGTCCTTGACAACGTGCGGAGCGCCGAAGGTATCCAAAGCGTCAGCGGCTTCTGCGGCATTTGTTGCCACGCGGGCCATGGCCGTGGGTACTCCGGCCTCAGCCATGACCTCCTTGGCGAATGCTTTGGAAGCCTCGAGCTGGGCGGCGGCCTTGCTGGGGCCAAAGACCGGAATGCCGGCTTCACGAACAGCGTCGGAAACGCCTGCGGCGAGCGGGGCTTCGGGGCCGACGACTACCAGGTCAACGGCCAGTTTCGTCGCAAGCGCTGCGACGGCGGCGGGGTCGTTGCCGTCGATCGCGTACGTGGGGACCAGCTTGGCGATGCCGGCGTTTCCCGGAGCCGCATGGACCTCGGAAACGTTGGGATCTTTGAGCAGAGAGCGGACAATGGCGTGTTCGCGGCCCCCGGGGCCAATGACGAGTACCTTCACAGTCTTCAAGGGTACTTTGTGCGAGGGCCGGACTCCTAAGCTGTCTCCACCACTGGACATGTCCCGCCTTGGCCACGAGCAACGGACATAGCACTGACATGCCCATCCCTCAGCGCCAACAGGGGCCATGTCCAAACTGGGAGCCACCGCCGAGGAGGAGCATCCCCAGCCTTGGCCACGAGCAACGGACATAGCACTGACATGCCCATCCCTCAGCGCCAACAGGGGCCATGTCCCACTCCGCCACTGGCACTCCGTTATGGTGACCGTGGAGTAGCCCGGGAAGACGGTTCCTGCACCCTAGACTTGCATCATGCCCTTGAGTTCGCATGAAACCTTCAGCGTTGATTCCGCCGTCGAGCTGGCAGTGATTGAACGCAGCGGGTTCATCGAATCGCGCCACATCGGTTCCGCGGTCGTCCTTTCCGGTGACGGCTCCGTGGTGACCCAGCTCGGCGACATCACCACCCCTATCTATGCCCGCTCCGCGCTCAAGCCTTTCCAGGCTCTCGCGTCGATGCAGTCGGGCGTGCCCTTGCGAGGCGCCCAGGTTGCCTTGGCCTGCTCCAGCCATGTGGGCTCCCTGGACCACATGGACGTGGTGGAAGGAATGCTCAAAGCCGCCGGCGTCCGGGAAGAACAGCTGCAATGCCCCTCTGTGTGGCCACAGGACGAAGTTGCCCGTAATTGGTTGATCCGTTCCGAGCACGGCAAGTCGAAGTTAGCTTCCAATTGTTCAGGAAAGCATGCGGCGTTCCTCTGGGCGTGCACCGAGAACGGCTGGGACACGCACAGCTACTTGGAGCCCAACCATCCCCTACAACAGCGCGTTCGGTCCGTGATCGAGGAATACAGCGGCGAGAAAATCGCGCACCTCGGCATTGATGGCTGCGGAGCACCCGTGGCCGCGCTTTCCCTGACCGGCCTGGCGCGGGCCTACTCGCGCCTGGCGCAGGCCCCGCGGGACCAGAGCTCCAATGCCCGCGCGGCAACCATTGCCACCTCCATGTTGGACTACCCATGGGCAGTGCAGGGCCGCGGCGAGGCGAACACCATCGTGATGGATGAGCTAGAAGTGCTTGCCAAGGGCGGGGCGGAAGGTGTCCTGGTCTTGGCAACACCCACTGGCGCCTCCGTTGCAGTAAAGATCCTGGACGGGAATCCCCGTGCAGCTACCCTCGTTGGTTTGACGCTCCTCGCTGTCGCGGGCGCCGTTGATATTCCCGGTGTCTCCAGCGTGCTCGAAAAGGTCGTGGAGCCCGTCCTCGGCGGTGGCCACTCGGTCGGCAGGATCCGCCTCGGCCACGCCGTTTCGGCGCTGCTGGACTGATTGGAGCCCCGAAAATGGCAATTGCGCGACGCCGGATCGACCTTGAGCAAGGCCGCGCGGCACTGGCCGCCTGGCAGGCCGCCGTCGGGCAGGCCGCCGTCGGGCAGGCCGGCGTCGGACAGTCCTCCGCAGGGCAGGAAGCAGTGCCGGGGACGCCGCCGTCGCGCACTGTGCTGGCAACCGCAGTGCGTTACTCGCTTGAGGAACTCACGGCTCGCGCCCCGGGGAACTCGGTTGAAGTCCGGGTCCCGCCGTTCGGCGTCACCCAGTGCGTGGAAGGTCCCCGGCACACGCGCGGCACTCCCCCGAACGTCATTGAGTGCGACGCCGCCACCTGGCTGGAGATGGTCACCGGCCGCTTGGCGTGGTCCGCAGCCGTCGACGCCGGCCGGGTAGCCGCATCGGGTCTGCGCGCCGACCTGTCTGAGCTACTTCCGCTTTACTAAGCTCCACGCGATCCGCACAGAGTTGAGCGCCCCACGACGGTGTCGTGGAGCGCTCAACTTGCATTGGAACGTGGTGCCTAGTCGGGACTGACCTAGTCGGGACTCACAGTCGGGCTCCGGTGTTGGCCCGGCTTGGTCATCTCGAACTGCGGGATCGCATCCGAGCTGGGCCCGCCGCGGAACTTCGGAGACGGCTCCTGCCCTCCACTGAGGCGCTCGATTTCCTGTTGTTCGAAGACGGCCTCGGCTCCGAGCATGATGGCGGAGTCCTCGTTGGTAATTTCGCCGCGGAAGGCGCGAACCATGACGGAACGGTCGAACTGGCCCTCCCATTTCGCGACCACAAACGTGGCCACGCAGTTGCCGAGAAGGTTGACGACGACGCGCATGGAGTCCATGAGGCGGTCGGCACCCAGGAGCAAGGCAACGCCGGCAACGGGGAAGATGCCGAGGGCGGCGGCCGTGGCGGAGAGAGCCAGGAACGACGAACCCGGTACGCCTGCCATGCCTTTGGATGTCAGGAGCAGGACGCCCAGGGCTGCCAACTGCTGTCCCAGGTCAAGGTGGTGTCCGAAGGCCTGGGCCAGGAACAACAGCGAGATCGAAAGGTAGATCGCGGCGCCGTCGAGGTTGAAGGAGTAGCCCGTGGGGACAACCAGGCCCGTGGTGGCGCGGGAGCAGCCGGCGTTGGTCAGCTTGGTCATGATGCGGGGCATGACAGCCTCGGTGGATGCCGTGCCGAGGGCGAGGAGGAATTCCTCGCGGGTGTACTTGAGGAACTGCCACAGGGGCACCCGGGCGAAGCTCCACGCGACGAGGAACAGCAGGCCGATGAAGACGATGGCTGCCCCGTAACAGGAGGCGATCAGGAGCGCGTAGGTCCCGAGGGTGTCGAGTCCGTACTGGCCGATGATGAAGGCCATGGCACCGAAGGCACCAATGGGCGCCACTTTCATGATCCAGGACATGATCTTGAAGATCAGTTCAAGGACGGTCTCCATGAGGCTGATGACCGGGAGGCAACGCTCGCGTCCGATGACGACGATTGCCGCGCCAAAGAAGACCGAGAAGAACAGGACCTGGAGAAGGCTGTTGCTGGCGAAAGCGCCAATCACCGATGTGGGGATGATGTCCAGGAGGAAGGAAGCCGCATCCTTGGGCGGCGCGGTCCCGGTCTTGGCGTTCAGCGCATCCTGGGAGAGAGTGCTGGGATCGATGTGCAGTCCAGCACCGGGCTGGACAAGGTTTCCGACGATCAGTCCGAAAACCAGTGCGAAAAGCGTGGCGCCGGTGAAGTACAGGAGGGCCTTGACCCCGACCCTTCCGACCGCCTTGACGTCGCCCACTGCCGAGATTCCCGTGACGATCACGAGGAAGATCAGCGGAGCGATGATCATCTTGATGAGTTGAATGAAACCATCGCCCAGGGGCCGGAGGGTGGACCCGATGTTCGGCCAGAAATGGCCGATGAGTACACCTGCGACGACGGCGATCAGAATTTGGAAGAAGAGCGACTTGTACAGTGGCTTCTTCTTCCGCGGGGCCGAACTCGCCTTCAGCGCCGCAGAGTCTGGGATCTTCATTGATCTGAACCAATCAGTTTGGGAACAGCCCCTGATTTCGGGGGTTGTTTTCAATGTAATCCCGATCACAGGATTCCACAAGGGGAAATTCAAATTTCACAATGTGGAATCCTGTGAGGTGACGCTACTCCTTGCCGAACTCCTTATCTGCGAAGACCCTGAATCCACGCTGTGAGTCGAAACCGTGGACTTCCCGCGTATCGAGGACAGCCATGAACTCCAGCGTCTGGCTTGTGATGACCTGGCCTGGGACGAGGATGGGGAATCCCGGAGGATAGGGCGTGACGAATCCGGCTGAAATCACCTCATCGCCCGCCTCTATCCTCGCCGTGAGTTCACGCGCTGAAAGGTACGTGGTGGAACCTGGTTTGTAGCTCTCGAAATAGGCGGCACGAATGTCCCCGTCGAGGCTGCTGGGACCGCCTGCTCGGGGATCCCGCTGGAATCGCGACGCGAAGCTGCTGAAGTCCGGCAGCGGCGGGTTGGCACGTGAGGGGGTTCCGGCGTCGCCCCGTGCCGGATGCTCCTCCTCGAACGATTCGGCAAGCTTGACCAGGACTTCGATCAGGTAGGCGACGGCGCTGCGAGACGTGCCGATGTTGGTCATGAAGAGCACGGTATTGCGGGAGGTCTTGTTGACTTGGATACCGTGTTCGTCCGCGAGATAGCGGTGCCGGAAAGTGTCGCCGTCGATCCCTGTCCGGCTGATATCCAGCGTGAGGCGGCTGGGGTCGACGACGAACTCGTCACGTTGCCACGCGTCCGCCAGGGCGGAGAGGCCGTCCCGGAGCGGCATGGCACTTCCGGTTTCCCGATAGGGGGCCGCAATCAGGTCCCTCGAGGTGAGGACGCGGAAGTACTTCTTCAGCAGAGGGTGGCGGGCCACTGTCTGGGCAACTATGGTCGCCAAATCTGCCTGTTTCTGCACCAACCCGAAACCTTCAAGCTCCACCTGACGGCGGCCGACGTCAAGCGAAGCGAGGATCTGGTAATTGGGCGAGGTGGAGGTATGGGTCATATATGCCTCCCGGAATGACTCTTGGTTATGCTCGCTGAAGTCTTGGTCGAAGACGTGGATCATGGATCCCTGACGCAGCGAGGTGAGGGTCTTGTGGGTGGACTGCGTGGCATAGACGCGCAGCCGGGCCTTGGCCGGATCGGGGATCAGCCGGGTTTTCAACCAGAGTTCATCGTCGGCAAGCGCGCCCGTCGCCGGGTCATGGAGGGAAGCCGCCTGTTCGGCGTGCCTCGCGGCATAGCCGGGATCACTGAAGGAAGCATCAAGTTTCCTGGCCGCGGCCATGGCCGTCCTGCGCCGGTAGACGGGGTGGGACCTGGCGAACGCGAACCAGGCCTCGTCCCAGAGGAAGACGAGGTCAGGTTTGATGGCCAAGCATTCCTCCATGACGCGTTCGACGTCATAGACGATGCCGTCGAAAGTGCAGTTGGTCAGCGTGATCATTTTGACGTCGTCCAGACGCCCCGCTCGACGGTAGGCCAGCAAGCGGGCCTTGATGCTTGCCAGGGGTACCGCACCGTAAAACGCGTACTTGTCCAACGGGTAGGCGTCCAAGTACGAAACCTGCGCCCCGGCGAGAACAAAAGCGTAGTGGTGGGATTTGTGGCAGTTACGGTCGACGAGGACCACATCTCCCGGGGCAAGGATGGACTGATGGACGATCTTGTTGGCGGTGGACGTGCCATTGGTGACGAAGAAGGTCTTCTGCGCACCGAAGGCCCGCGCCGCCAGGTCCTGGGCTTCCTTGATCGATCCGTGCGGATCCAGCAGCGAATCCAGGCCTCCCGACGTCGCGGACGTCTCGGCCAAAAGCAGGTTCAGTCCGTAGAAATCCGCCATGTCGCGGATCCACGGCGAATTGCCCACCGAACCGCCGCGCGAGATCGGTAATGCGTGGAAGACGCTGGCCGGCCGCCGGCTGTATTCCTGCAGCGCGGTGAAAAACGGGGTCCTGTACCGCTCAGCGACGCCCGACAACAGCGAAAGATGCAGGTCGAGATTGTCCTGCCTACGGAAAATCCGCCTGAACCGCTTCGTCAGTGAGCCCGCGAGGCTCTCCATGGCGACTCCGGCCACCAGGTACACATCCAATTCGGGACGCAGCTCGGAAATCTGCTCCGCCAAGCTGAGGAACCTGCCCAGCGGTGGCATCCCCACGAGCTCTGGACCCACCATGCCGGAGAGGTATTTCCTCAGGTCCCGGCCCAGGGGCTGGCTGCTGCCGATGGTGAATCCCGGGCGGAGAATGCATGCCTGGATGGCCGGGTTCAGAACCAAGGCAACCAGCGCATCCTCGTAGCTGGGAACGATGAGCTCGTAGGTGAACGCATCGGACGGCCTGCGCTGGGCCAGCATTTCCGTTTTCAGCTCGTCGGCTTCTTCTTCGGTGATGTCGTCGACGAACAAGACCTCGAACCTGGGCCGATCCCTTGCCGGCCGCGGCTCCCTGGAGTCTTCATCCAGGACACCTGAAAGGGAGCGCTCGGCCTGGAATTGCCCCGGAGTGACCGGCCCGGCCCGCCCCGGACTGTCGGAAGGCATCAAAGGCGACATTCCGCGGATCATCGCCAGTCCGGCGTCGTAATCTCCCGAATCCACGCAACCGCGCAGAGGCGCCAGTGCTGCCGGTCCGGGCGCCGCCCAATACAATTCCAGGGCCTGCAGGAGGAGGAGCGCCTGGACGGCTTGGTCTTTTAGCCCGGAGTGCGATGTTCCTGGGCCGCCCTTTGTCAGCTGCTTGAATGCGTATCCGAGGAACTCCCAGGCATCGGCGCGCGAACGCCAGGCGCTGCTGGGAGTGCCGATTTCCCGCCTTGGAGCTTCGTTGTTCAGGGAGATCCGTCTGATCATCGGGGTGCTGTTGCTGAGGGAGGTCGTGGCGGGCAAGGTAGTTCCGTTTTCCATCAATTCGTTGGGCATCAGGAGCGTTGACCGCTCTGGGCAACCGCGCCGCTCTGGGCAACCGCACCGCTCTGGGCAAAGGGCCCGGCGACCACCGGTAGACCGTCTGTGTAGCCGCTGCGCGCCGCGGCTACCTCCAGGATGCGTTTGCGGCAAGCGAACCAGCCGACTATGAGCAGCGGTATGAGGAGCAGCAGGGAAGCGAGGACCCAGCGCCCTGTCTCCGAGAAGCCCATCGTGACGAGGACGAAGGCCAGGAAGGCGAGTGTGAGGTATGAAGTGAAAGGGGCACCGAACAGCCGGAATGACGGGCGGGCGGCCTTGCCACGCCTGACCCAGGCCTGGAGTTTGATGTGGCACAGGATGATGGTTGCCCACCCGCCGATGATCCCGATCGCAGATACCTCGAGAACGATCTCGAACACCTGGGACGGCACCAGGGCATTCAGGCCGACGCCGAGCAGCGTGATCACTGCTGTCAGCAGGATGCCGCCATAGGGCACACCCGATTGGCTCATCTTGGCCGTGAACCGCGGCGCGGAGCCGTTGACCGCCATGGATCTCAAGATCCGGCCCGTGGAATAGAGGCCAGCGTTGAGGCTCGACAACGCCGCCGTCAGGACAACGAAGTTCATCACCGACGCCGAAACGGCCGCAGCATGGGGATCCCCCAGGTGGGCGAAGAAGGTGACGAAGGGCGATTCTCCGGATTTGTACGCCGTGAACGGCAAGAGCAGCGAGAGGAGCAGCACGGAACCGACATAGAAGAGTGCGATCCGGAACACTACCGTGTTGACGGCCTTGGGCATCACCTTTTCCGGGTTGGCGGTTTCGCCTGCAGCCGTACCAACAAGTTCAATCGCGGCATACGCGAACACGACGCCGCTGATCGCCAGCAAAGGTGCTACGGCACCGGTCGGGAATGCTCCGCCGTGGTCCAGGATCACGCCCAGCCCGGGAACGCCGATGTCAGTTCTTCCGCCAAAGACAATGAAGCAGACCCCGACGACGAGGAAGGCCACCAGCGCCGTCACCTTGACCAGGGCGAACCAGAATTCCATCTCGCCGAAGATCTTCACGGACACAAGGTTGAGTGCCAGCACGATGACAAGGGCGCAGAGAGCGATGAGCCATTGCGGGATTGTTTGCAACGGCGCCCAGAGCTGTCCCCAGAATTTGACGTAGAGCGCGACGGCGGTGACGTCCACGATCGACGTCATGGCCCAGTTCAGGAAGTACAGCCAACCGGCGGCATAGGCCATTTTCTCGCCGTAGAACTCCCTGGCGTAGGACACAAAAGAGCCTGAAGACGGCCTGTGGAGAACCAGTTCGCCCAGGGCGCGCAGGATCAGGAACGCGAAGAAGCCGCAGAGCGCATAGACGACGATCAAGGCCGGACCGGAACCGTTCAATCGGCCGCCCGCTCCCATGAATAGGCCCGTTCCGATCGCTCCCCCGATGGCAATCATTTGGATCTGCCGGGGCTTAAGGGTCTTGTGGTATCCGGCTTCCTCGCTTGAAAAATCCTGCGCCGTGGTGGAACGGTCGCCGAGAAGCTCCCGGCCGTTTTCCAAGGAATCAGCGGGGTCCAGCCCGGTGACCGGGGCCRGCGCAGGCGCAGGCGCAGGCGAGTTCAGTGTTCGTTTCATTCCAGGGGTCTCCTTTGACTCCGGTACCGCGGGTGCGGCTGCATGCTCCAGAACTTGTCCCCCTGCTGCTCGTGTGTCATCACAGCTGCACTGCTGGATCATCGGCGGAGGGGGACGGAAAACAACTCTAGATTCCGGCGGAACGGAACGAACTGTCTGGCCAGCTAAATTCCTCCGATCCCGATTGTGCTCCGATGACAACTCCGTTCAGGCGGAGTGCGAGTAATGTTCATGGCTGTGAGCGCGGCTAAGCCGCTTAGAGGAAGTGAATACGGGTGGCACCCCATGAACCTGCCGAGCATGTCATTGGCGCCATGCTCAGCGACATACTTGAAGACATTGGCGTCGACAACGGGCAGCTGCTTGTTCCTCCCGGACCCGGCAATGGCGCCGTTCGCGAAACGGTCATCGTGGACGCCGAGGACGGGACGCCCGTCCAGCGAGGGACCTTGGTCCTGCTGATCGGAGTGCGGGGGCGCGCAGCACTCCCCAGCATCCGGAAGCTGGTTCCGGACTACCCCGCCGCCGTCGCGGTCAAAGGGAACGAAGAGGAACTGGACGCCGTCCGGGAGGTGCTGCTGCCCACCGGAATCGGGTTGATCGCCGTGTCTCCCGCCATGAACTGGGGCACGCTGGAGGGCATCGCCAAGAACCGTATCCAGGAGCCTGCACTTTCCACCGATGCGTCGACGATCATCCACCGGGATCTTTTTGCCATCGCCCAGACTACCGCGACGCTGACCAACGGCCATGTGGTCATTGAGGACCCGGCAAACCGGGTCTTGGCGTACTCACCTGCCTCGAACGACGTCGATGAGCTCCGCAGGCTCTCAATCCTCGCGCGGCGCGGGCCCGAGCGGTACCAGAAACTGTTGAAAGAGTCCGGGGTCTACAAGCACCTGCAAGCGGCCGAAGCTCCCATCCATATGGAAGCCAATCCCGCGGAAGGACTCCGGGAGCGGGTGGCCATCGGTATCCACGCAGGCAACCGGATCCTCGGGTACATCTGGCTTCAGGAAGGGAAGGAACCCCTCGCGCCCAACACTGACAAGCTCATGGTGGGAGCGGCGCGCCACGCAGCCATAGAACTGGTCCGGCACCGTAATGAGCAGTCCCAGGCACTACGGCGCGACAGGATCTCCAGCCTGCTCAGCGGCACGGCGCAGATCCACTCCCAGGCACAGTCCGCGGGCATCGATCCCTCCAAGCCGGCAGCCCTCGTCCTGATTTCCGCCCAGGGCGACGACGAGACGGCGGCGGGCTTGCAACTGCGGCGTGGCGAGCTGGCCAACGTGGCATCGATCCATGCGGCCGCCTACCGTCCCGGTGCCGTGGTGGGAGCCATCGGCTTGGAAATAGCGATGATTCTTCCTGACCTCGACCCCATAAAGTCCCCGCCAGCCATCAACCGCCTCATCAACGTTATTGTCCGGGACGCGAGGGTCCACCTGCACTGCCAGGTGCAGGCCGCCGTCGGGCCCGTCGTCGAACGCCTGGACGCTTTGCACGGCACCCTTGAACACGTCCGCAGCGTCCTGAAGGTCCTGGAAAGCACGCCCTCGATCCATGTGGCGTCCTACGCCGACGTTGAAACGACCGTCCTGACAAAGGAATTGCTGGAGCTGCTTGCCTCAAGGACCGATCTTCGGCACGGCGGCATCACCCTCCTTTGCAGCCGGTACCCGGAGTTCGCCACAACGCTGCTGACCTACCTTGAATTCTTCGGCGATGTGAACCGCTGCGCGGAGGAACTAGCCGTCCACCGGAACACGGTGCACTACCGGCTGCGGCGCGCGTGCGAAGTGGCCGGCATCGATCTCTCCTCCACAGAGCAGCGGTTGCTCGCACATCTTCAGCTCAGGCTGTGGACCCACTCCGAAGGACGGCGCTAAGAATATGGACCTCCAGAATCTCCTCGACGACATCGTCGGCACGGTTCAGCCCCTGCTCGGCCAAGGAGCGCCCGCGGACTACATCCCGAGCCTCTCCGCGGTGGATACCAAGCAATTCGGCATTTCCGTGGCCACCGCCAACGGCGAGGTGTTTTCCTCCGGCGACGCCGACGTACCCTTCTCCATCCAAAGCATTTCGAAGGTTTACGCCCTCGCGCTGGTGCTCGCCGGGGATGGCGACCGCATCTGGAAGCGGGTATTCCGGGAGCCGTCCGGGAATCCGTTCAATTCCCTGGTGCAGCTGGAACACGAAGACGGAATTCCGCGCAATCCCTTCATCAATGCCGGAGCACTGGTTGTGACGGACAGGCTGCTCACCATTGCGGGCAACTCGCCGTCTCCCGTCCGGGAATTGCTCCGGCAAGAAAGCGGCAACGCCTCTCTTGACACCGACCCCGAGGTGGCCGCGTCCGAGGCGGCGAACAGTCACCGCAATGCCTCGCTGGCACACTTCCTGGCTAGCTACGGAAACCTCGAAAACCCCGTGGACTCGGTCCTTGAGGCCTACATCAACCAGTGCGCACTCGAAATGAGCTGCACTGACTTGGCCCTTGCGAGCAGGTTCCTGGCCAACAATGGGCTACGCGGAGACGGCACGCCGCTGTTGTCCCCCTCGCAGACCAAACGGATCAATGCCGTGATGCTGACGTGCGGCACCTACGACGCCGCGGGCGAATTCGCCTACCGCGTGGGACTCCCCGGCAAGAGCGGGGTAGGAGGCGGCATCGTCGCCGTAGTGCCCAATAAATGCACCATCTGCGTCTGGAGCCCTGGACTGGGACGATCCGGGAATTCGCTGGCGGGCGTCGCTGCCCTGGACGAGTTCACCACCCGCACGGGCTGGTCGATTTTCTAGCCGCGGCCCACGAATGGCATGCCCGCCGCGGTCACCACCACGGAACCAACATTGGCCGACGCCGGCATGTTAGCCATCATGAGAACCGCCCGTGCGGCGTCCTCCACAGGGAACATCGGCTCGACGCGCCTGCTGCCATCGGCTTGGAGCGCGCCCGAGCCCACGCCGATGGTGTCCATGATTTCGGTGCGGGTGTTGCCGATATCGATCTGCCCGCACGTGATGCCGAACGGACGCCCGTCCAACTCAATGCTCTTAGTCAGGCCACTCATGGCGTGTTTGCTCACGGTGTACGCCACGGACAAGGGCCGCGGGGAATGCGCCGAAATAGAGCCATTGTTAATGACGCGGCCGCCTTGCGGCTCCTGCGACTTCATGGTCCGCACAGCCTCGGCCGCGCACAGCATGGAGCCGGTGACATTCACGGCAAGCGTGGCATTCCAATCGGCCACGCTGATCTCGTCCACACCTCCGGAAGGACCGAAGATGCCCGCATTGTTGAACAGGACGTCGACCCTCCCCCAGCGCTGGCGGGCCGCCAGGAAAAGGCGCGCGACGTCGTTGGGCACTGTCACGTCGCACGGCAACACAAGCGCCTCGGGGTGGCCGTCAGCCGTCTCGAGAAGCTGCGCTTCCCGGCGTCCGGCGAGGGCAACGCGGTAGCCTTCGGCCAACAGAAGCCGGGCGACTGCCCGCCCGATCCCGGAACCAGCTCCGGTGACGACGGCGACACGGGGCTGGGTGGGGATAGTTTCGCTCACGCGGTTYTCCTGTTTGTTGAGCTAGTGCGCGGCGGGGGCGTCCGCCGTCGTCGTGTCCGTTGTGGTCAGTGGCCAGCCTATGACGGTCTTCGGACGCGGTGTGGCGTAGGTCCGGACCTTGGACGTGGACAGTCCCAGGCGGACGAGCGACTCGGCAATGGTCACCGCAGCGGCCACCCCATCCACTACCGGCACTCCGCAGCGTTGGCGGATCTGTTCGTCGAGTCCGGCCATGCCGCCACAGCCGAGGACGATGACCTCTGCCTTGTCGTCACGCACGGCGCGTTCAGCCTGTTCCACAATGGCTTCCACGGCGCGTTCCGGGTACTCCTCGAGTTCCAGCACGGCCATGCCGCTCGCGCGGACCGAGGCACAGCGGTCGTCCAGCCCGGCGAGCTTGAGGCGGTCTTCGATGAGCGGGACCGCGCGGTCCAGAGTGGTGACCACGGAGTATTTGTGGCCGAGGAACATCGCAGTGCTGGCCGCGGCCTCGGTGATGTCCACCACCGGAACGTCAAGAAGCTCCTGGAGCCCCTCGCGGCCGTGCTCGCCGTAACCGGCCTGGATAACGGCGTCGAACGGTTCGGGGTAGTTGACCACGCGGTCCATCACGGCGATGGCGGCGAGGTAGCTTTCAAAGTTGCCTTCGCAGGAATCGGCGCCGAACCGTGGGGTGATGCCGATGATTTCGGTGCCGGGAGCCGCGACGCTTCGCGCCTGGGCCGCGATGGAGTCGGTCATGGATTGGGTGGTGTTGACGTTTGCGACGAGGATTCGCATGGGTTCCTCCTAGATTGGGTTGCCTGGTAGCCCTGCAAGCCCAACTGGCTCGCAGTTGTTGTCGTTTTGACGGGCCAAAACAGCGTTTTCTGCGAGCGAGTCGGGCTTCTGGCGGTTCTTAGTGGTTGCTGACGACGGAGATCGGCTCGCCGGAGACGTCGGTGTGCTGCTGCTTCTTGTCCGCGAACAAGTAGTAGCACAAGGCCCCAATGCCTGCGCCGAAGAACCAAGCGAACGGCGCTACGGCCTCCAGTGCGGGAATGAACGCGATGAGGATGGCGACGACGGCGGCCGGAACCATCGCGGCGATCGCCCGGGGGTTGACGCCACGCTTGTAGAAATATGTGCCGGAAGGGTTGTCCGTGTAAAGGTCCAGGACGTTGACCTTGCCGCGGCGCAGGAGCCAGTAGTCGGCCATGACGACGCCGAACAGCGGTCCAAGCAGGGCGCCAAGGCCGCCCAGGAAGTACACGATCACCAAGGGGTTGTTGTAGAGGTTCCACGGCAGGATGACCAGGCCGATGGTGCCGCTGACCCACGCAGCTTTACGGAAGTTCAGGTGCTTGGGGAACAGGTTGGTGAGGGCGTAGACGGGTGCCACGAAGTTCGCCATGAGGTTCACCGCGATGGTCAGGATCAGCAAGGCAAGGCAGGCCAGGACGAGGAAGAGCGTGTTGGGGATGCTCTGGACGATGTCCGAGGGGCTTTCAATGATCTTGCCATTGATCTTGTATTGGCCGCCGGCCATGATGACCACGATTGCGCCGAACAGGAGCATGTTGATGGGGATGCCCCAGAAGTTGCCGCGGACAATCGACTTCTTGGACACCGAGGAACGGGTGAAGTCGCAGAAGTTCAAGACGAAGGTGCCGTAGATGGAGACCCAGAGTGCACCGCCTGCAAAGATGGTGCGCCACATCTCGCCGCCTTCGAGGCCCTTGATACCGGACCACTGGATGGCTCCCCCCGCCTCCACGAAGACCCAGATGGCAATGGCCAGCATGGTGGCGAGAATGATCGGGCCAGCGAAGGCCTCATACTTGCGGATCATTTCCATACCGAAGCTGACAATGACCAGCTGGACAATCCAGAGCGATACGAAGGCGATCCAGCCGAGCGTCGACAGGCCCAGGATGGAGTTGGCATCCATGTCCTTGAGTCCGGGGAACATGGCGACAAGCATGACCCGGAGCACCACAGAGGCGAGGTAGGTCTGAATACCGAACCAGGCGATGGCCACGGCCCCGCGGACCAGGCTGGCAAGTTGGGCGCCCCGGATACCGAAGCTGATCCGGCTCATCACGGGGAAGGGAACGCCGGTCTTCTGGCCCATGAATCCGGAGAAGGTCAGGAGGGTGAACAGCAAGACCGCGCCGATGCCAAGGGCCACGAGGATTTGCCACCCGCCCAGGCCAAGCGAGAAGAGGCCTATGGCGAACGCATAGTTGCCAAGGCTGTGGACGTCGTTGGCCCAGAGGGTGAAGATGCTGTAACTGGTCCAGCGCCTGCCCTCCTTCTTGGTGGGGGCAAGGTCGAGGTTGTAAAGGCTGGGGCTGATGGTTCGGCCTGCTGCGACGGACGCTACATCGCAAAGGGTTTCATTTCCTACGGTCGGATGGGCCGAGCTGGCTGGCAGCGTGGTCGGTTCCGGAGCCGTCGTGACGCCGACTGGGGGAGTCGATTGCATCGTGGATCTCCACTTCTTTGTGGTGCTGCAACTAGGCTTCCGAGACACTGTGAGAGGATGAAGCTTTTTCGCATCGTGGAATCTAGTTATTGAATAGTGAAATAACTGTATGAGCTGGATCACCTTTGGTCAAGGGCCACGGCCCCAATCGCGGTCACAAATGGCAGTCTCGCCGCCGTAAGGCCTTGTGGGCGCTAGTCTCTGCGGCGCCGGATTGACGCCCAGCGAACGCATAGCTAATCTCGAATTACAGAATTTTATTCTCACAATACGAAATTTCTACGCCGTTTCAGCGCGCACCACAGTGCAAGCGCCCAGACATTCAATGAAGAGAGGTTGGACGTGGCTGCAGGAGAAGAGACCTCACACATCCTTAGCGGGTTGACTTCCCAGCTGCCTGATCGTGATCCGGAAGAGACTGCCGAGTGGGTTGAGTCTTTGGATGCGTTGATCAGGGAGCAGGGCACGGAGCGGGCG